>JBJXFO010000075.1:0-30849 GCA_046154725.1 Parvularculaceae bacterium | reverse complement strand
CCCGCGACGGTTGCGGCAGAAAAGTCATCCTGCGAGCGCGCTCGACCGCCGGCTGAAGACGAAATAGACTACCAGCCCGACTGCCATCCAGATGACAAATCGTTGCTGCGTCGCGAACGGCAGGCTGAAAAACAGATAGAGGCAGCCGGCGATGGCGCCTATCGCCACCGCGATTCCGAAGGGCGCTTTAAATGGGCGCGCGCGGTTGGGCTCGCGCACGCGCAGGATGATCAGTGCAAGCGCCGTCGCAATGAAGGCGGCAAGCGTTCCGGCATTCGCGAGTTCAGCGATGGTCGCCAACGGCAAGACGCCCGCGAGCGCGGCGCACACGACGCCGGTCAGGATTGTCATCGCGACCGGTGCGCCGCTCTTTTTATCGACAGTGCCAAACCGGCGCGGCAGCAAGCCGTCGCGCGCCATGACGAAAAAGATGCGGCTTTGGCCGTACATGAAGGCGAGGATGACCGTCGGCAATGCAATGACTGCGGCTGCCGCGATTGCCGCGGCAGCCCCGCCATGGCCGAGCGCCCTCAGGATGTGAGCCAGCGGCTCGCCGCTTGCGGCGAATTCGCCATAGGGCAGGGCGCCGACGGCAACGGCAGCGACCGTCATGTAAATGACGGTGCAGATGAGCATCGATCCGATGATGCCGATCGACAGATTACGGCCGGGGTCCTTGGTCTCCTCGGCTGCCGTCGATACGGCGTCGAAGCCGTAAAACGCAAAAAAGATAATCGCCGCAGCCGACATGACGCCGCGATTGGCGCCGGTCTCGTCCACGTGCGCTGCAAAACCGAACGGCGAGAACGGATCGAAATTTGCGGCGTTGAACGCAGGCAGAGCCAGAGCAACGAACACAGCCAGCGCGGCGATTTTGATGAGCACCAGCGCGCCATTGAGATTGGCGCTTTCGCGAATGCCGACCAGCAAGATGCCGGTCACCGCTGCGACAATGACCACAGCCGGAAGGTTGACAAGGCCGCCGCCGCTCGGCCCCGCTTTTAGCAGCGCGGGAAGCTCGATGCCGATGCCTTGCAGAAAGCCGACCGCGTAACCCGACCACCCGACAGCCACCGCGGAGCAAACGACAGAATACTCAAGAATGAGCGCCCAGCCGACGAGCCACGCGACAAGTTCGCCCATCGACGCATAGGAATACGTGTAAGCGCTGCCAGACGCTGGCATCATCGTTGCCAGTTCAGAATAGGCGAGCGCCGCGAACGCGCACACAAGTCCGGCGACGCCAAACGACAAGATCACGGCGGGTCCCGCGCGCTCGGCGCCCACCCCGACCAATGTGTAAATGCCAGTGCCTACAATTGCCCCGACGCCGAGCAATACAAGGTGCCAGGCCGACAGGCTGGGGCGCAGCCGGTCGGGCGCCATCGGATCGATAAGCTGGTCGATCGGCTTGCGCCGGAACAGGTCTGACACGGGTTGCGCCCCTCCAGTGAATTGAGCCCGGAAGCATCGGCTGGTTCCCCGGTGCGTTGCAAGGCAGTGCAGTTGAAGGGCTCCGGCTCGGAAGGCCAGTCGTGGCGCGGTGCGCCAACGCGTGGTACCTCAAAGCCCCGCCAAACTGTGAGGTCCCCATGCGCGCTGCCGCGCTCGACAAAGCCGCCATCGACGCCAGCCTTAAAGTCTTGCCGCGCTGGGCGCTAAGCTCAGCAGCGCCGTCAATCTCGCGGCGGCTGACTTTTGCCGACTTCAACGCCGCGTTTGGGTTCATGACCCGCATCGCCCTTGCCGCCGAGAAGGCCGATCATCACCCGGAATGGTCGAATGTCTGGAACCGGGTCGACATTGTCCTGACGACCCATGACGCTGGCGGACTGACGGACAAGGACTTTGCGCTGGCCGCCGTCATCGACGCGGTCGCGGCTGAAGCTGGCGCGACACAATAAGGCCTTGCGGGCGCCTTTGTAGCGCCCGGCGAACGCCGCTAGGGTGCGGCGCATCAAACGACGAGGAAGGCCTCCCATGGCAACGATAGCGCTGGTAGACGACGACGCGAACATTCTGACTTCGGTCTCTATGGCGCTGGAAGCGGAAGGGCACACGGTCAAGACCTTCGAGGACGGGGCTTCGGCCTTGTCAGACATCACTGCGACGCCGCCCGACCTCATTATCTCCGACATCAAGATGCCGACCATGGACGGCATGGAGTTGCTGCGCCGCCTTCGCCAGGCATCGGACTTGCCGCTCATCTTCCTCACGTCAAAAGACGAAGAAATCGACGAGGTGCTTGGCCTCACGATGGGCGCGGACGATTACGTAAAAAAACCATTCTCGCAGCGCTTGCTGCTGGAGCGGGTGAAGGCGGTTTTGCGCCGGCGCAATGCGGCGCCATCGCCGACCAAAGAAGAAGAAAAACAGATCATCCGCCGCACCAGCCTGACGCTCGACCCGATGCGTCACGCGTGCGTCTGGAAAGGCGACGCCGTCACGCTGACGGTTACCGAGTTCTTGATCCTCGAAGCGCTGGCGCAGCGCCCCGGTTTCGTCAAAAGCCGCGACTCGCTGATGGATGCGGCCTATGACGATCAGGTTTACGTCGATGACCGGACAATCGACAGTCACATCAAGCGCATCCGCAAGAAATTCCGCGTTGTCGATCCAGAGTTCGATGCGGTCGAAACGCTTTATGGCGTCGGCTACAAATACAAGGAGAGCTGATCGCGCCAATGTCCGAGGGGGCGGCCAAACGTCCGCGGCGGGCCAATCGCCGGCTCCAGCCAGGCGTCGCCGTTTCGCGGCTGACGCTGACGATCGTGCTCGCCAATCTGACCGGGCTTGTCATCCTTCTCGTCGGCTCGCTCGGCGTTACACAATATCGCGACGGCCTCGTTGCGGCAAAACTTCAGGGCGTGCGCGCGCAAGCGCAGTTGTTTGCCGATGTGCTGGCGCAAGTTGCGATCAATGAAAGCGAATGCGCGCCGGTCTTTGCCGACGATGCCGCCGCGATTGGCGCGACGGTCTGCGGATTGACGCTTTCGCAACGCGATGTGAACGAGGTGTTCAATCGCGTCTGGGACAGTTTCGAGGGGCGCGTGCGCATCTTTGCCGCGCCGCAGACGAATGCGACGCCAGCGGTCAGCGACGCGGCAGAACTCCTGATCGACGATGTCATGTTGCGCGAGGACGAGATCGTCATCGAGCAGCTTGCGCCAGTCGAAGATGCAAGCGCCGACAATGCGCTGTGGCGGGTCGCGCGCACGGCGGAGACGTTTCTCAAACGCTTTATGACAGGCGGGTTCCGGCGCAGCGCCGCGCAGCGCACAATCGAGGCTGAGCTGAACGAAGCGCTGGCGTCGTCGCCGTTTGCCGACGACCCGGGCGCGGCGTCAGTGCGATTTAATGAAGATGGCGAACTCGTCGCGTCGGTGTCGGTGCCGGTCCGGCGCGTACAGGCGATTTATGGTGTCGTTACTGCCGAGATTGGCGGCATTGAAGACCTCGTATCCGAAGCGCGCCTCGCGATTTTGCCATTCTTTGGTCTGGCATGCGCGGCTGCGATCCTGTCATCGTTATTGTTGACCGCGACAATCGCCCAGCCGATCCGCCAGCTGGCGGTCGCGGCTGACCGCGTGCGCGAAGGGATCGCGGCAGCCGGGCGCGCGCGCATTCCCGACTTCACGCAGCGCAAGGATGAAATCGGCGAGCTGTCAGGCTCGCTAAGGTCGATGACGCAAGCGATCTATGCGCGGATCGAAGCAATTGAGAGTTTCGCCGCCGATGTGTCGCACGAGTTGAAAAATCCGCTGACATCGATCCGCAGCGCTGCCGAAACGCTCGAAATCGCCACGAAACCCGAAGCGCGCGAGAAGCTGATGGGCGTGATCAAGAAAGACGTCGCGCGCATGGACCGATTGATTACCGACATCTCGAATGCCTCGCGCCTCGACGCCGAACTGGCGCGTGAGGCGCGCGAAGCGGTCGACCTCAGGAAATTGTTGACCGATATCGCCGATCTTTATCGCATGACCGGCAAAGAACACGAGGCGCGCGTCGCGTTCGATCCGTCCGGCGCTCCGGTTTATCTGTTCGGCAACGCGACCGCACTCGGCCAGGTGTTCCGCAACCTGATCGATAACGCGCGCTCATTTTCGCCGCCGGGCGGGCAGGTGCGCGTTTATCTCTCGCCGCCATCCGAACGCGACCGGGTTATTCAGGTCATCGTCGATGACGACGGCCCCGGCATACCGGCCGACGCGCTCGAAAAAGTGTTTTCGCGTTTTTATACCAAGCGGCCGCAAGGCGCGGCGTTTGGCAATAATTACGGTCTCGGCCTCGCCATCTCGCGACAAATCGTTGTCAGTCATGACGGGGTGATCTGGGCTGAAAACCGGGCTGGCGAAAAAGGTGAGTCCAAAGGCGCGCGCTTCGTCGTTGAATTGCCGGCGGCGTGACGATTTCCTTTTTTGCAATGGTTCGGGAAAAGCCTGCGGCGGCTGGATCAGAGTGCAAAATGACTGCACCGTCGAATTCTTTCCTTCATGCGACAGCGATCGCGCTGGCGATTGACGCCGATGGGCCGCTCGCCGGTATTCTGATTATGGGGCCGTCAGGGTCGGGCAAATCATCGCTCGCCTTGTCCGCTACAGAAGGGTGCCCCTTCCGGCGGACAGCGCTGGTTGCGGATGACTCCGTGATTGTTGAGCCGCACGCCGGGGGCGCAGTCGCGTCGGCGCCTGTGCTGCTAAACGGTCTCATTGAAGTGCGCGGTCACGGTCCTGCGCCGATCCGGTCGCGCCCCGCAATTCCGCTGCTGCTTGCGATCGATCTTGACGGGACGCATGAACGCGTCGGTGAGCCATGCGCCTTGGCTCTCGCGGACGGGCTTTCTTTGCCGATGGTCCCGTTTCTATGGGCCGGCGCCGAAGCGACGGGCGCGCACCGGCTGCGTGTTATCGTTCGTCAAGTTTTGTGTGGACAAAATGCGCCAAACTCGCAGGATAGCGGAAAAAACTAGAGGGTGTTCGCCGGCATGATCGGTCTTGTGATCGTCACTCACGGACGACTGGCGGAAGATTTTGTCGCGGCAACCGAGCATGTCGTCGGTCCGCAGACGCATGTCGAGACCGTTTCAATCGCTGCCGATGACGATATGGAGCAGCGCCGCGAGGACATCCTGACCGCGGCGCGGCGTGTCGATTCCGGCAGCGGCGTTATCATCTTGACCGATATGTTCGGCGGCACGCCGTCTAATCTTGCGATCTCCGTCATGAGCCGCGCGAATGCCGAGGTGATCGCCGGCGTCAATCTGCCCATGTTGATCAAGCTCGCGTCCATTCGCGGCGATCGCACGCTGAAGGAGGCAGTTGCGCTCGCGCACGAGGCCGGGCGCAAATACATCAATGTCGCCTCCTGGGTCCTGGCGGGGACGCGCGAGTGAGGCCGCCCCGGTATCTCGCGCATGGCCGTCGATAGCCGCGATAATTCCTGCGAGCTCTCGGTCGTCGCGCCGATCGTCAACCGGCGCGGCCTTCATGCGCGCGCTTCGGCAAAACTTGCCGCCGTTGCCGGATCGTTCGACGCCGTGGTGCGCGTCTCGAAAGACGGCATAACCGTCGGCGCCCGCTCGATCATGGGCCTCATGCTGCTCGGCGCCGGCATCGGTTCGAGCGTGACGATCACCGCGACAGGACCACAGGCAGCCGACGCGATCGACACGCTCGCAAAGCTGGTCGCCGACAAGTTTGGCGAGGGGGAGTAAGCCGTCAGCTCACCACGCCGCCGGCCGCCGCTTGCACCAGCACTTTTTGCCCGTCGCGCAAGCGTTCGCCGCCGCGGATGACGATGCGGTCGCCGGCCTTGACCGCGCCGATGACTTCGATGAGGTCGCCATCGGCTGCCCCCAACTCGACATCGACCTGTTTTGCGGCGTCGTCGGCTCCGATAACGAAGACGCTGACCCGCTCCGCGCGCAAGATCAGCGCGTCGCGGTGGACAGCAATGACCCGCCTTGGCGCCGTGCGCGGCAGGCGCACTTCGACAGCCGATCCGACGCGCCAGTCCGTCTTCGGCAAGCCGAGGCGAACCTCCAGCGTGCGGCTTGCCTCGTCGCCGACGGGGACGACAGCGCGCACTTCAGCCTGCACCGATGCGCCGCCATTGTTCACCGCGATGACGTCGCCGGGAGAAACGCTGGAGAGAAGGGCGTCGGCAGCGCGCGCGGTAACTTCAAGGTCCTCGGTGTTGACGAGACGCGCAATCGCGCCGCCGGCATTCACATACTCGCCAACATCGATCTGGCGCGCGACGATACGCCCCGCGAACGGCGCCCTGACGTCCGTGCGCTCCAGCGCGGTCTCGGCGCGGCGCAGCGCAACCCGCGCCCGCGCAAGATCATGACGCGCGGCGTCGCGATTGGCGCGCAGTTCATCGACCGCAGCTTCCGACTCGCCGCCGTCCTCGCCAAGGCCTTCATAGCGCGCAACAAGTTTGTCAGCTTGCCCGGCGCGGGCCGTCAGCCTGCCGATGTCGGCGCGCGCTTCATCGCGAGACGCGGTTGCATCCGCCGGATCGATGCGCGCGATGATGTCGCCCTTTGCGATTTCGTCGCCGACTTGCGCGACCCAGACGATCGGCCCGGGCGTTGCCGCGGCGATCAGACTGTCGCTCATGCTGACGACCGATCCGGGCGCCTCGGCATGGGGCGCAAGCTCGGTCGAGACCGCTTGCGCGATCCGGACCGGCGCGGGCGGGGGACCTTGCGGCGCCGCTGCCTGCGCCGCGGTCGCTTCCGGCTTTAAGGCCCCCATCACGAACGCCGACCCGCCGGCCAGCGCCAGAATGGCGGCGGCGGCCAGCAGCGTGGTCTTGCGAAATGTTTCTCGAAGTCGAAGCATAATGCCCTCTCGATTTACTCAGCAGGCTGAAGAACAAGGCGGCGGCCCTGCGCGATGGATTTCTCCGATCCGAGACGAAGCAGCGCCGGCAACAGGACAAGGGTGAAAATCGCCGATACAAGCGCGCCGCCAACCGACACAGCCGCAAGGCCGCGATAAATCTGCGCGCCTTCGCCGGGAGCGATAACCATCGGCAGCGTGCCGGCAAGCGTCGTCGCCATTGTCAGGAATATTGGCCGCGCTCTGCGGCGCAGCGCTTCGCGCACGGCCTCGCGGCTTGCGACGCCTTCGGCTTCCTGCTCGCGCGTTTGCGCGACAAGCAGCACAGCATTGTTGACAACGATGCCGAGCATCAGAATGAAGCCCATCATGCCGAGAAGATCGAGCGGCGTTGAATTGAAGAAACCGAGAATTCTCACCGCGGCGATGCCGCCGACCGCCGCCATCGGCAGCGATATGATGACGAACGCCGCGTCTTTGACTGATTTGAACAGCGCCGCCATGATCAGGAACAAGATCGCGATTGCGAGCAGGAAATTCCCGCCAAGATTGTTGATTGCCCGCTTCAGGCTGTCAGCTTCCCCGGCGTAAGCAAGGGACGACCCTTCAGGAAGCGCCGCGTAGATTTCCGCCTCGGCGCCCTCTTTCAGTTTGGAAACGATATCGCCGAGCGCCATGCCGTCGGGCGCATTGATGCCAAGGGAGATTGTCCGCCGTCCATCATAGCGCACGATTTGCTGCGGCCCGACGCTGCGGTCGATAGCGGCAAGCTCGCCCAAAGGAACAACGCCGCCGCCGGGCGTCGCAAGGGGAACGCTCGCCAGGTATTCCGGTTCGCCCCATTCCTTCGCCTGCAAAATGATGTCGACGCGGCTGTCCTCGTGAAAGAATTCTCCAAGCCAAAGTCCGTCGCCAAGCGCGCGCACCGCGCTTGCAACGCTATCGCGCGACGCGCCAACTTCCGCGATCCGCCGGTCGTTTGGCACAATCCTGATTTCGGGGTTGACGATCTGCGGGTCAGGATTGGGCCAGACTGTCGTTCCCGGAATGGCAGCCGTGATGATGTCGATCGCTGCGGGAACGGTATCGAGCAGGGCATCATAATCCGCGGCCTGAAGATCGATGCGGATATCGCCGCCCCCGCCGAAATCGCCGAACAGATCGCCCTGCTGGGCAAAGACGCGCGTATCGGGAAAGCCCACAAGAATCTCGTCGTTGACGATTTTTTCAAGTTCGCCCATCTTCGACTGGACTTTCGGGCGAACGCCGATATTGCCGCCCCACCCGCCGGAATAAAGGTAATAATTGAGGAGCGCTGGCTCCTTTTCGCCCTTCATATAAGGCGCGAGGCGATCAATGACGACTTCAGCGAACTCTGTCCGGATCATGTCGGGGCTTGCGCCCGACGGGAATGAAATGAAGCCGTCTATTGCGGCGCGCTTGACGCGTGGCAGATAGTTCAGCGGCGGAAACATCATCCAGCCGATCAACGCCGGCAAAACGGTCAGCGCGAGAATCCAGCCAATCCTCCGGCGCGGCGTTTCCGTCAGTCTCATGACAAGATCGGCGATGCGATCGAAGGCGCCCGGCTTGCCGGCATCCTCCGGCGGCTCGGGCCGTTTCATGAACAGCGCGGCGCCGGTCGGCAACACCGTAATCGCGACGATCATGCTGATCGCCACAGCGACCGAAATCGTGAGGGCAAGGTCGGTGAACAATTGTCCCTCTACGTCTTCAAAGAAGATGATCGGGATAAACACTGCGACTGTCGTGACGGTCGACGCAAAGAGCGCGCCCAGCACCTGATTGATGGTGCGCGAGGCTGCGTCCGCAGGCGCGGCGCCGCGCTGGCGCAAGCGAATGAAGTCCTCGATAACAACGATCGCCGCGTCGAGCGCCATGCCGGTTGCGAAAGCGAGCCCCGCGAGCGAAATCACATTGATTGACCGCCCGGCCAGGTTGAGCACGACAATGGTTGCGGCAAGGCAAATCGGAATTGTCGCAGCGATCAGCAGCGTCGCAGTCGTCCGCCGCAGAAAGACCCAGATGATCGCGACGGTCAGCAACAGCCCGATGAACAGATTGCCGACCAGAAGCGACAACGCATTCTTGATAAAAAGCGACGGGTCAAAGCTCTTTTGAATGGAGTAGCCAAGCTCGGCGAGCGGCCCTTCGTTGAGTGCCGTGATCTTCTCGGTAATGGCGTCAATGGCGGCGAGCGTATTCGAGCCAGGCTCGCGGATAACCCGCATGCCGATCGCCGGATTACCGTTCTGATAGACGACGCCGCCGCCGCGATCGTTGGCAACAGAGACATCGGCGACATCGCTGAGGTGAATAGGCGTATCATTGCGCACGGCAAGGATCGTTTCGCCGAGCTGCGCGGCGGAATAGCGGCCTTCAAAGCGCAGCGTGTAGTCCCGCCTGCCGACTTCAACAGTTCCGCCCGTAACATCTGTTGAGCGGTTCACGGTCTGTGCGATCTGATCGATCGTTATCCCGAGTTGCGCAAGGCGGAACGGGTCGAAGGAAATGCGGATGATTTCTTCGCCATCGTCGCTGTTCACATCGACGCCGGCGACGCCTTCGATTGCTTCAAGTTCCGGCGCGATGCGGCTTTCGGCAAATTCGCTGAGCTTGGCGGAGGCGTTCTCGTTACCCGGCAAGCGCTGCATGAACAGGAAGATCAGCGTTTCGCCTGCGCCGCCGCCGCCGTCATTATTGATTTGCGGGCGATCGGCCTCGGCGGGAAGGCCGCGCACGCGCTGCAGCCGGCTCGTCACCTCGGTCAGCGCCTTGTCCATATCGGCGCCAAGCGCGAATTCGAGATTGATGAACCCGCCGCCAGAGTTTGAGAACGACTGCATGGATTTAAGACCAGGCGCACCGCGCAATTCGCGCTCGATCGGCTCGATGATTTCGCTTTCAACCTCGCGCGGTGACGCCGCGCGCCACCCGGTCCAGATGCCGAGCTGCGGGCGTTCGATGTTCGGCAGAAGCTGGATCGGCAGCTTTGACAACGACGTGGCGCCAAGAAGCGCGATGAGCGCCAGCACGACGCCGACAGCCGCCGGGTTCTTGAGGCAGAGTTTGGTGAGACCCATTGAAAAGTTCCGCTGATGGCGCCTGCAGCGACATTTGTCGCACGCACATAAGCCTTATTTCATTGGGTAAAAACAAGAGGCCGCTGGTCGTCTTTCGACCAACGGCCCGGAGAAAGCGTTGAAGTGAAAACGGACCGCGACGAAGCGAAAAGCGTTAATTTTCTTCCGCTTCGCGCGCGCGTAACGCGCTCATTTTTTGTTCGATCTCCGCGCGGTGGCGGTCAAGATCCTGGCGCGCGCGGTCGATCTCACGCGCATGCTCGCGGCGCGCTCGCTCTATATCGCGGCGCGCCAACTCCAGCGCCTCGCGAATGATGCGCCGCTCATCGCCGGACAGGTCTGTGTCCTCTGCGAGGGAACTTTCCTCCGCATCAAGATCGTCAAGCGCTTCGGAGAGGCCGTCTTCGACAGCATCTTCGATATCGGCGCGGGCATCCTCCAGCGCCTCGCGTTCGGCTTCCAGCGCTTCGCGTTCAGCTTCAAAGCTTTCGCGCCGCGCTTCTTCCATGGCGAGGCGATGATCTTCAGCCGCCTCGCGCGCAGCCTCGGCGTGATCGCGCGCGTCACTTTCTGCCCGCCATTGAAACGCGATGCTTCGGTTGGCTTCCAGTTCGCGACTGGCGCGTTCAATCTCCCGCCTGGCCTGCTTCTGATGCGCGCGCATCTCGGCAATCGCCGCCTTCAATTCGGCGCGCTTTTCCGGCGTCATCGGCTCGCCGCTCGTAAAGCGGCGCGTCTTGCCGTCGACCGTAAACGAAAGGTCATAAGCTGAGTTTTCGCCCAGAGTGAGGTTGCCGAGCAGGCGCTGTTCAAGATCGGTCGCCATCCGGTCGGTCAGGCTGTCGCCGTTCGCGAACGCGAAACCGTCTTCGCCAGCAAAAATGAACTGCGTTTGCGCGTCCTCAGGGTCCAGCGGCGCAAGCGGAGCGGCCGGCGGCGCCTGCACGATCCAATCGGGCGCTTCTGGCGGCTCTGGAGCCTCCGGCGCCATAGCAATCTGTGGATCGACCGGCTCGCCTTGTCTCAGCACTTCGAAGTGAAGATGCGGCCCCGTCACGCGCCCTGTCTCGCCGACGGCGCCGATAATGTCGCCCTTCTTCACTTTTTGGCCGCGCGCGACAGAGTAACTGCCGAGGTGCGCGTAGCGCGACAAAAGCCCGTGGCCGTGATCGATGACTACAGTCGTGCCGTAGCTTTCTTTACCCGGAAGATTGGCCGTCGCCTCGACAACGATGCCGTCGCCGGAGGCTTTGACAGGTTCGCCCATGGGGGCTTTGATGTCGATGCCTTTGTGATTGACGAGCGTCGTGTTGTCTTCAAGGCTCTTATAGATTTTGCCAAAGCCGAGCGTCACGTCGCCGTCGAGCGGCGTCGCCAGATCCGGCGTTGCCTCTGTTGGAGCCGGCGGCGCGGTGCGGCGCTTTTTCTCGGCCACGACTTCCGGATCGACCGCGAAGGCCGCCTGGCCAACTGCCAGCATGACGGCCCCGGCCGCCGCAACAGCAAGCAGAAGGCGCGCGGCTACCGGCGACTTTGCTTCGCCGGAACCTGACAAAATAGCGTCAAGGCGGCGGCGGCGGCCATGACGGTCGGCCGGCGTAAACGAGGGGGCCATGGCCGGCAGCAGGGTTTGCTTCAAAGCGGCGTAGCGTAAGCCTTTGACGAAGCACGCGGCATAGGCGCGCCGGTCGACACCGGCCCCGATCACCAGGCGATCTGCGCCTTCCTCGGCGGCAAGTTCAACGCGCGCCGCGATGCGCGTAACGAGAGGATTAAACCAGAACAGCACCCGCGCCAGCGCCGTCGCCGTAAAGAGCCGCGTGTCACCACGCTTCAAATGTGCAATCTCGTGGGCGCACATCAACGCGATATCCTTCTCGGCAACACGCGCATCAATATCGTGCGGCACAAGTACGACCGGCGCAACCGCGCCATAGAGGCAAACGCTTGACACATGCCGCGATCGCCGCAGCGCGGGCGGCTTCACGCCGAATTCGAACGCCCAGTCATCCACTGCTCTTGTCAGCGCAGTGTTGTGGTCCGGCGTTGCCAGCGCCGCAGCAATCAAAAATCCGAATTGCCGCGTCCCCCATATAAAGAGCGCGAGCGCTGCGCCGTAAATGTAAATCAAGGCGAGCCCGTTCAATGCCTGGTCGAGGGTCAGCGTCGGCGCAGCAGCAACACTGGCGGCGGTATCGACGGCGCGGACTTTTGCCTCAATCGCCATCGGCGCCAACGCTGGCGCGGCGGCAGCAGTCTCAGTCACTGGCCGCAGTGACACGCCGAACGCCGCCAGCGAGGGCGCAATCAATGATGGCAGCACCGCGAGCAACAGTGCGCCGATCCACAAACGATCGCCGCGCGCCGCTCCGGTCCGTTCAAGATGCATTGCCCCAAACAGGAGCAGCCCCGCCCAAACCAGCGAGGCCGCAAGGCAAGCGATCAATGCTTCGGACTGGTAGGCGTTCAAACCGAGGAGTGCAGTCATTTCTTTTCCTCCGCCCGCAGGACTTTTTCGAGTTCCTTGATTTCGTCTTCGGTCAGCAGTTTGGAATCGGCGAACATGACGGCCGAGGGCGCAGCGTCGAGTTCGAGCACGCGGTCTGAAAAGTCGCGGATCATGCGCGAGAGCAACGCGACCTTGCCGACCGCGGCGGAATAAACATTGACGCCTTCCGTAGTTTTTTTCTTGAGGAGGCCCTTCTCGCACATCCGTTCGATGACAGTGCGCATGGTCGAATAGGTCCAGTCGAAGTCTGGCGCGACCGCGTCGGTGATCTCGCGCGCCGAAAGGGATTTGCGCCGCCAGAGGGTTTTGAGAATCGCCAATTCGGGCCGGGTTGGCTGAGAAGATTGGTCGCTTGCCATGGACTGCTGCCTAGCTGGATGATTGTTGCTACATCTGTAGCGCAGCGTTACAGGTGTCGCAAGCCGTATTTTGGAGGGGTTTTGGGGCAGAATTCGCCGCAAATCGCGGGTTTTGCGATCAAACGGCGCTGGCGCGCGGCCAGCGGTTCACCAGGCGGGCCGGTTAAGACCCCATTCAGCGATTTGCCCGATGATGGCGCTTGCGGAGAAGAACGCGAGCGTCGGCGATGGGTATTCATGACAAGCCAGGTCTTCGACCACGGGCCGCCGCGCCCGAACCCGACCCGGTTGATGAAGTCTCCCCGGAAGAGCGCAGAACAGCGACCCGGCGCTCGACATTCAAGGCTGGCGAAATCATCCTTGATGACGGAAAAAAAATCGCCTGTATCGTTCGCAACATCTCGGATTCGGGCTGCCTGATCAAAGTTGAAAACGCTGATACGCTGCCCGACATTGTCGCTATCCGCATCGAGGTCGATGCGCCGGCGCGAAGCGCCGAAATCGTCTGGCGTTCGACCCTGCTCGCTGGCGCGATGTTCGTGCGGAAATACTCCTAAGCTGACAACGCCTCGACTGCGGCGATGATCGCGCCGAGTTCATGCGGCTTTGACAGCCGGTGATCCCCCGCCTTGATGAGCGTCATTGTCAGGTCATCCGCTTGCAGACATTCGGCCAGCTTTAGCGCATGCCGCCAAGGCACTTCGGCGTCCGCCATGCCCTGAATTATGTGCACGCGCGCATCGATCGCGATCGCGCCGCCAAGCAGGAGATGCTTGCGTCCATCCTCGATCAGCGCGCGAGTGACAATCGACGGCGGGTCACCATAGGGCGAGACCTCGACAATGCGGCCGTCGCGCAAGACCGTGTCGCGCTCCTCGCCCGTCATCTCGTTCCAGATCAGGTCTTCGGTAAAGTCCGCGGCCGGCGCAATCAGCACGAGCCCGGCAATCCGCTCACGGCGCGCCAGCGCCGCCAGTAACGCAATCCAGCCGCCCATAGACGAGCCTGCCAATACGACTGGCCCCACTGTCAGTGTGTCGATTGCGGCGAGGGCGTCGTTCAGCCACGCTGAAATCGTTCCGTCCTCGAAGCGTCCCGCCGATCCGCCGTGCCCTGAATAATCAAAGCGCAGAAAGCCGCGGCCGGTCGCGTGCGCCCATTCGGCGAGCCGCGCGGCCTTCGTGCCAGTCATGTCGGACTTGAAGCCGCCGAGCCAGACAATAACGGGCCCGGCCCCCGCGATCCGCCGAAAGGCAATGCGCCCCGAAGGGCCGTCGATGATGCCTCTCTCTTCGCTCATGCCAGACTTGATCCTTGCCCCGCGCCTTGCCCTATAAGCGCGGCCATGACGTTCGACAAAACGATCCTGCAGGTCATCCCGTCGCTCGATAGCGGCGGCGCCGAGCGTACGACGCTTGAAATGGCGCGCGCCATCGTCGCGGCGGGCGGCCAGGCGATTGTCGCGGCATCCGGCGGCCGCATGATTGCCGATATCGAGAGGGCAGGCGGGCGCGTCGCGATCCTGCCTGTCGCTTCGAAGAACCCGGTTGCCATGCTCGCAAATGCCGGACGCCTCGAAGGCATAATACGAAAGGAGCGGGTCGACATTATCCACGCCCGCTCGCGCGCGCCTGCCTGGAGCGCGCTTTTTGCTGCCCGGCGTACGGGAGCGGCGTTTGTCACCACCTGGCATGGCGCCTATAGCGCCGGCGATCCGCTCAAGCGATTGTACAACTCCGCGATGGCGCGCGCCGATCTCGTCATCGCCAATTCGGGGTTTACGGCCGAGTCGATTCGCCGTTTGCGCGATCCCGGCGGTCGCCTCACGATTATCCACAGGGGCGCCGATCTCGATGAATTCAACCTTGGTGCGGTGTCGGAGGCGCGTAAGGCATCGCTCGCTGCGCAATGGGGCCTCGATGCGGGGCGCGGGCTCGTTCTCCTTTTGCCGGGCCGCCTGACCGACTGGAAGGGGCATAGCGTGGCTATTGAGGCAACGCGCCTGATGATTGCGTCCGGCGACTATGGCGCGCGGGACGATTTCCGGTTAATTTTCGCTGGGGATGTGCAGGGGCGCGACGGTTACGCTGCTGCCTTGGTGCGTGGAGTTGAGAAATTGGGGCTCAGCCAAATGATCCGTTTTGTCGGCCATTGCGACGACATGCCGGCGGCCTATGCGCTTGCCGATGTGGTCCTGTCGCCGTCAACGCGTCCGGAAGCGTTCGGGCGCGTCGCGGCTGAAGCGGGCGCTATGGCCCGGGTTGCGATTGCCGCCGATCATGGCGGGTCGCGCGAGATCATTCTTGATGGCGACACCGGATTTCTCGTGGCTCCGGGCTCGGCCCCGGCGCTCGCCAAAGCGATCACAAAGGCGGCGGCTATGGGCGCCGGCGGGCGAACCGCCATTGGCGCTAAGGCCCGTGCGCGCATAGCGCAGTCATTTTCGGCAGCGGCGATGACCAGCGCAACACTTGACGCCTATCGGGCGCTGCTTTTGTCCCGGGCAACCGGCGCATGACACGCCGCTCTGACAATATCCTTGTCATCAAGACTGACGGTCTTGCCGCATTTGTTGCCGCCGAGCCGCTGTTCGAGGCGATCCGCGCGAGCCATCCCGGTGCGCGTATCAGCCTTCTCACGCAGCAGCATCTCCAGCGCGTCGCGCGCGCCTCGCCCTATTTCGACCAGGTCGCGGCAATGCCTGATTTCCGCGAAGCGGACGCTCGCAAGGCATTCATCAAGCAGGTGCAGTCCTCGGGATTTGCTTGCATTTATGATCTTGCGGCGAATGAAGAGGCCCGCCGGCTCTATGCAGCGCTTGGCCCTTTTCGTCCGAAATGGCGCTCGGTCGCGCCAGCCTCGCGCTCGGCGCGCACACGCGGCGCGCCTGAAGAGGGCTTGCCGAATACTGCCAAGTTCTCCGCCGCTGTCGGGCTCGGCGCGCACGCGCGTCTTCCCGATTTCACCTGGGCGCTCGCCACCCGCAAGGATTCCGCGAACATGCAGCCCTCCTGGTTTGGCATTTCCGGCGTCTACGGATTGCTGATGCCGGGCGTCGATGAGACGCGCCGCTGGCCTGCGGGCCGCTATGCGGAACTGGCGCGCATGATGGCGAAAAAGGGCGTGATGCCGGTCATGGTTGGCGCAAAGGAATTGCATGTCTTCGCCGACGACGTGGCGAACGGCGCGCCGGAACTCGTCGATATCACCGGCAAGACCGATCATCTCCAGCTCGTTGCGCTTGCGCAGACGGCTGCTTTTTTCGTCAGCGACGCTGCCGAAGAAGTGCATCTGGCCGTCAGCGTCGGGTGCGCCGGCGTCCTTATCCGCAAGGCAGGCGAGGAACACCTGTCCCCAAAGGGCCGCAATGTCATTACGTTGACGACCCGCGACAACATGGGCGATGCGAGTTCCGACTTCGTGTGGCGCGCGCTCACCAATATGGGGCTTATCCCCAAAGGCTCGGCCAACCCGCGCGCGGCCGTCCGTTGATCTCCACCCTGCAAAGCTTATATACGCGCGTCGTGTCGCGGAACCGCTTTAACAAAGCGTTCGCAGCCGCGGCGGCACTATGCGCCGGAATGCAACTGAACCCCTCGTCCCGAAGCCACTGAAGGAGAATCCTCTATATCCCGCAGACCTTTCGCCGCCACCCCGCCAAAAGGAGATGGCCCCCGCATCAACGAAGAAATCGCTGTTCCGCAAGTCCTGCTAATCGACCATCTGGGCGAAAAACGCGGCGTCGTCGCGACGCCCCGCGCCATTGAAATGGCAGTCGAAGTTGGTCTCGATCTGGTGGAAGTCTCGCCCGGCACCCAGCCGCCGGTCTGCAAAATTCTCGATTTTGGCAAGTTCAAATACCAGCAGCAGAAGAAAAAAGCCGAAGCGAAGAAGAACCAGAAAGTCGTCGAGATCAAAGAGATCAAGATGCGCCCGAACATCGACGATCACGACTATGACGTAAAAGCCAAGCAGATGCGCAAGTTCTTTGAAGAAGGCGACAAGGTGAAGGTAACGCTGAGGTTCCGCGGCCGGGAAATGGCCTATCAGGACCGCGGCATGGGCCTGCTCGACAAGGTGAAGGCCGACTTCGACGACGTCGCCAAGGTCGAGCAAATGCCGCGACTCGAAGGCAAGCAAATGATGATGGTGATGGCGCCGCGCTAGGCGGCGACCGACTGAGGCCGCCCCAAATGCGTGCGCCCGCACTGCGGCGCGCCGCTTAAGCGGGAATTTCTGGCGCGCAGGGCCGAGCGCGCAGGGCCGAGCCGGTGTTTGGTCCCCGCAAATCCCGGCGTTTGCGGTTGCCGCTCCCTTGGCGCAAGGCTTGCTCGGGCAACACCGTCGCCCTGACTCTCCCAGTCGCTTGGCCTGCTCAATGGGACCGCGCAATCTGGTGAGGCGCCGGCCTTCCGGCGCCGGGGATCTGTGAGTGGTTGCGTAATGGGTGAGGCGCTAAAGACAGTCTTTGTATCGACGCCGTGGGCGCCGCTTGCGATCGCATTTCTGGTGGGCCTTGCGTGCGGCTGGCTCGTCTGGGGCCTGAAGAGCGTAAGTGAACCCACTGAAAAAGCAGACGAAACGACGGCTTCCGGCGGTCGCGACGACCCAAAGGAAATCATCGTCATCCGCGCAGAACTCGAAGCCGCGCGCTCGCTGCTTGATGATGGAGACGAACGCCATGCTGACATCGAACAACAGCTTGGCGCCATCGACGAAACAATCAAACGCGCCAATGGGCGTCTGAAAATTCTGCTTCGCGCGATCAAGACCGCTGCCAACGGCCGTCACTGACCTGCCAGGAACGATCTGCGCAGCAAGTCATTCAGGGAACCGGCAGTCCTGAAACGGCACACGTCGACGGCCCGTCATTCATTCAAGCGTTCGCCGCCGCCGGCGCGACGCGTCTGATTGCCGCCATCAGCGGAATGAATGCCAATGCCGCGAGCAAGGCCGCCAGCAGGAACGGCGCCCCCGGGAAATAGAGCGCGGCGCCGTCGGCGGAAAACGCGGCAAAGGTCTGCGTCATCAAAACAGGGCCGATGATCATCGCAACGCCGTTGAGACTGCCGACCGCGCCCTGCAGTGCGCCTTGCGCATTGGCCGGCGCGCTCTTCGACATGATGGATTGCAGCGCAGGCGTTGCAAAACCGCCAAAGGCGCCAAAGGCGATGAGCGCGTAGATCATCCACCCTTGCGTCGCAAAACCATAGCCGACATAGGCAAGGACGCCGACCGTGACGCCGAGGATCGCCGCGCGCGTTTCGCCGAGCGCGGGAATGACGATACGCGTGAGGCCGCCTTCGACAATTGCGGCGGATAGCCCGACTGCCATCAGAGACAGGCCAATCTCGCGCGGCGACCAGCCAATGCGTTCTTGCGCGTAGTAGGCCCAGACGGCCGGAAACGTCCACCGCGCAAGCCCAAGGAGGAAGAATGTCGCCGCCGTCGGCAGGATTGCCGGATAGCGGCTGAAATAGAGGAAGCTGGAGAAAGCATTCGCCCGCCGCCACTTGAATGGCTGGCGATTTTCCGGCGGATTGGTCTCCGGCAGGAAGAACCATCCGTAGACGAAGTTGATCGCGCCAAGCGCCGCCACCGCAAAAAATGGCGCGCGATGGCCGAATTCCTCGCCAATCATCCCGCCAAGCGCCGGGCCGATGATGAAGCCGAGGCCGAAGGCCGCACCCATCAGCCCAAAATTCGCCGCGCGCTTTTCCGGCGGCGAAATGTCGGCGATATAGGCGTTGGCCGTCGAAAACGTCGCGGAAAAGCATCCCGCAAGAAGCCGCGCAATAAAAATTACGGCGAGCGAGGGCGCAAGCGCCAGCATCAGAAAGTCGGCTGCGTAGGCCAGCAGCGATCCGAGGAGGATCGGGCGCCGGCCATAGCGGTCGGACAGGGCTCCCATCACAGGCATCATGACGAATTGCATGACCGCGTAAGCAAGCGAAATCAGCCCGCCCCAGCGCGCGGCTGCGGAAAGATCCTGGCCGGTGACGTCCATGATCAGCTGCGGCATCACCGGCAAGATGATGCCAAAGCCGATCATGTTGATCATGACCGTGATGAAGATGAACAGGAGCGCATTCGGCCCCGGTTTAGCGGCCGCCATCGCGCCCAAATCCTTCTGCTAGACGCGGTTGTACTCGGGCGCCGGGGAGGCCGCGTCAATCGGCGTTATTTTGATGGCTGTGATCTGATTGCGGCGGCGGCGCAGGATCCGGAACCGGTAGCCGTGGAACGAGAAGGTCTGGCCGACCTCGGGGATTGACCGGGCCTCGTGGATGACGAGACCGGCGATTGTCACCGCCTCGTCGTCGGGCAGCGACCAATCGAGGACACGATTAAGGTCGCGCAAGGTGACGTCGCCGTCGGCATTGATCGAGCCGTCGGCCTGCGGCCGCACCCCTTGAACCGGGCTGTCATGCTCATCTTCAATCTCGCCGACGATTTCCTCGATAATGTCCTCAATGGTGACGAGACCGCGGATGGCGCCGTATTCATCGACAATCAACGCAAAATGCTCCTGGCTCTTGCGAAAATTGTCGAGTTGCTCCTGAAGGCTCGTCGTTTCCGGCGCGAAATAGGGCTTTCGGGCAATATCAGCGATGACGACTTTTGCCACATCGCCGTCAAGCTCCCACAGAGCGCGCAAGACATCTTTCACATTCAAAACGCCGACGATATTTTCGGTATTATCCCGGTACAGAGGAAAGCGCGTATGACCGGACTTCATCGCCTGAGCGAGAATTGTAGCGGGCTTGGCGTCAATATCGAGCATATCAATTGACTTCCGGTGCACCATGATCTGGTCGACGGTGATCTCGTCAAGGTCAAGCGCGCCGCGGAAGATGTCGCGCGCTCCTTTCTCCAGCCCGCCTTCTACGTGGTGCAGGTCGATTGCCCCGCGCAGTTCGTCGGCGGCAGAAAATACCTTGTCGGTCGATGAAGCGCCAACGCCAACGCGGCTCAGGAACGCCCGCACAATCCAGCGGATCACCAGGGTGACGGGCGCCAGCGCAAAGACAACCCAGCGCATGAGCGGCGCAACGGTCATGGCAAGTTGATCGGGGCGGGCGATCGCTGCGGTTTTCGGCGCTACTTCCGAAAAAATGACGATCAGCGCTGTCATCGTCGCTGTCGCGACGGCGATGGCGACGCCGCCCGCGCCGAACCACGCTGCGAAAAGCCCGGAAGCAAGCGTCGTTGCGAGAATGTTGACGAGATTGTTGCCGACGAGAATTGAGCCGATCAGCCGTTCACGGTCGCGCAACAACATATTGACTCGCCTCGCGCGCCCGCTGCCGTCGTTCTCAAGCTTGTGCATGCGCGCGCGGCTGGCGGCGGTCAGCGCGGTCTCCGAGCCGGAGAAGAAAGCGGACAGCAGCAGCAGGACAAAGATCGCGCCGATTGTCAGCGCCATGGCAGGGTCAAATCCATTCATAGAAAAGCAAATTCCATCCTTGGAGCGGATTAGCGCGCGCTGGCGCTGGCAAGGAAACGCAAGACCTCACCCGTGTCGATATCGCGCGCGATATAGGCTCCGCCGATGCGGCGCGCGAGGATAAGCGTCAGCGCACCGCGCTCGACTTTCTTGTCCTGCATCATGTGGGCGAGCAATTCGTCCGGCGAAAAGCGCGATGCGCCCTCGATGTCGGCAAGGCCCGCGGGCAAGCCGCTCGCGCGAAGATGCGCTTTAACGCGCGCGGCGTCCGCAGGCGCACAATGATTTGCCGCGACAGAGAAATCGAAGGCAAGGCCGATGCCGGCTGCAACAGCCTCGCCATGAAGCAGAGCATCGGAAAATCCGGTTGCCGCTTCGAGCGCGTGGCCGAATGTGTGACCAAGATTGAGGAGCGCGCGCTCTCCGTCTTCGCGTTCGTCGGCAGTGACAATCCGCGCTTTTGCTGCGCAGGATCGCAGCACAGCCTCTCGCCGGGCGCTTGCGTCGCCGGCGAGGAGCGCGGCCCCATTCGTTTCAAGCCAGTCAAAAAAAGCCGCATCGCCCAACGCGCCGTATTTGACAATCTCGGCGTAGCCCGCGCGCAACTGGCGCAGGGGAAGCGTTGCGAGCGCGTTCGTATCAGCGAGCACGATAGATGGCTGGTGAAAGTTGCCAATGAGATTTTTGCCGTGCCTTGCGTTGATTGCGGTCTTGCCGCCGACCGCGCTATCAACCTGCGCGAGCAGGGTTGTCGGGATTTGCGCAAACCGGCAGCCGCGGCGCAGGATCGATGCGGCAAAGCCGGCAAGATCGCCGATGACGCCGCCGCCGAGCGCGATGACGATGTCGTGGCGTTCGACGCCAACACGAAGCAACGCCTCGCACAGGGCTTCAAGCTGCGCAAAAGACTTCGTGGCTTCGCCGGCCGGCAGAACGATCGTCTCGGTACGGACTGCGCTTTCCGCGAGGCTTTGCCGCAGGCGTGCGCCGTGCGCCGCCTCGACATTCGTGTCGGTGACGATCACGGCAAAGGCGCGGCGCAGCATTGGCGCAAGGCGCCGGCCGGCGTCGTCGATCAACCCGGCGCCGATCAGGATCGGATAACTGCGGGCGCCGAGATCGACCGTGAGCGTCTCATGCGTCATGCGCCATCTCCGGCTCCGCGCTTGCGGTCAGGTGCGCCTCAAGCGCCGCAAGGATTGCATCGACGGTGCGGCCATGGGCGCCAGGCTGGCTGTCAACAATCAGTGACGCTTCGGCATAGTGGGGCGTGCGCTCCGCGAGCAGGCGCGCAATCGTCTCGCGCGGGTCGCCCTTTTTTAGCAATGGCCGTGTGGGGCGGCGCGTTGCGCGGCGCACAAGCGTGTCGAGCTCGGCGCGCAGCCAGATCGACAAGGCGCGTTCCCTGACGAGCGCACGCGTCGCCGCACTGATCAGCGCGCCGCCGCCGGTTGCAAGCACGACAGGGTTGCCCGACAACAGTCTCGCGATCACTTTCGCTTCGCCTTGCCGAAAACTTTCCTCGCCATGCATGGCGAAAAGCTCTGCGACGCTCATCCCGGCGGCAGTCTCGATTTCCACATCCGCGTCATGGAAGCGGAGGCCCAGCGCAGTCGCGAGGCGCCGCCCAATGGTCGTTTTCCCGGCGCCCATCATGCCAACGAGGACGACCGGGCGGTCGATGGTCAGGCCTTGATGACTTTTGCGGCGCGATAGGGACATGGAACGATGTGTGTTTAGTCAACCGGAGCGGGAAGCGCCAGAGGGCGCTGCATGGCGAAGGAATAGTGCACGAGAGGCGTTTTGCAGGCAGAAGAAGCTGGTCTAAAAGACCTGCTTGTGATTCGAGTGTTCAGGGAGTTTGCCCGCCGTGCGCTTTGCCGTCGCCATCATCGCTGTTGTCCTCGTCGCCCTTGCCGGCCTGTTCGTCTTTGGCCTGACGCTGAAACCCGAAACCCGGATGATTGAACAAGATGCGGTGGGGCTCCCGGATGCATAGATTTGTGTCGATTGTGACTTGCGTCCTCTCGCCGGCAGCATTTGCGCAAACCGCGCCCTTGGCGCCGGTCGAGGAAACGGTGCTGTCGCGCGACGCCTTTGCAACGGGTCTCCTTGATCGCAGCGCTGGCGCGCTGGCGCCCGATCTCTGGCGCGGGGCCAGCGCACAGACGCTTGGCGCGCTGTTGAATGCGGCGCCGTTGACCCCGTCATCCCCTTCGATTGGCGTCGCGCTGCGCCGGGTGTTGTTGTCGGCCGGTGATGCGCCGGCATCAACCGGGCCCGGATCAGGAGCAGCGCTCGGCGGCGTCAAGCTGCGCACGCTCGTGCGGCTTGGCTTTATTGAAGAGGCGCGCGAGATCGAAGGATTGGCGGTCGGCGGTAAATCGGACGCCGGCACGATCGAGGCGATGGCGACGGCCGACCTTCTTGCCGGGGATGCGCCGGGCGCCTGCGCGAAGACACAGCGCATTTCAGCGCCGAGCAATACCGCATTTGGCGTCAAGCTCCGGGCGCTTTGCTACGTCGTCGCGGGCGAGCTTGATGCGGCGGGCCTTGCACTCGGCGCCTTGCGCGAACGCGGCCCGTTTACTGAGACCGACGACGCGTTTCTCGGCCCGCTGGTCGCGGGAGCAAAGCCGCGCGCGGGCCTTGAGGCGATCGACCCCGTTCATTATGCCGTCGCAAGGTTTGCCGGCGCACCCGTCGCGCTTTCACCGCGCGCGGAAGCGGGCGTTTTGAAAGCAGTCGCAACCGACCCGGCCGCCGCATGGCCTGCGCGCCTTGCTGCTGCCAAACGCGCGGCAGCAATGGGCGTCATGAGCGCGGCCAGCCTGCGCACGCTTTTCAGCGCCGCCCCGCTCGGCCTTTCGGAGGTTGCGGACGCTGCGAGCGCCATTCGTCAGCGGCCTGACGATCCGGTTGCGCTCGCCGCTGCGTGGCAACTTGCGCGCTCGAAAACCGCGCCGGAGTTCCAGCGCGACCGCGCCGCGCTTGTCGCGCTCGCCCTTGGCTCGGTGCGCGACTTTGACACCCTGTTCGCCGCGGCGGCGCTGTTTGCGGACGATGTCCGCGGCTTTGACGGCATGCTGGTCGGCGCGTCGGAAGCGGACGCCTTCGCGCTGGCGCGCCTTGCGCTTGGCGATGTTGCGGGCGCCGAAACCTGGTTGCAGGCGGGCGCGGTTGGCGGCGTTCAATCGACTGCCAACAGCCCGCGCACGGACGTTTCGGCGCTGATTGCCGCCGTCAGGTCTGGCGGCGGGGCATCCCCCCCGTTGTCGGGTGAGGCCGCACCAGCTGGCGCTCTCGCCGCGGCAGTCGATGCCGCCATCGAGGCGGCGGCTGAGGGTATAACCGGGCAGGCAGCGCTTGCAGCGCTTGCGGCGTCGGTAAGCGCCGCAGCGGGAGACCGCGTGGCGGAAGTCGTGGTTTCGCGCGGGTTCACGACGGCCGGCCTCGATGATTTGCGGGCCCGGCGCACGATCGAGCGTGCGCTGCAAGCGCGCTTTCCGGCAGCGGCGCCAGCCGCCGCAAACGGCGCCGCCGTAAAGGCCGCAACCCCGCCCGAGCCGCCGGCTGCGAGCGGCAAGCCGGCGCCGCGCGTGAAGCCCGCGCCTTCGCAGTGACGCCGGCGCTGCAGGACGACGCGGCGCCGGACAACCGGCTGATTGCCCTCTTCCTTGAGATGATGAGCGTCGATCGCAATGCGGCGCCCAACACGATCAGGAATTACGGCCGCGATCTGGCGCGCTTTTCGGCATTCGTCCGTCTGCGGAAGGAAAAATTGATCACGGCCGGCGCGGACGATATCGCAGGATTTCTGGCGGCGCTCGACCAAAACGGGGCATCGCCAGCAACCGCGGCCCTGAAGGTCTCCGCCCTTCGCCAGTTCTATCTGTTCCTCTACGAAGAAAGCCATCGCGCGGATAATCCGGCTTCTGCAATCTCGCGCCCGCAGACGCGCCGGCCGCTGCCAAAGGTGTTGTCCGTCAACGAAGCTGCGCGCCTCGTCGAGGCAGCGTCAGCCAGCGATCCCAAAGCTCTACGCCTGCGAGCGATGGTCGAGCTGCTTTATTCGGCGGGCTTGCGCGTCTCGGAACTTGTATCGCTTCCCTTGGCGGCGGCAATTGCGGGCGGAGATGTTGTGCTTGTGCGGGGCAAAGGCGGCCGCGAGCGCCTCGCTCCTGTCGGCGGCGCCGCGCGCCGCGCGCTTGACGACTATCTCCTTGTGCGGAGCGAGTTTCTGGAAAAGGGGCGCGACGGGGCTCGTCTGAAGTCGCTCTACCTCTTTCCCTCGCGCGGAAAAACCGGCCATCTCACGACGGCGCGCTTTGCCCAATTGCTGAAAGAGCTTGCGATCGTCGCAGGGATCGCGCCAGCGCGCGTCTCGCCGCACGTGCTCCGCCACGCCTTTGCCACGCACCTTCTTTCAGGCGGCGCCGATCTCAGAAGCGTCCAGGCAATGCTCGGCCACGCCGACATCACGACGACACAGATTTACACGCATGTCGCACAAGACCGCTTGCGCGATCTCCTCTTCACGGCGCATCCGCTCGCGAAGAAGCGAAACGGCCGCGCGCCTTGACGTACGGCGTCTTGAACCCCCGCGCGACGACGCCTACAAAACGAGTGACGCGGCAAGCCGCATTCGCACCTCATCAGGGCCATGCTTAAATATCTCGAGTTTGAAAAGCCGGTCGCCGACCTCGACGGGCGCATTGATGAATTAAGACGGCATGGGGCAGACAAGGAAAATGTCGCCGACGAAATTCGCCGTCTCGAAGCACGCTCGCACGAGGTTTTGAAAGAGACGTATCGCACCCTGTCGCGCTGGCAGAAAACGCTCGTCGCGCGCCATGCCGAGCGGCCGCATTTTTCAGACTATGCGCGCCTGCTCGCCGACGATTTCACCCCGCTCGCGGGGGATCGGGCGTTTGGCGAAGACGCGGCGATCGTCGGCGGTCCGGCGCGCTTTCGCGGCCGCTCTGTCATGCTGATCGGCCATGAAAAAGGCGCCGACACCGCGAGCCGCGTCAAGCACAATTTTGGCATGGCGAACCCGGAAGGCTACCGCAAGGCGATCCGCCTGATGGATATGGCCGAGCGATTTTCGATGCCGGTCATCACGCTGGTCGACACGCCCGGCGCCTATCCGGGACGCGGCGCGGAGGAGCGCGGACAGGCGGAGGCAATTGCATCGTGTACGGAACGCTGCCTCAGCCTTGGCTCGGCAATCATCGCTGCGATTGTCGGCGAGGGCGGGTCGGGCGGCGCGGTGGCGCTCGCGGCGGCGAACAAAGTTTTGATGTTCGAGCACTCGGTCTATTCCGTAATCTCGCCGGAGGGCTGCGCGTCGATCCTCTGGAAGGACGCAGCAGGGAAAGGCGACAGCAAGGCGCCGGACGCTGCCGAGGCGATGAAGATTTCGGCGGACGATCTGAAGCGCCTGACCGTGATTGACGCAATCGTCCCGGAGCCCGTTGGCGGCGCGCACCGCGACGCCGGGGAGGCGATCGAGCGCCTGGGCGATGCTATTGAAGAGGCGCTCGGCGACCTCGACGGGTTGTCGCCGGACGAATTGCGGCGGCATCGCCGCGCCAAATTCCTGGCCATTGGCCGCGCCGGGCTGACCTGAAGCTCTGCGTTTTCAGGCGGGTCGCGGGCCGGAATGCCAACCCGGACAGTTTGACAGGTCACGGGCGGGCGGCTAGACCCCGCGCCTTCATGACGGGTTGGTGCGCCGCCGCCGTTGAGATCGCGGGGAAATTCATTTCCCGCCGGAGCGCGCCGGACAGAGGATTTCTGTGACCAAACGCCTGAGTTCAAAATACAAGCTCGATCGCCGCATGGCGGAGAATATCTGGGGCCGGCCGAAATCGCCGGTCAACAAGCGCGAAACGGGCCCCGGCATGCACGGCGGCGCGCGCAAGCAAAAGGTCTCGGATTACGGGATCCAGCTCAAGGCCAAGCAAAAGCTCAAAGGCTATTACGGCAACATCAACGAGCGCCAGTTCGAGAAAGTCTATAACGACGCGGTCAGCATGCGCGGCAACTCAGCCGAGAACCTGATCGGGCTCCTTGAAAGCCGGCTCGACGCCGTCGTCTATCGCGCGAAGTTTGTGCCGACGGTTTTCGCCGCGCGCCAGTTCGTCAATCATGGCCACGTCAAGGTCAACGGCCGCCGCACCAACATTTCGTCGTTTCGCTGCAAGCCTGGCGACGTGATTGAGGTGCAGGAAAAAGCCAAGAACATGGCGCTCGTCCTCGAAGCGCTGCAGTCGGCCGAGCGCGATATTCCGGACTATGTCGATGTCGATCCGAAAAAGATGACAGCGACATACGTGCGCGTCCCCGGCCTCGCCGAAGTTCCCTACGCCGCGAAGATGGAACCAAACCTCGTCGTCGAATTCTATTCGTCGTAGCGATGAACGTCATTTGAGCAAAAAGCCGCCCGTCGCCGGGCGGCTTTTTTTCGAGCGGACTTACCCTTTGGAGATAACGCGCGAGGGACCGGGGAACGCCGGTTGCCTTGACCACGCCATCTACAGAAAAACCGGCCCTCCGCGGGGCCGGTTTTTCTTTTCTGTACCTCGATTGATCAGCTGCCCGCCTTCGTCTTCAAATCCGCGATCAGCGCGTCGATGCCTTTGGCGCCGCCGCCATTGTTGGCGATCACCGATTTGAACTGGCTCTGCTGTTCGATTGCAAGCCACACGCCCTCAGCGCCGGCATCGACGATTGCCTGTGCGCCATCAGGCTTTCTGTAGACGCGCCAGCTGACAACAAGGTCCGCATACCGGTCGCCGGGCCTGGCGCCGACAACTTTCGAGTTGACGATGATGTCGCGCTCGTTGCGATCGATCGAGTCCGTCACGGCGAGCGATTGGCCTGAATATGTTTCGAGCGTCGTCTGATAGACATTCGTCGCATAATTCCGGAACAGCGGCACGTACGCCGCAAGCTGTTCGGGGCTGGCCTGCCGGACATATTGGCCAAGCGCGAACTTCGCAACACGCTCCATATCGACATATTTATCGACCAGCGTTTCGACGGCCGCGTCGCGACTGGCAACATCGGCATTGGCGAAGATCAGGTTCGCCTCTTCCAGAACGCCCGCGACGAATTTTTCGGCCGCGTCGTCGGCGTGCGCCGGCGCGATGAGCGCAGCGGCGGCGGCGGCGACTAAAGCAGCGCGCAGCGGTGTCGGCAACAAGGTCATCGAGGCGAACTCCATCGAAAGGTTATTCAGTGTCTTCGAGGTCGTCGAATGTCGGCAGCGCGTCGTAATTTGTCACGCCATTGTTGATCTCGCGCGTGCGCGACTGTGTGTAGAAGCTGCGAAATGAGGAATAATAATCGAGCGAACTTGCCTCGATCTCGGCGAGCGGCTCGATGAATTGCTCCCGCGCGGACACAAGCGTTGTTCCGGCAAGCGACAGGCGCGCGATGTTGGCCGGGGGCGTGCGCGCATAGGTGAGGGGGTTGAGCCCCGTCTCCACAATCGTGCCGAACGCGTCGCGCGGCGATGATGGCCCGAGTAAAGGCAAAACGAGATAGGGACCGGAGGCAACGCCCCATACGGCCAGCGTCTGGCCGAAATCTTCGTTGTGTCCTTCAATGCCCATTTGCGCGGCCGGGTCGGCAAAGCCGCCGGCGCCAATAGTCGAATTGATGACAAATCGCGACAGCGTATCCCCTGCGCGGCTGAATTCGCCTTGCAACAAGTCGTTTACGAAGACACTCGGCGCGCCGAGATTGGACAGGAAGCGACGAATGCCGCGGCGCCCGGCTTTCGGCGTGACCGCGCGATAGCCTTTGGCGGCGGGCACGAAAAGCACGTCATCGACGACGTTATTCGCCGCGAAAATATTCCGGTTAAAGCCCTGCCACGGGTCCGGCTGCGCATCGGCTGCTGCCGCCAAAGGCGCCGCCGCCTCGTCGCCGGCGCTCAGTTGCGCAGCGGCGGGGCTTGTGAGCGCGATCGCCAATGCCAGCGCGAGCGCCGCATTATCGTATTTCCCCCAATTTACCATGCGACGGACTTTCTCGATTTCATTCACAACGAACACTCGGCGCGGACTTTGGCGGGATTGCGGTTGGCTGTCTATTGCGCGCGCTAACATCTACGCAGGGGCGTGCGGCGCGGACCGGGTTGAAATTCATATAAAGATATGCTTATATCTAGTCGAAGCCTTTTAGCGCCAGCATGACCCTCGATCGCCAGCTCCATGTCTTTCGCGCGATTGGCGAAGAGACGCGCCTGCGGATCATGGCGTTGTTGTTGCGCGGTGAGTTGACCGTGACGGAAATCACGCAAATTCTCGGGCAAAGCCAGCCGCGCGTCAGCCGCCATCTGAAAATCCTGACCGACGCCGGCCTTGCCGACAAATTCCGCGAGGGGTCGTGGATGTTTTACCGCATCGCCGCCCCGGCGCCGGAAGCGACCGATGCAATCCTTGGCGCGGTGAAGGCGCTCAACAAGACGCCCGACCGCGTGATTGCGCGCGACGGCGAGCGCTTCGACCAGAGCCGCCAGGCGCGCGCCGATCAGGCGAGCGCCTATTTCGAGCAGAACGCCGCCGAATGGGACCGCTTGCGCGGCTTGCAGATCGAGGAAGCCGCTGTCGAGAAACGCATGCGCGCGCTCGTTAAAGACAGCGTCGGACTTTTTGTCGATCTCGGCACCGGATCGGGCCGTATGCTGACGGTGTTCGCCGACGCCTATGAACGCGGGGTCGGCTTTGACCTGTCGCGTGAAATGCTGGGCGTCGCGCGCGCCAACCTTGAAAGCGCGGGCGTTGCGCACGCGCAGGTGCGCCATGGCAACCTCTTTTCGCTGCCGCTCGAGAGCAACGCCGCCGATGTCGTCTGCATCCATCAGGTCCTGCATTTCCTTGCCGATCCGGCCGCAGCGGTCGGCGAGGCGGCAAGACTGCTTCGCCCCGGGGGCATGCTGATCCTGTCGGATTTTGCCCCGCATGATCTCGAATTCCTGCGCAGCGAACACGCCCACCGGCGTCTCGGATTTCCCGACGATGAAGTGGCCGAGTGGTGCGCCGCCTCGGGTCTCGACCTTGCGTCCACGGAAACGCTGGCCCCAAGCCGCGCGCGCGGCGAAGCGCTGACGGTGAAAATCTGGCTTGCGCGGGCGCCGGCGGCGGTGCGCAGCGTCAAGAAGCGCGTTGCCTGAGAGGAGATCGATGTCAGACCTTCATGTCTCGTTCGAGTTCTTTCCGCCGAAAACCGAGGCGATGCAGACGAAACTGTGGGCGGCGGTTGAAAAACTGAAACCCCTAGGACCGGATTTCGTATCCGTGACTTACGGCGCCGGCGGCTCAACGCGCGAGCGCACACACGACACCGTCTCGCGCATCATCAAGGAAGCCGCATTGCCCGTCGCTGCGCATTTGACGTGCGTTGCCGCAACGAAGGCTGAAGTCGATGAGGTCTTGCGCGAGTATTGGGCCGAGGGCGTTCGTCATATCGTGGCGCTGCGCGGCGATCCTCCGGGCGGCCCCGGGGAGCGCTATGCGCCGCATCCCGGCGGTTATGCCAACGCGGCCGAACTGGCTGCGGGCGCACGCAAGATCGCCGACTTTGAAATCAGCGTTGGGTGTTATCCTGAAAAACATCCAGACAGCGCCTCCGGCGCGGCCGACATCGACATGCTGAAGCGCAAGATCGATGCGGGGGCGACGCGCGGCATCACTCAATTTTTCTATGATAATGAAGTCTATTACCGCTATCTCGATCGCGTGCGCGCAGCGGGCGTCACGATTCCGATTGCGCCCGGCATTATGCCGATCACCAACTTCTCCGGCTTGCGCAAGATGGCCGATACGTGCGGCGCGACGATTCCCGGAAGGCTCGTGAAGCTGTTTCAGACGCTCGACGACGATCCCTCGACACGGCTGTTGATCGCCGCGACCGTTGCGGCCGAACAGTGCCTTGCGCTTGCCGAACAGGGCGTCAAATATTTTCACTTCTACACGCTCAACCGCGACGATCTTGCCTATGCGCTTTGCATGATGCTCGGCGTCCGGCCAAAGGCGATAGCGAAGACGGCGCCGCCCCAGGCTTCCGGCGCCGCCGCATGACTGTCCCAACCTTCGTCAACATCGGCGAGCGCACGAACGTCACCGGCAGCGCGGCCTTCCGCAAGTTGATCAAGAACGGCAACTACGATGAGGCCGTGAACGTCGCGCGCCAGCAAGTGGAGAACGGTGCGCAGGTGCTCGACGTGAACATGGACGAGGGCCTTATCGATGGTGTGGGAGCCATGACCAAGTTCCTCAACCTCATCGCTGCCGAGCCGGACATTGCCCGCATCCCCGTAATGGTGGACAGTTCCAAGTTCAGCGTGATCGAAGCCGGGTTGAAATGCCTGCAGGGGAAAGGCATCGCGAACAGCATCAGCCTGAAGGAAGGAGAGGCCGAATTCCTACGACAGGCCAAGATCATCCGTCGGCTCGGTGCCGCCGCCGTGGTCATGTGCTTCGACGAGCAGGGACAGGCCGACAACTACGAACGGCGCATCGCCATCGCACAACGTGTGTACGACCTGCTCACGAAGAAGGCCGGA
>JBJXFO010000071.1:0-3140 GCA_046154725.1 Parvularculaceae bacterium | reverse complement strand
CTGATCTGGCGGCGCGAGCGTGAACCAGCCCGCCGAACAATCGTTCGCGCGCGGGCGCGCAAACACGCGCTTCCTTCCTGCTCCACCCGCTTGCGGGGGAGCTGTCACGGCGAAGCCGTGACTGAGGGGGACTCTCTTTCAACGGGCGCCGCCGCATACGGCGCCAGCGCGTCGCCCTCTCAACCCGCCAATTCTCCTAATTGGTGTGCGGATCAAAATACGGATAGTCCGCACTTTCTTGCTGGACCCCGCGGAAATGGCCGACTTGTGCTCACGCAAACAAGCCGGATTGTCCGCCAAGTCCGGCAAATCCTGCGGGCGGTCAGGGCTTGGGCGCGGCCCGTTTGACGCCGTCGGAGACATACGCTTCGAACTTTCGGAAGTTCTCGACGAACATCGCCGCCAGCTTCTTTGCCTGCGCGTCATAAGCGCCGGCATTGTTCCACGTGGAACGCGGATCGAGGATCGCGGCGTCAACGCCGGCGACGCTGACCGGCACGTCGAACCCGAACGTCTCGTCGCGGCGCATGGGCGCCGATTTCAGCGAGCCGTCGAGCGCGGCGGAGAGAAGTGCGCGTGTCGCCTTGATCGGCATGCGTTTGCCCTCGCCATAAGCGCCGCCGGTCCAGCCGGTGTTGACGAGCCAGCACGTCACCTTGTGCTGCTCGATCAGCGCGCCAAGCAGCTTTCCGTATTCGGACGGATGGCGCGGCATGAAGGGCGCCCCAAAGCAGGTCGAGAATGTCGGCTGCGGCTCCTTGCCGAGGCCTTTTTCGGTGCCGGCAACCTTCGCCGTGAAGCCGGACAGGAAGTGATACATCGCCTGTTCGGGTGTCAGGCGCGCGATCGGCGGCAATACGCCAAACGCGTCAGCCGTCAGCATAATGACGTTTTTCGGGTGCGTGGTGCGCCCCGTCTCCGACGCGTTCGGAATGAAATGGATCGGATAGGCGCCGCGCGAATTCTCCGCGAGCGAGGCGTCGTCGAGGTCCAGCTGACGCGTTGCCGGATCGATCACCACGTTTTCCAGCACGGTGCCAAAACGCTTTGTGGTGGCGTAAATCTCGGGCTCGGCCTCCGGCGACAGGCGGATCATCTTGGCATAGCAGCCGCCTTCGAAATTGAAGAGGCCGTTCGGCGACCAGCCATGCTCGTCATCGCCGACAAGGGTGCGGTTCGGATCCGCGGAAAGCGTGGTTTTGCCCGTCCCGGAAAGCCCGAAAAAGATCGCCGAATCGTCGGCCTTTCCGACGTTGACGGAGCAATGCATCGGCATCACCCCGCTCTCGGGGAGCAGGAAGTTGAGGATCGTGAAGACCGACTTTTTCATCTCGCCCGCGTAAGACGTGCCGGCGATCAGGACGATCCGGCGCACGAAATCGACGGCGATGATGGTCTTCGATCGGCAGCCATGGCGCGCCGGGCTCGCCTCGAAGCCGGGCAGGTCGACGATCGTGAAATCGGGCAGCTTGCCGGTGACAAAGCCGCGCTCGGCAAGCGGCGGGCGCACAAGGAGATGCTGGATAAACAGCGAGTGCCAGGCAAGCTCGGTAAAGACGCGCACTTTAATGTGGTGATCGACATCGGCGCCGCCGTTGAGGTCTTGCGCAAACAGCTCCTTGCCGGCCGCATAGTCGAGCATGTCGCGGTAAAGCGTGTCGAACGCTTCGGGCGTCATCGCTTTCGAATTGTCCCACCAGATCTTCGCCTCGATCTCAGGGTGGCGGACCGTGAACTTGTCCTGCGCCGAGCGCCCGGTGTGCTCGCCCGTTCTGACAACGAGCGGGCCCTCGGCGGCGATCATGCCTTCGCCGCGCTCCACCGCGATCTGGTAATAGGCGGCGGCGGTCAGGTTCCGCGTTGCCGCCGGCGCGAAATCTTCAAATGAAGCATGGGCGGCATTGGCCGCCTTCATGGAAAAGCTCATGGAAAGGGTCCTCCCGAGACGCCTTGGATGACGCGAACAAAAAGCGGCGCCAAGCGTCCCCGCCTGGCTCGCGCGCCGCCTCATAATGCAAAAACCTTGCAGAAGCGACAGGCAAAACCAAAGCGCTAAGCGGCGTTCCGGAGTGTAAATGCAGCCTTGATCCGTTGGCGGCCTCCATGCGACAGGACGCCTCGCCTTTTCAGAGAGATCGTATGCGCCAAATCGGGATTGCCGCTTTCACCGCCGGACTTCTGGCCCTTGCCGCCTGCGGCGGATCGGGCGGCGCCCCCGAGGTGGACGCCGGCGTGCTGGCGGCAGTCGGCGCCGGCTCGCCTGCGCCCGCCGCGCCGCCAGCGGGGTCGCCGGAGATCACGGCCGAGGATCTTGCGCGCCATATCCGTACGCTGTCGTCCGACGCGTTCGAAGGCCGGGCTCCGACGACGCCGGGCGGGGAGAAAACGCGCGCCTATATCGCTGCCGAGTATCAGCGCCTGGGGCTCCAGCCCGTTGGCGCGTCGTGGTTCCACGATGTGCCGATGGTTGAATCAACGCTCGACCCGGCCGCGTCTTTCCTGCGCATCGACGTCAACGGCGAAACGCGAACGCTCGGGTATAAAACGGAAGCCGTGTTTGGCACCAAGCGCGCCGAGCCGGAGGTCGCGTTTGCCAACAGCGACATGGTCTTCGTCGGCTATGGCGTCGTCGCGCCCGAACACCAGTGGAACGATTATGACGGCGTCGATGTCAAGGGAAAGACAGTCGTCATTCTCGTTAACGATCCGGGATTCCTGACGAACGACGAGACATTGTTTGGCGGCAAAGCGATGACCTATTACGGTCGCTGGACCTACAAATACGAAGAGGCCGCACGGCAAGGCGCCGCTGCAGCAATCATCGTTCATGACACTGGTCCGGCGGCCTATGGCTGGAATGTTGTCGAGGGCTCATGGTCCGGCCCGCAGATCGATCTTCAGCGAGCAGACAATGGCGCGTCGCGCGCCGCGCTTGAAGGATGGATCACCAAGGAAACGGCAGCGTCCCTGATGACCGCCGCGGGGCTCGATCTTGAAGCGCAAATGGCGGCGGCGAACAAGCGCGGCTTCAAGCCGGTCGCATTGGCGGGCCTCAAGGCGTCGGCCAAAATCGCGCAGTCCATCAAGCGATCGAGCGACGCCAATGTCATCGGCGTCCTCAAAGGGGCTGAGGCGCCGGA
>JBJXFO010000050.1:0-19149 GCA_046154725.1 Parvularculaceae bacterium | reverse complement strand
CGACTGAGGCGTTTTCGACCAGGAAAAGGACATCAGCCTTGTTCGGAATATCTGCGCTTTCGGTCAGCCACACCGGCTGATCGCCCGCCCGTTCGACATCAGCCGAATGCGGCAGAAAGCTGTCGTCTCTATAGGTCCAGAGCGTTTCATCGAGACGCTCGACCATCGCGCGCGAGCCGCAGCGCACGACCGCCTTCCAGCCGCGCGCCAGCGTCTTTTCCAGAAGCCCCGGCAGCACGCTTTCTAGCGTCGCGCGTTCGAGGTGATAGAAGAGCGCCTCGGTCACGCGGTAAACCTACTCGTAATTCGCCCGCACGAACTCGTCGAGCAAACGCACGCCAAACCCTGTCGCGCCCTTCGGACATGTCGGCTTGTCCTTGGCGCCCCACGCCATGCCGGCGATGTCAAGATGGGCCCACGCCTGTCCGTCCTTGACGAACTTGCCGATGAACGCCGCCGCTGTCGACGAGCCGCCTTCGCGCGGGCCAAGGTTCTTGATGTCGGCGACGTCAGACTTGATGTTGTCGTAATGCGCTTTTGTCAGCGGCATGCGCCATAGTGGTTCGCCGCTCGCCTTGGCGGCTTTTTCCAGCTGCTCGGCAAGGCCGTCATTGTTGGCGAACAGACCGGCAAACTCATGCCCGAGGCTGATGATGATCGCGCCCGTCAGCGTGGCGAGATCGACGACGGCCTTTGGTTTGTATTTCTCCTGCGTCCACCAGATCGCATCGCCAAGGACGAGGCGCCCCTCCGCGTCGGTGTTCAAAATCTCGACGGTCTGCCCCGACATCGACGTGACGATATCGCTCGGGCGCTGCGCGCCGCCGTCCGGCATGTTCTCGACAAGTCCGACGACGCCAATGACGTTGGCCTTTGCCTTCCGGCCCGCGAGCGCCGCCATCGCGCCGGTAACCGCGCCCGCCCCGCCCATGTCCCATTTCATGTCTTCCATGCCGGGTCCGGGCTTGAGCGAAATGCCGCCCGTATCAAAGCAGACGCCTTTGCCAACAAATGCGACGGGCGCTTGCCCCTTCTTGCCGCCCATCCATTCCATCGCAACAAGCTTTGATTCGCGCACCGAACCCTGGCCGACGCCGAGCAGCATATGCATGCCCAGTTTTTGCATTTCGCGCACGCCAAGAACGGTTACCTTGACGCCCAGCGTTTCAAGCTCCTTGCAACGCGCCGCAAAGCTCTCCGGATAGAGAATATTCGGCGGCTCCGAAACGAGGTCGCGCGTCAGCCGGACGCCGTCAGCGATTTTTTCAAGGTCGGCAAATTTTGTTTTGGCGTCGGCCGCGGGCGTATTGATGCTGAGCTTTTCAAGCGCCGGCTTTTGATCTTTCTCAAGGCGCGTGCGGTACTTGTCGAAGCGGTAGCACCGCAACAGCGCGCCGAATGCAATCCGCGCCGCGCACTCACCGGGGCCGGCCGCATCTGTTGAAAATCCATCAAGCAAAAAGACGGCTGATTTCTCTTGCGTCTTGAGTAAGGGCGCGAGACCGGCCCCGCCGAGATGCTCGGCGTCGAGGGCTGCGAACTCGTCGCGTTTGCCAGCGCCGACGAGAACGATCCGGACGTCTTCAGCGCCTGCAAGGCCGATAATTTCGAGCGTCTGGCCTTTCTTGGCGCCGAAACTTGCCGCCTTGACGGCGCGCGCCAGCGCACCGGACGTCTGCGCGTCCAGCGCCTGACGGGCCGTCGTCGGCTCGCCATCTTCAAACGCCGGAACGATGAGCGCCGCGCTGGCGGGCGGCGCCGCCTTGGAAAATGTAATTTTCATGTTGACCTCGTTCACGGCGGGCAGCGCCGCCGCAGGCATGACGCGCGACTTCTTAAGGCGGCCGCGCAAGCGTGGCAACAGGGACGCTCCCGCCCGCAATCGACCTCGCCTTGAAACGCCGGTAGGCTGGCGCGAGACCGTCCGCAGCCTTGCGTTTCGGCTTTGTTTTCGAAGGATTCTGCTTGAAGAGCCTGGAGCAATACATCCTTCGTCAAATGTGGACGCCGTTCCTGTTCGCGACATTGGTTGTAACGGCGATTGTCTGGCTGACGCAAAGCCTGCAGCGCATCGACATTCTGGTTGAACACGGACAATCGCTCGCCGTGTTCGGCTGGCTGACCATGCTGCTCATTCCGAGCCTGCTAGCGGTCGTTATCCCGTTTGCGCTGTTCGGCGGCGCGCTTTACGCTCTTCACCGGCTTCATTCCGATAGTGAAATTGCCGTGATGTTCGCGGCGGGCGTCAGCCTTCTGCAGGTCGCGCGGCCAATCCTCGTTGTTGCAGCCTTTGGCGCGCTCGCGACACTGTGGATCAATATCGACCTGATGCCGCGCAGCTATCGCATTTTGAAGCGGGAGGTCGCCGACATCCGCGCCGACGTCGCGTCGTCCGTCCTCAGAAGCGGCGAGTTCATGACCCTGCGAGAGGGCTTCACGGTTTATGTTGACGATGCACAGCCGGAAGGCGCGCTCGTCGGCCTGTTTGTGCATGACTATCGCAACGGGGATTTTACGGAAACCTACATGGCGCAGCGCGCGCTATTGCGCGAAACGGACATTGGTCCGGTTCTCTATCTTTCAAACGGCAATGTGCAGCGCGTCAATCGCGCGACCGGCGCTGTCGATATTGTCAATTTCGACAGGACCGCCGTCAACCTCGGTGCGATCGAGCGCGGCGCGCGTGACGTTCAGCTGGAGTTGACGGAACGCTATATCGGCGAGCTTTTCCATCCGGACCCCGAAAATGCCTATGACCGCGAGAATGAACGGCGACTGATCGCCGAAGGCCACAACCGCCTCGCGTCGCCGCTTTATGCAATCGTTTATGCGCTGTTTGCTATCTTTGCCTTGATCGGGGGCCCCTATGACCGGCGCCGCTACGCGATCCGCATCGCGGCGGCGTGTGCGGCCGCTGGCGCCGTGCGGGTCATCGGTATCGTTGTGCAGGGCGCCGCGGCCGATATCGGAGAATATTGGCTTATTTATACGCCGATCGCCGTTTCGGCGGGCGCAGTTCTCGGCCTGCTGATTTTTGCCGGGCCCGGCGCCCGCTTCAGCCGCGCGCCTGGCGCCGGGAGTACCTGAATGCCGCCGATTACGCTCTTCAGATACATCGCATCAAGGATGGCAATCGCGCTGGCGGGCCTTTTTGGCGCGCTTTCGGCGATAGTTCTGCTCGCCGACCTTGTCGAAAACCTGCGCTTTGCCGGCAAGGCGGACGCTGATTTCGCTTTCGCGCTGCAACTCACGCTGCTGCGCACGCCGGCGATCGCGCAAACCTTGCTGCCCTTCATTTTCCTGTTCGCCGCAATGTGGATGTTCACTCAACTCAATCGCCGCTCCGAACTTGCCGTCATGAGATCGGCAGGGCTTTCGGTCTGGCGCCTCGTCGGACCTGCGGCGTTCCTGGCGGCAGCCGGGGGCTTCGTCGTCATCATCGCGATCGATCCCTTGTCTGCGCGGATGACGTCGTATGGCGAGAAGATGAAGAACGACATCCGCGGAAAGTCCTCGAGCGTTGTGCGTGTCTTCGGCGACGGCATCTGGCTGCGCCAGCGCGACGCCGACGAAACGATGATCATTAACGCTGCCGCATTTGATGCGGCTCGCGGCGTGCTTGAGAAGGTGACAATCTGGCGATTGTCGTCGGACGCGGCCTTCGTCGAGCGCATTGACGCGCCTGAAGCGCAGCTCTCCGGGCGCACAATCGAGCTGAAAAACGCGCGGATGAAGAGCGCCGGCAGCCAGTTGACGCAGCGCACGCCGCTGTATTCGGTGCCGACCGCGCTCACCCTGTCCGCATTGCGCGAGAATGTTCCGATGCCGGAAACGATGTCGATCTGGGATCTGCCGCGCTTTATTGTCCTTGCGCAGACCGTGGGCTTGCCGACAGTCCGCTATAATATCCGGTTTCATGATCTGTGCTCGACGCCGCTGAAGTTGACGGCGATGGTGCTGATCGCGGCGCTGTTCTCGCTTGGTCCCGTGCGGTCGGGCGGCGCCTTCCGGCTTCTGATTGCCGGGGTTGGATGCGGGTTCGCACTTTATATTCTGTCGGAAATTTCGACGGCGCTTGGCGAATCAGGGATTGTGCCGGAAGCGCTGGCGGCATGGACGCCCGCGCTCGTCACGACAATGATCGCGGTCAGCCTCCTCATGCGGCTAGAGGAAGCGTGACCGGCCGATCCGCGCGGGGCTATCCCCCGATGGACCTTGCGCGGCGGCTCAGCTAACCATCGCAGAGTTTGGCGCATGGCCGGACGAGGGGGGCGCGTCGTTCGCGCGTTGGAGGGTTTGCGTGTCGCCGTCCCGATTGATCGCGCGTCTTTTGGCGACGACGGCCGTTGCCGGAGCAAGCGGCATCGCGGCTAGCCCGGCGCTAGCCCAGAACGACGAAACGCTGACGGTTGGCGATCGTCCGGTCGCCGCCGCGACGGGAGACCGCGTCCTCTTCGAAGCCGACAGCGTTATGCGTGAAGCCGAGGCGTCGCCGATTGTCGCCGAAGGCAATGTGCGCGCCTATTTCGGCGAACGCTTCCTTAAAGCGGACCGGCTCTCGTACGATCCGGCGACCGACATTGTGATTGCCGAAGGCAACGTCTCGATCACCGATGAACGGCGCCAGACGGTGTTTGCGGGCCGCGTCGAACTGACCGGCGATCTGCGCGACGGCGTCGCCGAGAATTTTAGCGCGCTGCTGGAAGACAATACGCGCCTTGCGGCCGCGTCTGCGGTGCGCGAACAGGACGCGCGCACGGATCTACGCAGCGCCGTATACACGGCTTGCGACGTCTGTACGGACGAGGGGGACGGCAAGACGCCTACCTGGCGCATCAAGGCGCTGAAAGTGACTCGCGATGAAGAGCGCAAAGTCATCCGGTTCAATCATGCCTTCCTTGAGATTAAAGGCATTCCCATTCTCTACGCGCCGTTCCTCCAGGCGCCCGACCCATCCGTCGAACGCCAGTCAGGGTTTCTGACGCCGCTGATCGGCGCCTCCTCGCGCCTCGGCTTCAATTTTGAACTTCCCTATTATCTGGCGATATCCGACCATCAGGATGCAACGTTTTCGCCGAAATACACGACGAAAGACGGCGTCCTCTGGCAGGGTGAATACCGCAGGCGCGACGACAGCGGATCGCATGTCCTGCAAGGCGGGTTCATCGATTTCGAACCGCAGCCTGGCGACATCGACGTGCCTGGCAAGCGCTGGCACGTCTTTGCGCAAGGACACCGCAATTTCGGCAGCAAGTGGCAAGCCGGCTATGACATCGAGCGCGTTTCAGACGACACCTATCTTCGCCGTTACGACGTGCAGCGCCGGGGCGATCTCCGGAAGGAACTGGACACCTCGCTGACGAACCGTCTGCGTACGAACAGCTATGTGCGCTGGCGCGGCGCGAATACAGATTTTCGCGCCGACAGCTACACGTTTCAGGACCTTCGAACGGTCACGGTCTGCGATCTTTCAACCGGCGAACGCTTGAGCGTCAACACTACGGATTGCGCGTCGCTGCTCCCGCGCGATCCCCTGGTGCAATTGGCGCCGGGAATCGCGAGCCTTACCCCTTATGCCCTGCCAGTGCTCGATTTCCAGCACCGCTTCCGCCCGGAATTCATCGGCGGCGACGCGCAGCTGAACGTCAATTTCGCTTCGCTCCAGCGCACCGGCGGGGTCGATACCCGGCGCCTGACGGCGAGCGCCTTCTGGGAGCGCGAGCACATCACGCCCGGCGGCCATCGCTTCAATGCGTTCGCTGAATTGCGCGGCGACCTATTTCGCTATGAAGATCTCGACGAAGGAACTGAAAACCGCAGCGGCATCGCCGACGACAATCGGCTCGATGGGCGTTTTGCGCCGACTGTCGGCGCTGAGTGGTCCTATCCCCTCACGAAAAGCATCTCGGGCGGCCGCTTGTTTGTCGAGCCGCGCGTGCAGCTGGTTGCGAGCCCGTCAGGCCGAAATGGCCCCGACATCATCAATGAAGACTCGCAAAGCATCGAATACGACTATGCGGGCCTTTTCGACTACAACAAATCGACCGGCTATGACGCGTTCGAAGACGGCCAGCGGCTGAACGCCGGCGTTGCTGTTTCGGCCGAGTTCGACAACGGCCTGAAAATAGAGGGCGAAGTCGGCCAGCAATTCCGCTTGCAGGAAACCGCAGCCTTCGATCCGTCAACGGGACTTGGCGAGGAGCGCTCGGATTATGTCGGCGCGCTCAACATTCGCTACAAGAATGTCGTCGGCATCGAAAACCGCTTCCGTATCGACGACGATGGATCGACCTTGCAGCGTGCGGAATCGACAGGCTACCTCAATATCTGGCGGCTGCGTGGCAACCTCAGCTATGTGCGGCTTAGCGAAGAAATTTCGATTGCCGGGTTGACCCGCCGCGAGGAATTGAACGGCGGGCTGACGATGAGATTGACCAAGCACTGGAACGCCGGCCTCGGCTGGCGCGAAGACCTTGTGACCAATCGAACGATCCGCCAGGACTTTATCGTCGGCTATCAGGACGAATGCTCATCAATCGAATTGACCTACCGGCGCGACCGGACGACCGATGTCGGCCTCGAGGCCGATAACGCGTTCCTGGTCCGGTTTACCTTGCGGTCGCTGGTTGACTGAGCCGGAAGCAAGACCTTGGTTGCGCAGGCCTCAAATTCGTCTATTTTCCGCGTCCATTGGGGTCCGAAGATCAGGCAGGGGCGGCCGAGGCGCCGACTGCCGCGAACAGTCCAGAGCGAGTGAGCGTGACAGGAAATTTTCTGAAAACCCTATTGAAATCAACATGCTTTAGCTTTGCAGCCGCGTCATTGCTGGCCAGCGCGGCGCTGGCGCAGGAAAAGCCGGAGAATCGCGAAGGTTTGCCCGCCTCCTATAGCGGGCCGGCGAGCGCCGTTGCTGCAATCGTCAATGATACGGTCATCACGACTTACGACGTCGAGCAGCGCTTGAGGCTGATGATCATCTCCTCGGGCGGGCGCATCAACCCGCAAGTGCTCCCGCAACTTCAGCGGCAGGCCGTGCGCGACCTCGTTGAAGAGCAGTTGAAGCTCCAGGAAGCAAAAAAATATGAACTGTCTGCGGCGGAAGGCGATATTGTTGCCGAACTGAACGGCATGGCCGGGCAGAGCAATATGACGGTTGCCCAGCTTGAAGAGGTTCTGAAGTCTGACGGCATTGGGATCGAAGCGTTGCGCAATCAGATCGCCGCCGGGATTGTCTGGCCGGAGCTTGTGCAAGGCCGCTATGGCAAGCGCGCGCGCGTGACCGATGACGAGATCGACCAGACTTTAGAGCGCATGCACGATGACGCCACGCAGGAACAAATTCTGGTTTCGGAGATCTGTATTCCGGTGCCGTCGCCGGATCAGGCGCAAGAATTTTACCAAGGCGGGCTTCAACTGATCGAACAGATGCGCAAGGGGGTGCCGTTCGCCGCCGTCGCCCAGCAATTCTCGGCCTGCACAACGGCGGCCGCTGGCGGCGACATGGGCTGGATCCGGGCTGGCGAGATGCCAGCCGAGATCGATGCGGCGATCCGCGAATTGCCGCCAGGCGCTGTCACCAATCCCATTCTTGCCGATGGCGCCTTCATGATCATGGCCGTGCGCGACAAGCGCGCTGCGGTCAAACAGGGCGAGAAAAGCTGGACGCTGGCCTATGCGGCGGCGCCTTTGTCGATGGGCCGCGCCGCCGCGCGCACGGCGCTGGAAAAGCTCAAGACGGCCGAGGCGTGTCCGGGCGGGCGCTCACTGCGTCAGGATCTGGGCGCCGGCGTCGGCGTTGCCTTGATCGAGAATGCGCCGCTGGGCGCGATCGACGAGCGCTTCCGCCCGGCGGTAGAGGGTCTCGGCCAAGGGTCCCTCAGCGATGTGATTGAGGCCGACGACGCTTTGCATGTTCTTTACGCGTGCGAAATCGACGAGGGCCTCGGCATTCCTTCGCGCGAGACAATCGAGAACCGGCTTTTCTCGCGGCACCTGCAGCGCATCGCCAACCAGTATTTGCGGGATGTTGAACGCAAATCCACAGTCGATGTCCGGCTTCAGGGGCCAGAACCGGGGGCCCCGGCCGCGCGGCCCCCCAATGGCTGATCAAATCTGCCAATGACCAACCCGCTCGCTTTGACAATGGGCGAGCCGGGCGGCGTCGGGCCAGAAATCGCCTTGAAAGCCTACGCGGCCCTGCGATCGTCCGATCACAGATTTTTCGTCATCGGCGACCCGTCCGTTTTCCCGGCGGATGCAATCACTGAAATTCGTGCGGCCTCCGAGGCTTTTGGCAACTTTGGCCGCGCGCTGCCTGTTTTGGATATTGGCATTGATGCGCGCGGCTCGGCAGGGATTGCCGGCCCCGCATCGGCCCCGGCCGTCATTGCGGCGATAGAAGGCGCGGTTGCGCTCGCCCTTGCCGGCGAGGCGTCCGGCGTTGTCACCAACCCGATCCAGAAGTCGAGCCTTGCGAGCGCCGGATTTCGCTGGCCGGGGCACACCGAATTCATCGAGCATCTGACGCGCGGCGCGCCCATGCCGAAGGAGCGCCAACGCGGCGCGGTGATGATGATTGCAGGTCCCTCGCTGCGCACAGTTCCTGTGACCATCCACCAATCGGTGCGCGATGCGGCGGCGTCACTCACCGCCGGCATGATCGTCGACAAGGCGATCATCGTCATGGAGGCGCTGGCGGCCGATTTCGGCATCGCGCGCCCGCGCATCGCCGTTTCCGGACTTAATCCGCATGCGGGCGAGGCGGCGACGATCGGCCGTGAAGACCGCGACATCATCGAGCCCGCAATCGCGGAATTGCGGGCGCGGTTCGGCGACGCTGTCACCGGCCCTCACCCCGCGGACACGCTTTTTCACGCCGAGGCGCGCCAGCACTATGATGCGGCGCTCTGCATGTTGCACGATCAGGCGCTGATCCCGGCAAAGACTCTTGCCTTTCACGAGGCTGTCAACGTGACGCTAGGATTGCCCATCATCCGCACCTCGCCGGATCATGGAACGGCGCTCGACATCGCCGGCACAGGGATTGCGCGCGCTGACAGCCTGATTGCCGCGATTACGCTGGCAAGCGCGCTTGCCGCGGCGCGCGGGCGACAATGAACGACGACTTGCCGCCCCTGCGCGAGGTGATCGCGCTTCACGATCTCGGCGCGAAGAAGGCGCTCGGCCAGCATTTCCTTCTTGACCTCAACATCACGCGCAAGATTGCCCGCGCCGCCGGCGCCGGCGCTGACGACATCATTCTTGAAATCGGGCCCGGCCCGGGCGGGCTTACGCGCGCATTGCTGGAAACGGGCGCGAGCGTCGTCGCAATCGAGCGCGATCGCCGCTTTATCGCCGCGCTCAATGACGTGCGCGAGGCTTACCCTGCAACGTTGACCGTCGTCGAAGCGGATGCTCTGCGGGCGGACGAACGCGCGCTGGCGGGCGCGGCGCCCGTGAAGATCGTATCGAACCTTCCCTATAATATTTCAACGGAATTGCTGGTTAAATGGCTGATCGCCAACCATGCGGGCGGGGCGCCGCTGTGGTCGCGCATGACGCTGATGTTCCAGAAGGAAGTCGCCGACCGCATTCTCGCGGGGCCGGGCTCCAAGACCTATGGGCGCCTTTCCGTCATCGCACAGGCCGCATCGCGCCCTGCCCGCGCGTTCGACCTGCCCGCGCGCGCGTTCACGCCGCCGCCAAAGGTCGACTCAAGCGTCGTCAATTTTGACCCGGCGCCCGCCCGCCTTCCCGATATCGCGGCGCTGGAGCGCTTGACGCAAGCCGCGTTCTCTCAACGGCGCAAAATGCTGCGATCGTCGCTAAAGCCGCTTTGGGGCGATCGCGTCGAAGCGCGCCTTGCAGCCGCAGGCATCGATTCAACAAAGCGCGCCGAAGAAATCGACATAGCCTCGTTCCTGCGCCTCGCGGACGCGCCAGTCTCTGGTTGAATCGCGCAAAAAATCTTTTGCCGGTCGAAGCCCTGCATTCAGCAGATCAACCTCAGGTGGCGTCACGGGTTTACCCGCCCCAATAACGGGCGCCGGAAAACTCAATTCGTACAATGACTAATAGGGTTAACGCGCGCGTCCCACAAGTTATCCCCCCCCTTATCCCCCAACTTGTCCCCCACCTTATCCCACCCCCTTCCGGGCGCCTTAGGATGGCGCTCAGTCAAGGTTGGAGGTGACACGACATGGTGAGGGCGTGCAGGGCGAGGGACGGTCACCCGCTCGCGGAAGGCAATCCGGCACGGGCGAGCATTTCGCGCGCGCCGATGCGCAATCCGTCACGCGGTCAAGCCGGTAAATTCACCGCGGGCGAAAGCCTCAGCGAGCTTGAATTTCTGAATTTTGCCAGAGCCGGTCAGCGGCCATTGATCGACCCAGATCCAGTAGGCCGGCGTCTTTTGCGCGGCGAGACGCGCCCGCACGAACGCCTTCAATTCTGCGGGCAAGGGTCGCGCGTCGCCGCGCGCGCGCATGAAGCAGGCGACCTGCTCGCCCCATTTCTCGTCAGCGACGCCGACAACGGCAATCTCAAGAATTGCTTCGTGCTCGAGAAGAGCATTCTCGATCTCGGCGGGAAAGAGATTCTCGCCGCCGCGGATGATCATCTCCTTCACGCGGCCGGTGATCTTCAAAAACCCGCGCGCGTCCATGCGGCCAAGATCGCCGGTATGGAGCCAGCCATCCTTGTCGATTGCCTTGGCCGTGCCATCCGGATTGTCGTTATATCCGTCCATGATGAGATAGCCGCGCGCGCAGATTTCGCCCTGCTCGCCAATGGCCGCCACCGCGTTCGTCGTAACATCGCGGATCGAAACCTCAACATCATCGAGCGCGACGCCAATCGTGCCGCAGAGATCATCAAACGCATCGTCATGGCGGGTCTGAGTGATAACCGGCGAGGCTTCCGTCTGGCCGTAGACGATCTGAATGACCGAGCCGAACGCACTTTGAGCCTTCCTGACGAGTTCGGGCGGCACCATCGCGCCGCCCGACATGATGCGGCGGATCGAGGACATGTCGCGGCCGCTTTTGACCGCCTCCTCGACCAGCGCGACAATCATCGTCGGCACGCCGAGCATGAAGCGCGGGCGTTCGCGCTCGATGACACGCACAATCGTCTCAGGATCGAACATCGGCGCGAGCAGCATGGTCGCCCCACGCGCGAGGCCGCCGAGCACAAGGATCGCACAGCCCGTCGTATGGAACAGCGGCATGTGATGCACAAACGCGTCGCCCGGATCGACGCCGGCTCTGGTCATCGCATCGTGTCCGTTCTTCAGAAGGCCCCAATGGTGCAGAAGCGCGCCCTTCGGGAACCCGGTCGTACCGGACGTGTACTGAATTTGGCAGACATCGGATGGCGCAACATCGGGCAAGCGGCCAAGATCTGCCCCGTCATAAAGTCGTGCGTGATCCGTCAGCGTGATGCGATGGCGAATGGCGGGAAGCTGCGCGCAAACCTCGTCGGCAATCGCCGCCATCGGGTTGCCGCGAAACTCATCGATCAGATAGAGTCCTTCCGCGCGCGATTGCTTGAGCACGTATTTCAGCTCGCGCGACTGAAAGGCCGGATTGACGGTGACAAGCGTCAGCCCGGCGATCGCGGAAGCAAGCTCGATCAGCACCCATTCGGGAATGTTGTTGGCCCAAATTGCAATGCGCGCGCCCTTGGCATGGCGGCCGCTAAGCGCGCGGGCAAGGCGCGATGCGTCGTCATGCAGCGCCGCATAAGTCCAGGCGCGACCGATGTCGCCGGCAGCAGTGAGTTCCTTCAGCGCCATTGCGTCCGGCCGCGTCGCCGCCTGCCGCGCCAGCATCGCGCCGATTGTGAGCGGCGCGATGAACGCGCCTCTTGGACCGGAGCAATAGCTGTCCGCAAGCCGTGTCATGCGCGTAACGCGAGGATCATCTGCGTCTGCGTGACAATTGCGGCGAGCTTGCCGTCCTCGCGGCTGATCTCGGTCTTCCACACCTGGAGCGACTTGCCAATGTGCACCGGCGTCGTCACCGCGAGAGCCTTCTGGCCGACAGGCACGGGGCGCAGGAAATTCGTCTTGCTCTCGACCGTCGTCGTCATCATGCCTTCAGGCATGTTCAGGAAGGCGCCACAACCGCCCATATTGTCAGCGAACGCCATGATCGCGCCGCCGTGCATTGTCGCGGGGATGGTGCAATGATCCGGCGTCACCAGAAGCTCGCCTTCCAGACGCTCCTTGGTCACAAACGTCATATGAACGCCGAGCATTTTTGCGAATGGCGCGTTAGAATCGTTGAATGCGCCGGCGAGATTTTGTTCTGTCATCTTTTTTGCGATCCGACGCTATAACCCCATGACCAAGCAAAATAAGTAATATTCAGTACCGAAAAAACCTGAACTAGAAAATTCATAACACGTGACTGCGCGTCTGAAAAAATCAACGATTCGTATGCACCGTCGAAATTCACGGTGATCCCGTGAAGAATAAATGACGCTAATGTCAGTAGCGCCACGAAACGAGAATATTTCGACGAATTTGTTCTCATGATTCACGATCCTTCGAACTGAGCAGGACCGCGACTAGCAACGCCGTTTCGCGGCCTCGATTGACCCAGGCATGGTTGGTCGCGCGCTGGATGACGACGTCGCCAGACTTCAGCGACCGCGCCTCACCGTCATCAAGCAGGAGATCGACCTCGCCCTTGACAAGAATTATCGCATCAAGCGTTTCCGTCTTGTGCATCATTGGATGGCGGCGCGTATCGACGCGCGCCGCGCTTGCCCCGCAGGCCGCAAAGCCGAAGGCTGCGCGCGCTTCGCGTTCGGCTGGCGAAATAGAGCTATCTTCCGCCGGAACCGTGAACCAGCGCACTTTGACACTGGTATGGTCTGGTTCCAGCCGAACGTCTTCCGACGCAAGAAGGTCGCGTCCTTCGAGCAGCCCCTGCCCCAGCGCTGCAGTCCAGATTTCGGCAAGACCGGCCTCTTCGACCGCAAGCACTTTCGCGGCGTTGCTGTCAAGCATCACGGACGACCGCCCGTTCGCGTCGTCTTGCGTGACGATGCGGCGCAACTCGTCCCAGATCATGACGCCGCCGGGGGCTGCTGAGCGATCCGGGCACGGATCGAATCGTTGATGGAGCGCGCGTCATAAACACCCTGAACGTCAGCCGGCTTGACGCCTTTGCCGAAGATCACCTCAAGACGCGCGGTGTAGAACTTGCGCGCGCCAACCTTGCCGAGATTGCCGCTGACGCCGACGCCGACATTGCGCCCGCCGCTTCCCAATCCCGCGCCAATGCCGACGCCGCCTTTTTCCTGTTCGTCGATCGATCGTCCGACAACCCGGAACCAGTCATAGCCGCCGGCGAGCGCCAGCTCCGCCGCGCGCAAAAGCGCATAGTCCTCGACCGCGTCCGGCGGTGTCGCGCCATCACCGGAAAAAATGATGCGATAGCGTCCGTCTTCGATGCGGGTGTCGGAATAGCCATAACCGCCCTTACCAGCCGGAGCATAGGCTGTACCGACAGCCGTCGCACAGGCGGCGATTATAAAGAACAAGATAGCCAATGTGAGCCGACGCATGATCTTCCTCCGCATTTGAATCGGAAACCCATACCATTGGCCGCCGCCGGCGGAAACCGGGCCGGAAACAGGGGACGCCCGAATGCGGCGCTTTATTTAGCTGAAAAATTGCAAGATCACGTCAGGACGCATGATGACGGTCAGCGCGGCGCCGGCAATCGCGCCGCCAAGGTGACCCTCATGCGCAATGACGCGGTCGGCGCGCTGCATCAGGCGCGAGGAAATAAGAATGAACAGCGCGCCGTAAAGGATCGCGGGAATACCGAACGGAATGAAGAGAATGTAGATCGGCTCGAGCGGATAAAAACAGCAGTACGACAAGACGATGCCGGACGCTGCGTCCGACGCGCCAGCCGAGGAATAGTCGAGGTTGTTGCGATTGACGCGCAGCGAGACAATGCCGCTCGTCAGAATCGCGCCGAAATAGACGACAAGAAATCCGAGCGTTCCGAGGACCTTTTCGATCGGCGGGCCGAAGAACAGAATCGTCAGCATGTTGAGCAACAGATGCGGCGCGTTCGCGTGCAGGAAGCTCGACGTGAAGACGCGGTAGTGCTGCTTTTGCGCAATGACCGCGCGCACTTGAAACGCGAATTGGTTGATGAAGGTGCGATCGCCGTAAAATGCGTAAACGCTCACCGCGAAATTGACGAGAATGAGCGCATAGGTCGCCGGCGCTTCAGCAAGGAACGTCATCGCACGGCCACTTTCATCGGCGCGCGCGCCTCATTCCGGCGCGGCGAGAAATTCCTGCGGGGTGAGCGTCTTCATGGCGAGTGCGTGGACAGGGCCGGCGAGTTCTTCCTTCAGCGCCGCATTGACGGCGCGCTGGCGCGCAACAGGCGGCTGGCCGACGAAAAGCGGCGACACCACCGTCACCCGAAAATGCGACTCGCCGCCCGCCCGCGCACCTGCATGACCGGCGTGAAGGTGGGATTCGTCCTTGATCACGAGACGGGTCGGCGACAACGCCGCCGCCAGCTTGGCCCGGATGGTTTCGGCGACACGCATGCAAAAGCCCCAAAGCAGCGCATCCGCGCCGCGACCAAAAGGCGCGCCGACAGCCGCCGACGCCCTTTTGGGCCGGCCGGGGCCGGTGTCAAGATTGTTTCAAACAGGAGGGCGCACCATACTGGCCTTATGGTCAAATCCTACCGTCCCCGCCATGGTTTCGACATCCGCGTCCGCAAGCCGCAGGAAGAAGACAAACGCCCGCCCGTCTGGGCGCGAGGTCACACGCGCCAATGCGATGCGGAAAATTGCGAGAAGATCGCCATTGTCAGGGTCTCAAAGTCCCCGCGCGACGTCGAGGTAAAGCTGTGGTTCTGCGAGGAGCACGCCCGCGCCCATAATGCCCGGTGGAATTTCTTCGACGGGATGACGCCAGAAGAGGCCGAGGCGGCAAAGCTCGCCAATATCTATGGCGACCGGCCGACATGGCAAATGGGCAAGAACGAGCGCGCCCGCATGACGGCGAAGACGCCTGGCCAAGGCGATCTCAAGGACGCATTCGGCATTTTTTCGGAGGCCGTAAAGACCCAGCAGCGCGCACGGTCCGACATGCGCGATGGCCGGCCCGTCTCTAAACTTCAGTCGAAAGCCTTCACAACGCTCGATCTGCCAGCGAACGCGCCAGCCGCCGAGATCCGCAAGCGCTATGCCGAGCTTGTCCGGCGCTTCCATCCGGACGCCAATGGCGGGGACCGCAGCACCGAGGGCCAGCTGCAGGAAGTCGTGCGTGCTCACCACATTCTGAAGAAGGCGGGATTTTGCTGAGCGCATGCCCCTGCCGCGAATCACGTGATGCAGCGATGTTCGGCGCCCTTGAATTCATTCGCCTTTCAAGCAAGGGTCCCGCGAATTTTTAGCAAACCGTCCAAGAGCGCCATGCCCGTCACCGACGACAAATTTCTAGAAAAGCCCGACACGACAATCGACGCCAAGGCGGTGTTTGGCGTCGATTTTGCGGGCGGCATCCCTGCGTTCTCGAAGCCGAACGAATATGTGCCGGCGATTGACCTCGCTTATCGCTTCGACCCGCAGACGACGCGCGCAATTCTTGCAGGCTTTGCGCACAACCGCCGTGTGATGGTGCAGGGTTATCACGGCACGGGCAAATCGACGCACATCGAGCAGGTCGCCGCGCGCCTCAACTGGCCGTGTGTGCGCGTCAACCTCGACAGCCATGTGAGCCGCATCGATCTTATCGGCAAAGACGCCATTGTGGTCGAAAACGGAATGCAAGTGACCGCGTTCAAGGAAGGCATTCTGCCGTGGTCTTTCCAGCGCCCTGTTGCCCTCTGCTTTGACGAGTACGACGCCGGCCGGCCCGACGTGATGTTTGTCATCCAGCGCGTACTGGAAGCGGAAGGGCGCCTGACGCTGCTTGATCAGAACAAAGTGCTGCAACCAAATCCGTGGTTTCGCCTGTTCGCGACAACAAATACCATTGGTCTTGGCGATACGACCGGCCTTTATCACGGCACCCAGCAGCTCAATCAGGGCCAGATGGACCGTTGGTCCATTGTCACGACCTTGAACTATCTGGCGCATGCGGAAGAAGTTGAGATCGTCATCGCCAAGTGCCCGCTCTACAACTCAACGCAAGGGCGCCAGGCAGTCGGCGCAATGGTGCGCGTCGCCGACATGACGCGCAACGCGTTTATCAATGGCGATCTCGCGACGGTGATGAGCCCGCGAACGGTCATCACATGGGCGCAGAATGCCGAGATTTTTCAGGATATCGGCTATTCGTTCCGCGTCACGTTTCTCAACAAATGCGACGAGCTTGAGCGCCCGACGGTCGCCGAATTCTATCAGCGCGCGTTCGGCGAAGACCTGCCCGAGGCCGCGTATCAGGTTGAAGTCGCGTGACGATGCCGTCAGCGCGCATGGCTTACCGCTTCGCCAACAAATCGCGGATTTCAGTCAGCAGCAGCTGATCTTTCGAGGGCGCTGCCGGCGGGGCGGGAGCTGCTTCCTGCTTTTTCTTCATCGTATTCATCGCCTTGATTACCATGAACAGCGCCCAGGCGACAATGACGAACGAAATGCATGAATTGATGAACTTGCCATAGTTTATGGCGACCGCCGCAATTTCGCCGTCCGCCGGCTTCAAGGTCAGCGCGAGTTTCGAGAAATCAATACCGCCGATCACATAGCCAAGCGGCGGCATGATGACATCGTTGACGAGGGAGCTGACAATCGTACCGAAGGCGCCGCCCATGATGATGCCGACCGCCATATCGACCATGTTGCCCTTGATGGCGAACTCTTGAAATTCCTTGATGATACCCATGACAACCGTCTCCACAACGTTGAACCGTGCGCCCAGAATGAACACTGGCCAGTGACCGTATGGTGATTTGCGCGCTTTTCAACCCCGATCGTCCGTAGGAAGATCGACGAATGCCTACTTGCAGGCGTCTCTGGCGCGGTCGAGCGCCGCGGAAACGCCGTTCAATGAAAATAGATAATTCGTCGCGGTGCCGCGCCCCGATGTCGCTGCGACCCGCATGTCGGCGCCCTGGCGCATGGCGGCGACAAGCGCCTGTTCGGTCGCCGCGCTCTCAATAAAGGCTTCGTTGTCGGACACGTAGGCGTCCCATTTCTGCGATCCGATCCGGATCGCCGGCGCCGGCGCCTCCTTCAGATTGTAGCCCGAACGAAAGCTTGGCTGATTGGCGGCGACGCCCGATTTCCAGGTCGACACCATGAAAAAGACCTCGCCATGATTGACCGATTTCGGCGTCTTGTCGGCTGCTTCCGCGACGGCAAAACACACGCGGTCTGCACCGGTGTCTTGAACCATGACCGTCCAATCCTTGAAAACCGCCACGGATTGGGGCTCGGCGGCGCTGGCGGACGCCGCTGCCGCCGCCAAAATGCAAACCAAGCCTGACGCCGAGCGCACCATCATCATGTTCATACCTCCAGCCTTCAACCACAAACCGCGATTCGCAGAGTTTTGCAGCGATTTGTGGCAAAACTCCAAGGCCGCCAACGTGAATTGCGCGCGTAATCGCGATACGCCATAAGACCGCAATTCTTGACAGTATTGCGAGCGGAGGCAATCGGTGATCCCGGGACGTGACAGCCTTAAAACCAAGACGACGCTGCTGGCTGGCGGTAAATCCTATGCTATTTACGGCCTCAAGGCGGCGGAACGCCATGTGGGCGACTTGTCGCGCCTGCCCTGTTCGCTGAAAATCCTCCTTGAGAACCTGCTGCGCTTTGAAGACGCCCGATCGGTCAGCGTTGACGATATCATGGCATTCGGCGAGTGGCTGAAGTCGGGATCGAGCGATCGCGAAATAGCCTACCGCCCAGCCCGCGTTCTGATGCAGGATTTTACCGGCGTTCCCGCCGTCGTCGATCTTGCCGCCATGCGTGACGCCATGAAAGCGCTTGGTCAGGACCCGGAAAAAATCAATCCGCTCGCCCCTGTCGATCTTGTCATCGACCATTCGGTGATGGTCGACCATTTCGGCGGCCCGGGCGCCTTTCTGAAAAACGTCGCACGCGAATATGAACGCAATGGCGAGCGGTATCAGTTTTTGAAATGGGGCCAAGGCGCGTTCGACAATTTCCGCGTCGTGCCGCCGGGCACCGGCATCTGTCACCAGGTCAATCTCGAATATCTCGCGCAGACGGTCTGGACCGCCGACTATAAAGGCGAGACATACGCGTATCCCGACACGCTGGTTGGCACCGACAGCCACACGACGATGGTCAATGGATTGTCCGTGCTCGGATGGGGCGTCGGCGGAATTGAGGCGGAAGCCGCAATGCTCGGCCAGCCGGTCTCGATGCTGATCCCGGAAGTGATCGGCATGCGCCTCACTGGCAAGCTGCCAGAAGGATCGACGGCAACCGACCTTGTGCTTACCGTTACGCAGATGTTGAGGAAAAAAGGCGTTGTCGGCAAATTCGTCGAATTCTTTGGCCCCGGACTTGATCATCTCGCGCTTGAAGATCAAGCAACAATTGCCAACATGGCCCCTGAATACGGCGCGACCTGCGGCTTCTTTCCGGTTACGGCCGAGACGTTGCGCTACTTGAAGGCGACGGGCCGCGCGCCCGAGCGCGTCGCGCTTGTTGAAGCCTATGCGAAAGAACAGGGCTTGTGGCGCGACGCCTCTACGCCGGAGCCTGTGTTCACCGATACGCTTGACCTCGATCTTGGCGCAATAACGGCGTCGCTTGCGGGACCCAAGCGGCCGCAGGACCGCGTGGTCCTGAAAGACGCACCCGCCTCGTTCGCTACGGCCCTCGACAAGGAATACGGCCAGCCCGGCCAACTTGGACGGCGCGCGCCAGTTGCAGGTGAAGCGTTTGATCTTGGCAATGGCGATGTCGTTATCGCCGCGATCACTTCGTGCACCAACACGTCGAACCCGTCGGTTCTGGTCGCTGCTGGTCTTGTTGCGCGCAACGCGCGCGCGCGGGGGCTCACATCGAAGCCATGGGTCAAAACTTCTCTCGCGCCCGGCAGCCAGGTCGTCACCGACTATTTGAAGGCTGCGGGGTTGCAGGAAGATCTCGACGCGCTCGGCTTCAATCTTGTCGGCTATG
>JBJXFO010000045.1:0-5453 GCA_046154725.1 Parvularculaceae bacterium | reverse complement strand
TCGTTGAGGCCGTGGCTAAAGTCGTCGGATGGTTTCAGGAACAGGCCGGAGACGCCGTAGCTGTCAACGCCCTGCGCGCGAAAGTGCAGGCTGTCGGTTGCGCCCGACGACATTTGGGGGATAACCGGCAAGCCGGGATAGCGCGCTTCAATCGCCTTTTTGACGGCCGCCAGCACGTCGTCGCGCATCGGCGAGGCGGGGCCGGCCAGAGTATTCTCAAGCCGGCGGATTGACGCGGCCGGATCGTCGACAACAGCGAGCAGTTTTGCCTCAACGTCCTTCGGGTCGACGCCGGGGAAGATGCGGCAGTTGACGGAAACGCTCGCGCGCTGCGGCAAAGCGTTCAGCGCGTGCCCGCCGGCGAGCATGGTCGCAACGCAGGTCGTGCCAAGCTGGCCGACATATTCAGGATCGGCGCGCAGGGCGGCGATTGCTTTCTTGTCGGTCGGCTTTTGTGAAAAGCGCGTCATTGCGTTGCCGAGCGGTCCTTGCGTCATTGCGCCCGAAACGCGAAAGAATTCGCGCGTCGTCTCGCTCGCCTCGACGGGAAATTCAAAGTTGCCGATCCGGTCGATGGCGCGGGCAAGGCGGTAGATGGCGTTGTCTTTGGCCGGGCGGCTCGAATGGCCGCCAGCATTCGTGAACGTGATCTCATAGTCCGCATAGGTCTTTTCCGCCGTCTGGAGGCCGTAGGCAAGCGGCGTTCCATCCTCGCGCAAGGTCCCGCCGCCGCCATCGCCATTCAGCACGAGATGAGCGACCTTAAACCGACCAGCGAGCCGCTCCGTCGTCACCATCGTCGTTTCTTCATCGCCCGAAAGCACGAGAACAACATCGCGCTGCGGCTTGAAGCCTTCAGCCTTGAGGCGGATCAGCGTCGCAACCATCATCGAAACGTCGAACTTGTTATCGACCGCGCCGCGGCCAAAGACGAAGCCGTCTTCGGTGACGCTGGTGAACGGGTCGCGCGTCCAGTCGGCGGGGTCTGCCTCGACAACGTCCATGTGACCGGAAAGGATCAGCGCCGGCGCGTCGGTCAGGCCTTGATACGTTGCGACAAGGGTTGGCGCCAGTCCCGATGTGTCGATCTCGACATCGGCGGGCGAAAATCCCGCGCTCATCAAAAGCCCGCCGAGATAATCGGCATACGCATTAAGTCCGGCATCCCCCTCCACTGAACGGTAATCGACCGATCGCGAGAGAATTTCGATTGCCTGTGCGGCAGAAGCGTCCGGCGTTGCCTCGGTCTGGGCGGTGGCGCTGGAGATCATCAGCAACGCGGCAAGGGCGTGGCGCACAAAAGCCACGACGGGTTTGATGGTCATCCACGGGCTCGTCCCGTGGATCCAAAGCGGCGTGCGCCGGCGCCCGTCACTTGAGACCCACGGAGCAAGTCCGTCGGTGACTGTTGCGTGTTGCGGATTAAATGCTTTCCGGTCGGGGGCATTCTCAGTGCGACGCATTGGTAAACCTTCCTGAATGAAGCGTGAAATCACCCGCCGAGCGCCGCTTCCAGATCCGCGCGCGCGGGTCTTTCCGGATTGCGCGCCAGCGGAATGACCTCTCGCATCTGTTCGGCGAAATGCCTGAGGCAGACTTCCTCGCGGCCAAGCGGGCCTGTGCGAAAGCTCGATGAGCCCATGCCCGCCTGTACGCGCTCGATCAGGTCCTTGTCCTCAAGGTTGACCGAACGGTTGATGCGCGCGTTGAGATAGCGCGCGGCTTTCATCTCGCGCCGGTCGTCGGGCAGGGCGTAAGCGCACTCGCGCAGGATGCAGCTTGTGGGGGTGAGCGGAATGAACTGCATGAAGTCGATCTGATCGGGATAGACGTCGAACATCAGGTTCGGCCACAATTTGTAATAGGTCCACAAGCGCTGGCGCTCTTCGGGCAGGTGATCGACGCGCGGCAGAAGCTCTTTATACGCAGCATTCGAGCGGGAAGGGCTGCGGCCGTTCTCAAGATCGCCGTAAATTTTGAAGGCGCCGCGATCGACCTCCAGCCGATAGGTGGGGCCGATGAGGTCGTTAAGGCCCCAATGCGCGATCGGAATGTGCAGGGCGTCACAGTAATTGTCGGTCGCATTCTTCCAGTTCACTGCACGGGTGCGCTCGCCAATCTTGCGCAGGGGCTTTAAGTCCGCAGCGCGATAAACGGCAAGCTCTGCTGCGATCGGTTCCAGATAGTGGGCGAGCGGAGAGCCGCCGTCGCGAAAGCGGATGAAGACAAAGCCCGCGAAGGTCTGGCACTCGATAGCGGTCAGTCCGTGTTCGGATTTGTCGAAATGCTCATACTGCTCGAGGAACGGAACGCCGGACAGCTTGCCGTCGAGCTGATAGGTCCAGGCGTGATAGGGGCAGACGATATTGCGGCCGCAATTGCCCTGATGGCCGTCAACAAGGCGCGCGGCGCGGTGGCGGCAGACATTGTGAAAGGCGCGGATCCCGCCGTCCTTGCCGCGCACGGCGAACGCGATCTCGCCAAACATGCGGAACGTCGCGTAGTCGCCAAGCGCTGGAATATCGCTTTCATGGCAGACGAGATGCCACGCCGGCATAAAAACCTTCTCGCGTTCCAATGCCATGAAATCCGGGTCCGAATAAGTCCACGCGGGCAAGCTCCACGCGGCGCTGTCGGCAACGAGCTTCGGGGCTGGCTGGCGGGCATGTGTCGTCATAAATCCTCCGGCCCGGAGGATACTCCCGCGCGCCATTCGCTGACAATCTATGACCGTGCGCTAAAGCCGCGAAAAGTCGCGCAACAGCTCACGCGCGGCGTTGTGGCCGGGCCACCCGGTCACCCCGCCGCCGGGATGGGTTGACGAGCCGCACATGTAGAGGCCCGGAATGGGACTACGATAGTCGCCATGCCCCAGCATCGGCCGTGCGCTGAACAACTGGTCAAGGCCAAGCTGGCCATGAAAGATGTCGCCGCCGACGAGCGCCAGCTTGCGCTCCATATCGAGCGGCGTCAGGAACGCGCGCGCGATGATCGAGGCGCGGAAATTCGGCGCAAAACGGGTGACGGTGTCAATGACCGCGTCGGCCGCCGCGTCCCGCTCGGCGTCCCAGTTGCGCCCACCCGGCAGGGTCGGGGCGAAATACTGACAAAAGAGACTGGCGACATGCTGGCCCTTCGGCGCGAGGCTCTCGTCATAGGCGCTCGGCAGGTGCATCTCGATTGCCGGCGCGCGGGAATGCCCGAGGCGGCGGGCGTCCGTATAGGCCGTATCGATATAGTCGAGGCTCGGCGCGATCAGCATAGACGCGGTGTGGTGGCGCGCAACGCCGGCTGAGGGGAGCGCGGTGAATTTCGGCGGCTCTGATAGCGCGACGTTCATGCGCAACACGCCGGACCCGGATTTCCAACCCTTGATGCGCGCCGCAAATTCGGGCGGCAGCGCTTGATCGGGGACAAGTCCGCCGAAGAGGAGGCGCGGGTGGATATTCGAGGCGACAGCGCGCGCCGCGATTTTTGTTCCGTCGGCGAGCACAACGCCGCGTGCTGCGCCGCGCTCGAGGATCACTTCCGTCACTGCGGCATCGGTGCGGATCTCGGCGCCGGCTTCTTTGCAGGCAGCCGCCATCGCCTGCGTGATCGCGCCCATGCCGCCAATCGCGTGGCCCCATGCGCCTTTGACGCTGTTCACTTCGCCAAAGACATGGTGGAGCAGGACATAGGCCGATCCCGGCGTATACGGACTGCCGTAAAACCCGGTGATCGCGTCAAAGCCGAGGACGCCCTTTACAAGGTCGCTTTCGAACCATTGATCGAGAATATCGCCGGCGCTCTTGGCAAAAAAATCGAGCAGATCGCGCTGGCCTTCAAGCCCCATCCGGCGCAAATCGTTGCCGAGCCCTGCGGCGGCGAGAATGTCTTTCAGGCCGCCGCCAACATTCGGCGGCGTTTTCGCCAGCATCTTGCGGAGTAGATCGACGAGCGCATCGAGCCGCGCGTTATAGGCGCCATAGACGCGCGCGTCTTTTGCCGAATGCTTTGCCAGCGCTGCATGGTTTTCCGCCTCGTCGCGGCCGAGAAGCAGATGGCGGCCGTCAAGCGCCGGCGCGAAATACGCCATCGGGCGTATGACAATTTTGAGGCCATGCCGCGCCAGCGCCATCTCCTCGATGATCTTTGGCGACAGGAGGCTGACGGCGTAACTTGCGACCGAATTGCGGAAACCGGGATGAAACTCCTCGGTGATCGCCGCGCCGCCAACGATTCCGCGGCGTTCGAGCACCAGAACTTTGCGTCCCGCCCGCGCGAGATAAAACGCGCAGACAAGGCCGTTATGGCCGCCGCCGATGACGATGATGTCGTAGCGATTCATCTAGCCACTGTTTCCTTCCGCTCCCCCGCCTGCGGGGGTCGAACGCATGCGTTCGACGGCCCGAAGGGCCTGAGGGGGACACTCGTCAGACAGGCGAAGGCCCGCGCGGTGAGAGCGCGCCCCCTCAGTCGCTTCGCGACAGCTCCCCCGTTGAAGAAACGGGAGAGCAAAGAAAGGTCTCACTCCACAATCTCCCCGCCCTTCATGACGATCTTTTCTCCTGTCAGTGCATTTACGTCGGTAAGCGGGTCACCATCGACCGCAATCATGTCCGCATACTTGCCCGAAGCAATCGACCCGACCTCTTTGGTCCAGCCGAGCAACGCCGCCGCGTCAACCGTTGCCGACTGTATCGCCTGCATGGGCGTCATGCCGTACTTCACCATATAGGGAAACTGGTTGGCATTGTCCCCATGCGGATAAACGCCGCTGTCGGTGCCATAGGCGATCTTGACGCCCATCTTTGCCGCTTTGCGAAAAACCTCGCGCTGCGTCCCGGTGGTGTCGCGGTTCTTGCGCAATGTTTCTTCGGGCCAGCCATCACGCGTGCCGACCTCATCGATATAGTCGCCATTGTAGATATCGGCGACGAGAAAGACACCGCGCTTTTTCATCATGCTGAGCGCTTCGTCGTCGAGAATCGAGCCGTGTTCGATCGACTGGACGCCGGCGCGGATCGCCGCTTTCGCGCCTTCGGCGCCGTGCGCGTGGGCGGTGACTTTTCGGCCATGATTTCGCGCTTCTTCGACGATCGCGCGCATTTCGTCCTCGGACAATTCCTGCAACCCGGGATCGGGGCCGACGGTGAGGACAGCGCCGGTCGCGATCATCTTGATGAAATCGACGTCGCGCTGCAGGAAGTCGCGCGCCTTTGCACGCGCATCATCGGGACCGGTGACAACGCCGCGGGTGAAGTCTGGCGGCAGCGTCACATCGTCAGCGATGCCGGTAAGGGCGCCGCCGCCGCCGGGGATGGTAAAATACCCGCCCGCAACTGCCATGCGCGGGCCGTCGATCAAGCCGTCATTGATGGCGTCGCGCAGCGCGACATCGGTGAAAGCGCGCCAGACGCCAACATCGCGCACGCTCGTAAAGCCGGCGCGCAAGGTGGCGCGCGCATTCC
>JBJXFO010000036.1:0-31354 GCA_046154725.1 Parvularculaceae bacterium | reverse complement strand
CAACTTCCCGCTCAAGGGCTCGGCGCATCATCCGGGGTCTGAACGCCCCGGCCTCATTGAAGCCCTCACTGCACCACGCCCAGCCCCGACGTTCCGCACATCATCCGGGGTCTGAACGCCCCGGCCTCATTGAAGCCTCGCCAACGTTCAGGAGCAGGGCGAAGCGCATCCATCATCCGGGGTCTGAACGCCCCGGCCTCATTGAAGCGCGCCGGGCGCGCGCGTGCCGTCAGCGTTGAACGCTATCATCCGGGGTCTGAACGCCCCGGCCTCATTGAAGCAAGATGACCACGTATACATTGAATCTTTGGGCTCGCGGATCATCCGGGGTCTGAACGCCCCGGCCTCATTGAAGCCTCCGCCACGGGGGCAACAGCCGGCGGGGTTTCCTTATCATCCGGGGTCTGAACGCCCCGGCCTCATTGAAGCATCCGCAAGATCAACGCTGTCGCCCTCGCCGTTTGGGCCATCATCCGGGGTCTGAACGCCCCGGCCTCATTGAAGCGACCTTGCCGCCCTGCCCGATTGTCCAGCGCGCGAAGATCATCCGGGGTCTGAACGCCCCGGCCTCATTGAAGCACCGACCGGCACGATCACGGCGCCTCCGGCAGCGGCATCATCCGGGGTCTGAACGCCCCGGCCTCATTGAAGCGTGCGGCGCCTCAGCGTCTGGGATTTTCCGGCCGAATCATCCGGGGTCTGAACGCCCCGGCCTCATTGAAGCGACGACAGCCCGGCATGATCGGCGATTTCGGAATACATCATCCGGGGTCTGAACGCCCCGGCCTCATTGAAGCAATTGCACGTCGGGCTTGCCGAAATCCACCTCGCGATCATCCGGGGTCTGAACGCCCGGCCTCATTGAAGCTTCGTCGGCGTCGAGCGGGAGCCGCGCTGGCTTGAGAATCATCCGGGGTCTGAACGCCCCGGCCTCATTCTCAATTTTTCAGAGCTTTCGAAGCCCCCCCTCCCCCCCCCCGCCGCTGATCGCGTTGTGAACCCGGGTCACTGCAACTGACCCCGGCCAACTTGTGCAATCCCGATAAAAGTAGTCAGCTCCAAGTTATTCAGATTGTTCAAACTCGGTGACGACGAATGAAGGCTTCGCCGCCAGAAGCAGATATTGCGTACTGGTCCAAGATGAGTTTCTGGACAATCGAGCAGGCAACAGTGCTGCTCATCGGCGCTGATCCTGACGCGATCCTTGATGCAAACTCATTGGCGGCGGGTTGCGCGCCCGGAATCAAGACCGCGTACTCGAAGATGTTCCGGCTTCTTGATTCGCATATCCGGCTGTCGGGCATCGGTTTCAGCCAGTCGCCGACCGAAATCATCGAATGGGCGCTGCACGCCAAGGTCGATCCGCCGGACGCGTTGGTCGATGCCGTACGCGCGCAGGGGCGCACACTGATTGAAGAGCGCGCAAGGCGGGATGACAAGCGCGCCGGGGCGTCTGCGGCCGGCGACGACGTGAAGCCACTTGGCGAGCGGGAGCGCAATACACTGCTGCGCATGATCATCGGCATGGCGATCCGCGGCTACAGCTATGATCCCGACGCAAAGCGGAGCGAGGTTCCCAAAGAAATTGCGGATGATCTGGGCGCTCTCGGCCTCGACTGTTCGGATCAGACCGTGCGCGAGAAACTCAAAGGCGCGCGCGAGCATCTGCCAAGCAATTGGCGGGAGCGAAATTCCGGCAACGCTAATTAGCACTGGTCTCGCCTACCTAACGCACAGCGACAGGCAATCCGGTCTTTTCTCCTCCAGCATGATGCACCGGAGGTTGAAGATGTCGATGCTCGATCAGTTTCCGAAAACCGGATTCATTCGGCTCAAACAAATATTGGCGCCGGATGGCCCTATCCCGGTCAGCAAATCCACATGGTGGGCGGGCGTCAGTTCCGGCCGATATCCGCAGCCCGTCAAACTTGCGCCCAGGATCACCGCCTGGCGCGCCGAAGACATTATTGACCTGATTGAGCGATTTGCGAAACAGAACCGGGACTAAACACCGAGCTTGATCGACGGTTCTTTCAGGTGGCGACGAGCGCCATTCGAAGAAGAATTGAATACGGGTCGAAGGCGCGTTCGAAGCAAATTTGCGTAACAGGCGCCGCTTGCCAAGCGATAGCCAAGACACTGGCGGAACTATAGCCGACCCTATCCCCGACCTATTCCGACCCTATCAGCGACCTATCGCGGGACTATGTAGAGCGCGATAATTCACACTGGATAAAAGTGCTTTCCTAGACACTTATCGTGCGCCAACAGCGCCAGCCGATTTTGGCGCGCCGCTGCGAAGCCCTTCGAGCAATTCAGCCCACCACTGTGCCATTTGAACGCGCTCCTCCCAATAGTCCCCGCGCGCATAGGCAGCGCGCACGGCGTTGCTTTCGATATGCGCGAGCGCGCGTTCGATCGCGTCGGGGTTCCAAAGCCCTGATTCATTCGCGATCGTTGAGAAGCTGGCGCGGAAGCCGTGCGCTGTCATTTCCTCGCCGGTGAAGCCCATCCGGCGCAGCGCGGCCGTAAAGGTCGCGTCGCTGATCGCCTTCTTCCATGTGCGAATGGAAGGGAAAAGATACTCGCCGGGCGACCCTAGCGCCTTCAATTCGCGCAATACATTGATTGCAGCTTCCGGCAGTGGAACGCGATGCGGCCGACGCGTCTTCGTGCGTTCGGCCGGGATCGTTCAAATCCGTTTGTCGAGGTCGAATTCCGTCCACTTGGAAAATCTCAGTTCGCCGGGTCGCGGATAGAGCAGCGCCAGAAGCCGCAACCCGTGTCGCGTGGACGGTTGCCCTGAAAAACTGTCGATTGCACGCAGCAGCCCGCCGAACTTCTGAAGGTCGGTAATCGCCGCATGCGATTTTCTCGGCGGCTGCATCAGAGCACCGCGCAAGGCGATTGTCGGGTCAGCGTCCACCCAACCGATTGCCATGCCATAGCGCATGACGGCGCCGATCATCACCTTCAGGCGCCGCGCCGTTTCATAGGTTCCGCGAGCCTCGACTTTCTTGAGGACTTTCAGAACCGCTGGCGCCTTCAGCGCCGCCGCCGGTTCATTGCCGATTTGCGCGATCGCCATGTCGAGCACCCATCGGTTCTTTTTCAGCGTCGCCGCCGCTCTGCCTTCTTTTTCCTGTTTTGCAAGGAACTGGTCGGTCAGCGCGCGAATGGTGCGGGAATGAAGTTCGACCTGCTTCTCGCGCTCTAGCTGTTTGACGGTGCTCGGATCGCGACCGTCCACCAGAAGCTCCCGTGCGGCCAACTGCTCCTTTCGGGCGCGGGCGAGGCCAATCTCAGGATAGCGGCCGATGGAGAGCAGCTTCTCCTTGCCCATGAAGCGATACTTCATCCGCCAGAGCTTCGAGCCGCCGGGCTGGACGAAAAGGTAGAGCCCGCCGCCGTCGGTCAGCTTGTACGGCTTCTCCCGAGGGGTCGCGGTTCGGATTCGGAGATCGGAAAGAGCCATCGGGGGCGCTCCATGCAAATTGGGGGTATGTTCAAGTCACCGTTCTCGATATACCCCTGAGCATACCCCCAAAGCGCGTGGATTTGAAAGAGCACGGCTGGACGCGCCTACACCACGCTTCAGCCTATCGATATGAATTCATTATGTTTTCGGACGTCGCCGGATTTCGTCGATCAACCGGGTGGTGCCGCTTAGGTGACTCGAACACCTGACCCCATCATTACGAATGATGTGCTCTACCAGCTGAGCTAAAGCGGCGGACCCGGCGGAGGGGACCGGATCGGTTCCTAGCGGCTGGCCCTTGATTTCGCAAGCGCGGCGCCTTCGCGAAAATGGCCGTGCGGCGGCCAGCTATCCCCGCAACATCGCCCCAACCGCTTTTTCCGCCGCCGCAAGGATTGCGCGGGCGACCGCGTCGATGTCCTCGTCGGTCAGGGTCTTTTCGCGGGGTTGAAGGGTTACTTCGACAGCAAGCGATTTCTTCCCGTCCGGCACGCCCTTGCCTTCATAGAGGTCGAAGAGCGCGACATTGGCGATCAGCTTTTTTTCCGCTCCGCGAACTGCCTTCAAGAGCGCTTCGGCGGCGACGCCCGTATCGACGACGAAGGCGAAGTCGCGCTGGACGGGGAGAAGCTCCAGCGCGTCGAGCGCGGGCTTGGTTTTCGTGGCGCGCGGCTTTGCGGGCGGGATCGCATCGATGAACGCCTCGAACGCAAAGACGGGACCATCGACGTCCATTGCTTTCAGGACGCGCGGATGCAGCTCGCCGAAATACGCGAGCGCCAGCTTCGGCCCAAGGCGCAGAACGCCGGAGCGGCCGGGGTGATACCAGGCCGGCGCATCTGCCGTTGTTTGCAACTGGTCGATTTTCGCGCCCGCGGCGTCGAGCGCGGCGAGCGCGTCCGCCTTGACTGTGAAGACATCTGCGGCGCGTTCGGACTTTGACCAATGGCGATCGGGGTTCGAGAGGCGCGCGCCGCCGGCGGCGGTTTGCTGTCCCTCCGGCCGGTCTGACCCGTAAACGGGCGCTGCTTCAAAAAGCGCCAGATCGGCCCTGCCGCGATCGGCGTTGCGTTGCAGCGCCGCGACGAGATTTGGCAGGATCGACGGGCGCATTGATCCGAGGTCGGACGAAATCGGGTTGGCGAGGATCAGCCCCTGGCCGCCGAGCCAGTTCGCGCCATCGGAAAAGAGCGCCGCGTAGCGCTCGTCGGTGAACGACCATGTTACAGCCTCAAGCATGCCGCGCGCCGCGAGGGCGCGTTTGACGAGGCGGCGGCGGTCTTGCGCCAAGGTCAGCTTCGGCGCTTCGATGGCAACGCGGGCGGGGAGCGTAACGGGCGGCAGCGCGTCGAAGCCGACGATGCGGGCGATTTCTTCGACAAGGTCCGCTTTGCCGTCGATGTCGGGGCGCCAGGAGGGGACATCGACGAGCCATGGGTCGGCGCGCGAAACCGTAAAGCCGAGCGCTGCAAGTATGTCGTGCGAGCGCTCCGGCGTCACATCGACCCCGGTGAGGCGCTTCGTTTCCGAGGGCGGGAACGCGATCGTCTTGCGCGCGGCTGGCGGCTCGCCCGCGACGCGGATGTCACTTGGCGATCCGCCGCAAAGGTCAAGAATGAGGCGCGTTGCCATCTCAAGGCCGGGGATGACAAACGCCGGATCGACGCCGCGCTCGAAGCGATAGCGCGCGTCGGAATGAATGCCGGTCTTGCGGCCGGTCTTGGCCGTGCGCAACGGATCGAAATAGGCGGATTCGATGAAGACGTTGACGGTACCGTCCGTGCACCCTGTTTTGGCGCCGCCGATAATGCCGCCAAGGCCAAGGACGCCATTGTCGTCGGCGATGACCGTCATCGTCTCGTCAACGGCGTAAGTTTTGCCGTCGAGCGCGTCAAAGCTTTCGCCCGCGCGGCCGAGGCGCGCGTGAACCTCGCCATTGAGCTTGTCGGCGTCAAAGACGTGCAGCGGGCGCGCGCGGTCATGAGTCAACAGGTTGGTGATATCGACGAGCGCTGAAATGGGCCTGAGACCAATCGCGCGCAAACGGTCGGCGAGCCATTTCGGCGACGGGCTGTTCTTGACGCCGCGAATGAGCCGCCCGGCGAAGGCGGGACAGGCGTTCGCGGCGCCCACCGGAAAATCGATGCCGATCGCCTGCGGGCAGGGAAACGCGCCCTTGATCGCTAAGGGCGCTGGCGTGTTCAGCCGCCCCAGACCCGCGGCGGCAAGATCGCGCGCGACGCCCGCAACACCGTTCGTATCGGGACGATTGGGCGTCACTTCAAATTCGATCACCGCGTCCGTCGCGCTGAGCGCCTCAGCGACACTGTCGCCTACCCTTGCCGACGACGGCGCTTCGATGATCCCGTCATGATCGTCGCCCAGCATCAATTCGCGCGATGAGCACATCATGCCGTGCGATTCGACGCCCCGGATTTTTGCCTTCGTCAGGGTGACGTCTATGCCGGGCACATAGGCGCCGACGGGCGCGTAGGCAACCTTGATCCCCGCCCGCGCGTTCGGCGCGCCGCAGACGATCTGGAGGACGCCATCTTTCGTCGCGACCTTGCAGACGCGCAGCTTGTCGGCCTCGGGATGTTTTTCGGCCGACAGAACTTCGCCGATCGTAAACGCTTTCAGGCGCTCAGCGGGATCGTCGACATGCTCGACCTCAAGCCCCGCCTTCACCATGCCCTCGACAATGGCGGCGAGGGGGGCGGAAGTTTCGAGATGTTCTTTCAGCCAGGCGAGTGTGAATTTCATGGTCGCTCAGGTCGCAACGCCAGTTCGCCGGAGCGCATTAATGCAGTCGAAAGTGAATCTTCCCGCACCCATATCTCCAACTGGCGTCGAAGACAGGACTCTAAGTCCATTCCGGCGCGCGCAGCCGCTCGCTCCCAATTTGCGATAACGGCGTCGCTAACATCAGAGAGTAATATATCAGTCAAGGTTTAAAGCTCGCTCTCGACACACGGGTAAAGCCCGACTGTGCGGGCCTCGTTTGCTTCATTGACGATGGTCAGCGAGCCGTCGGGCTCGCGCACGAATTGAAAAATGTCGGCAACGGTGTCGTTGTCGCCCTCGACCGTGCATTGGGCGGTGGCGCGCACGCCTGCGGCCAACGGCTCGATGCGGTCGATCTCGCAGCGCATCTCAAAGCGCTGAAACGCGTTCGGCTCGATCTCCCAGCGCAGCTGATAATCCGGGCACTGACCAGTTTCGGCCCAGGAGCCTTCAAGGCGCGCGTAGATTTCTGCCGCCGCGGCGGCGGGATCGGCGGGCTCTTCTTCCGGCGCAGCGTCTTCCAGCGCTGCATCGACGGAAGTGATAGTGTCCGCTGCTTGTTCTTTTTCACACGCCGCGATCGCGGCGATGCCGGCAATCAAAAGTACAATGCGCATTATTCCCTCCCCTAATGAGACAGCGCCGTCGACAGGTTCGGCTGGTCCGCCGGATCGAAGCCGTAATGTTCGAGCCAGCGCGCGTCCGCCGCAAAGAAATCGCGCAAGTCCGGAATGCCGTATTTCAGCATGGCGAGGCGGTCGATGCCCATGCCGAAAGCGAAGCCCTGATATTCGTCGGGGTCAAGCCCGCAATTCCTCAGCACATTCGGGTGCACCATGCCGGAGCCGAGGATTTCCATCCATTTCTCGCCCTGGCCGATGCGGATTTCGTTGCCCACCCGCTCATAGCCAATGTCCATTTCGGCCGATGGCTCCGTGAACGGAAAGAAGTGCGGGCGAAAGCGCGTCTTCACGGTATCGACCTCGAAGAACGCCCTGCAGAACGCTTCCAGCGTGCCTTTGAGGTGGCCCATGTGAGTCTCGCGGTCGATGACGAGGCCTTCGACCTGGTGGAACATCGGCGTGTGCGTCTGGTCTGAGTCGCAGCGAAACGTCCGTCCCGGGATGATGATACGGATCGGCGGCGTCTTCGTCATCATGGTGCGCACCTGCACCGGCGAGGTGTGCGTGCGCAGCAGCATGCGGCTGCCATCGCTTTTCTCGTTAAAGAAAAACGTATCGTGCATCTCGCGCGCCGGATGATCGGCCGGGAAATTCAGCGCCGTGAAATTGTGGAAGTCATCTTCGATGTCCGGCCCTTCGGCGACATCGAACCCCATGGCGGAGAAGATTGCGACAATCTCCTCCGTAACTTGCGTCACCGGGTGAATGCGGCCCTTGGCTTCGCGAAAGGCGGGCAACGTGACATCGACTTTCTCGGTCCGCAGCCGCTCATCAAGCGCGGCGTCTTCGAGCTTTTGTTTTTTAGCGTCGAGCGCGGCGGCGATCTTGTCTTTGAGGACATTCAGCGCGGCGCCGGCGGCCTTGCGTTCGTCGGGCAACATTTGCCCGAGTGCTTTCATCCGCTCACTGATGACGCCCTTCTTGCCGAGCGCGCCGACACGCGCGTCTTCGAGCGCCGCGATCGTTTCAGCGGCGGCGACGCGCATTAGCGTTTCGGCTTCAAGGGCGGCAATGTCGGACATTTGGTCCGGTCTCCAACAAAAAAGCGTCACCCGCTTCCGGATAACGCTTAATCGAATTCCTCGGCTTGCGTCACCCGTGTTACGTCACCGCCCGCTGCGATAGGGCATCGGAATGAGGCTGGCGCACTCTTCTCACCTCGCCCGCTTGCGGGAGAGGGTCCAACGCATGCGTTGGACGGGGTGAGGGGGCATCAAGACTGAGAACGGCGCTCGTTGGGAGACCCTCACCCTGCCCTCTCCCGCAAGCGGGAGAGGGTGAGAATCGCGCATTACGCCGCGACGCTGAGCGCCGCTTTGGCCTTGTCCGCCAGCGCCTTGAAGGCCTCGGGCTCCTTCACGGCGAGATCGGCGAGGACCTTGCGGTCAACCTCGACGCCCGCCTTCGAGAGCCCGTCGATAAACCTTGCGTAGGTCAGGCCAAGCTCGCGCGTTGCAGCGTTGATGCGCTGGATCCAGAGAGCGCGGAACGTGCGCTTTCTCACGCGCCGGTCGCGATAGGCGTATTGCCCGGCTTTTTCGACCGCCTGTTTGGCGATGCGGATCGTGTTCTTGCGGCGGCCGAAATAGCCTTTCGCCGCCTTGATGACTTTTTTGTGCTTGGCGTGGGACGTAACGCCCCGTTTGACGCGTGACATTTAAGGGTCCCTCCTAGCGATGGTTCGGCATGTATTTTTTGATGATCTTCGCGTCGGCGTCGGACAGCACAAACGTGCCGCGATTCTGACGGATATATTTGCCGTTGTGCGAGATCAGGCGGTGGCGCTTGCCAGCAACGCCGGCCTTCACCTTGCCGGACGCGGTCATCTTGAACCGCTTCTTCGCGGAGGATTTCGTCTTCATTTTCGGCATTTTGCTACCCTCTGAGGGCCCCGATTACGGGGCGCATGTAAGGGCCGCCAAGGCATGCCATTGGGCCCGGCGGCCGACGAAGCCGGGGGTTATAGCCGAGGAAGCGCGCGGCGCAAGGGCCCCACATCGATCAATGCGCGTCGTGGAAGATGACCCCCAAAGTCATGCGCCGGCCGGACCGGACAGTTGAGACCCCGTGGCGCATCTGCGCACGGTAGAGGCCGCGCGCGCCCGCGACGGGGCGTTCGTTCACGGCGAACGCAATGGCGTCGCCCTTTTCGAGGGCAACGACATGCGCGCGCGACTGCATACGCGGGCGCTGTTCGGTCAGCACAAACTCGCCGCCTGCAAAGTCCCTTCCCGGCGCGGACAGGAGGATTGCCACCTGGATGGGAAAGTTTTCGGCGCCGTAAAGGTCCTTATGGAGCCGGTTGTAATCGCCCGGACCATAGGCGAGGAGCAACGGCGTCGGGCGTTGCTGACCGGCCGCCGCGCAGACCGCCCGGTAGGCGTCGTGCTCGGACGGAAAGCCCTCGCCGCCGAGCGATTCGCGCCAGACGGAGCCAAGCGGCGCGAGGCGGGCGTAGAGGCGCTGGCGAAGTGTCAGCACCAGCGGCGGCAGCGGGTCCGCGAAGTATTTGTATTCGCCGGCGCCGAAGCCGTGCCGGGCCATGACGACAGTCGACCGGAACCCTTCATCCGCGCCGTATTGCGCAATCAGAAATGCGCATTCCTCATCCGAGAGGAGGCAGCCAAGCGGCGCAAAACCCTCCCCATCGAGGCGCGTCGCCGCGCGCTCCCAATCAAGCCCGTCAATGCGGCTATCGAGCGTGCCGGCCACCAGCCGATCTGGCCGGCACCGCTTGCAGGGGCGCAAGCCGGCCGCTTCTGCCTCTCGCCTTGTGTCTGCGAAGTAGACATTGCCGCGATGCGGGCGGCCTGCGCAGGAGGGACGGCAGTACACGCCGGTGGTCCTGACACAGCAATAAAACTGGCCGTCCGCCGACGCGTCCCGTTGCTGGACCGCCTGCCAGCGCCCGTCGTCCCGATTGTCATCCAGACTGTCATCGCCGCGCATGATATGCCTCCATTGCCGCGCGGTTGATGCCATAGTGGAAGCCGCCGAACCGCCCGATCCTTGCGGTTGCGCTTCGACCAACGGAGGCGCCGGCGCGGCGGCCGGAGCAGCGAGGGCCTATCTGGCGGCGCCAATGCGGGGCGCACTGGTCTATGGTGCACTCCACGGGCGGCCAAAAGCCGCCGGGGGTTCTATGCGATTTTTATTCGCTGCGCTCACTGCCTGTCTCGCCCTGGTCGATCTGGCGCGGGCGCAAACTCCGATCGCAGTCGTTCCCTATTCCGTGACGACGGAGGGCGCGATCTCGATCGCGGTTACGATCGATGGACGCGGGCCCTATGACTTCCTCGTCGATACCGGCGCAACGCTGACGCTTGTCTTTGAAAATTTCGCGAGGCGCGCGCCGCTGCAGCGCGCCGAGGGCAATGCAAAGCGCATCCTCAGCATTAGCGGGGCGCGCGTCTTCGAGCCCTATATCATTGGCGACCTGACCGCCGGGACGCTGCTCTCGAGCCGCCAGACCGGCGTCGTGCTGCCGGACTGGGAAGCGCCGCGCGAGACGCCGGCCGGCATCGTCGGCCTCGATGTCCTCGAAAACTTTGCGCTCGCATTTGACGTCAGAGCCAAGACAATCTCGTTTTATTCGCGCGATGGGCTGCCCGCCGAGCTGACACGCAGGATGCGCAAAGCGCCGATGCGGCGGACACGCTATGACGGCGGCGGCGCCGAGCTTTACACTGTCAACGGGCGCATCAACGGGGAGCCGATCAGGTTTATCGTCGATCTCGGCCTTGCGACGACGCTGGTCAATTACGCCGCCGGCGACGCCCTTTTTGCGAGCACGCTTTCGATCGCGTCGGGGCGAACCGCAACGACCAACACGCGGCTTGACGACGTGTTCGACGACCGCACGAAAATCAGCGCCGGAACGATGCGGGCGATTACGGTCTCGACGCAGCGGTGGTCACGCAAGACAGTCTGGATCTATGACGCGCCGCTGTTCGACGAGCTCGGCGTGCAGCGCCTCGCCTATGGGCTCCTCGGGGCTGACCTCCTGACGCGGCAAGACTTCGCCATCGATTTCAGCGCGGAGCGGATTTATTTCGCGCGGTAGCGTTGCCGGTCACGCGTTGCCGGTCAGACTTGCGGCGCCTCAGTCTTGTAATAGGGCTCGACAAGGCCGTTCACCTTCAGCGTCAGCGCATTGCCCTTGCGGTCGAGCGTCTTGCCGACAGCGACGCGGATCCACCCTTCGGAGACGCAATATTCCTCGACATTGGTGCGTTCCTCGCCGTTAAAGCGGATGCCGACATCGCGCTGGAGCACATCCTGATTGAAATGCGGGCTCTTCGGATTGACGCTGAGGCGGTCGGGGGGCGTGTCGGTCATGGCGGCGTCTCTTTGGGTGCAGGAATTACGTCGTGTAAAGCGCAGATTGCCAGCATCGCGCAAGTCTGAAACGATCGGGGCACAAAACGAGAGGGGCTCCATGAAATTGAAAATCGCCACGGCGTTTGCCGCCGGTTGCACCACAATCGCACTGCCTGCCTTCGCCGCTGACATCGCAATCGTCCACGCCGGCAAACTCCTCGCCGTGCCGGGCAAGCCGGCGCTGTCCGAGCAGACGGTTGTCATCCGCGACGGGCGCATTGCGGCGGTCCTGCCGGGCTATGTCGACGGCGCCGCCGCCGGCATCGCCAAGGCCGATAATGTTGCGACCTATAACCTCAAAAATCACTTCGTCCTGCCGGGACTGATTGACGGGCATGTGCATCTGACGAGCGAGAACAATCCGAACCAGCGTCTGCAAGCCGTCGAAATGTCGGACGCGGACGACGCGATTGCCGGCGCTGGTTTTGCGAGGCTGACGCTCGAGGCGGGCTTCACGACGGTGCGCGATGTCGGCGCGGGCCCGGGCGATGCGATTTTTGCGCTGCGTGACGGCGTCCGGCGCGGCGATGTCATTGGGCCGCGCATCTTCGCCTCCGGCGCGACGATTTCCGTCACTGGCGGCCATGGCGACGGCACGCAAGGCTATCGCGACGATGTTGCGCATCTCCTCCATTCGCCCGCCGTCTGCGACGGCCCTGCCGATTGCCGCCGCGCCGTGCGCGAGCAGGTGCGGCGCGGCGCCGACCACATCAAGCTGACGGCGACGGGCGGCGTTCTCTCCAACACCGCCGCCGGGCTTGAGCAGCAATTCCTTCCCGATGAGCTCGCCGCCATTGTCGATGCGGCGCATCTGATGGGGCGCAAAGTGACGGCGCATGCGCATGGGCTTAACGGCGTCAACGCGGCGCTCGGGGCCGGCGTCGATTCCATCGAGCACGGCACCTATCTTGATAATCAGTCGATCGGCCTCTTCAGGAAAACCGGCGCTTATCTTGTCCCGACGCTGCTCGCCGGCGCAACGGTTGCGGCGTGGGCGGACGATCCGGCCTCGTTTCTGCTGCCGCCGCAACGCGCCAAAGCGCGCGAGGCGGGCCCCAGAATGCTCGACATGGCGCGGCGCGCGCACCGGGGCGGCGTCAAGATCGCCTTCGGCACCGATACCGGCGTTTCAAAGCACGGCGAGAACGCGCGGGAGTTTCAGTTGCTGGTTGACGCCGGCATGACGCCCATGGAGGCGATCGCGTCGGCGACCGTCAACGGTGCTGCCAATCTCGGCCAGTCCGCCAATCTCGGAACGATTGAACCTGGCAAGTACGGCGACCTCGTCGCCGTCAGGGGCGACCCGGTTGCCGAGATTGCCGAGCTTAGCGACATCGACTTCGTGATGAAGGAAGGCGTGGCCTATAAAGGACCGAATTAAGGGTCTTTTTACTTTCAGTCGCACCTCCCGCCCTTACCCGCTTGTTAACCTCCCTGCGCGACGTTGCCGTCGAACGATCGCGGGTGAGCTTCATGCCGAATTCGACCAAGGACGGATTGATCAGCCATGTTGGCGCCGACGGCGAAGTCAGCGCCGACGACGTGGTGTTCCTTAGGCGGACTGTCTTCGCCGACGGCGTCGTCAGCCGCGACGAATTGTCGGCGCTATTTGCGCTCGCGGCCCGCGCTCCAGCCGGCGATCCCGAATGGCCCGACTATTTCGCTGAGGCCACGGCCGATTTCTTCCTGCGCGAGGAAGAGCCGCACGGCTACCTCACTGACGAAGAATTCCAGCACATCCAATCGCTAACCGCCCGCAATGGCCGCGCACCCTCGACGCTTGAACTCGGCGCCCTGGTGACGCTGATGGAGAAGGCGATCTCGACCCCTGCGGCGATGGCCGATTTTATTGCGGACGAATTTCGCCGCGTCGTCGCGGCGCACAAAGGCGGCCCGCGTGTTTCGCGCGGCGACGCCGACCTTTTGCGGCGCTATCTCTTTGCCTCAGGCGGCGATGGCTCGATCGCGATCACACGCGATGAGGCCGAGCTGTTGTTCGACCTGCATGAAGCAACATCCGGCGCGAGTAATGATCTCTCCTGGAGCGATCTGTTCATCAAGGGCGTTGCGGCGCATCTGATGGCGCATGTCGGCTATCGCCCGCTGCCGCGCGAGGAAGCGCTGCGCCTGCATGACTGGGTAAAAGACCAGACGGTCAATCCGGCGGGCTTTTTCGGGCGCATGTTTGCTGGCGGCCTTGCCGGCATTATCGACGCCTACGGACGAAAGCCGTCGCCCGCATCGAAGAAGAACGAGGACAATGCGATTGCCGCGGCAATCGCCGAACAGGTCACCGCTCAGGAAGCGGACTGGCTCGCCGACCGCATCGGGCGCAACGGCGTCTTTGACGACGTCGAGCGCGCGCTCCTTGCCTATATGAAAGGCCTCGACGCCGAGTTGCCGCCGAAGCTTGCGGCGCTGGTTGAAAAGGCGGCTTAGCCGGGCGTGGTCTTTGGGCCCTAAGCGAGCATCGTGCGAATCGACTTTACCGTCGCGTCCACTTTCCTTTCATCCTTGATTTCGAGCTTGGTTGGCTCCGGAACCATCATGCCGCGAACAACGGCGGGGCGCGCGGCGATTGCGCCTAACCAGCGCTTGAGGTGGGAGAGACCGTCGATAGAGACGCCCGACCACTCGTAAATGCTGACCCATGGATAGGTCGCAATGTCGGCGATCGAATACGCCCCTGCGAGAAATTCGCTTTCGCCAAGGCGCGTGTCGAGGACTTCCAGAAGGCGGCGCGATTCGCGCTGATAACGGTCGATCGCCGGCTGAATCTTTTCGGGGAAATAGCGGAAGAAGACATTCGCCTGCCCCATCATCGGACCGACGCCGCCCATCTGAAACATAAGCCATTGCATTACGAGGCTGCGGCCCTTCACATCCGTGGGCATCAGTTGGCCAGTTTTCTCCGCGAGATAGACAAGGATCGCGCCCGATTCAAAAACCGCAAAGCCGCCAGCGTCGCGATCGACAATCGCAGGGATGCGCCCATTCGGATTGATCTTCAGGAATGACGGCGCCTTCTGATGCATTTCAGAAAGCTTCAGCGCGTGGACCTCGTAGGGAAGGCCCAATTCCTCAAGCGCAATCGACGCCTTGTACCCGTTGGGTGTCGCGGCGGTGTAGAGGTCAATCATTGATGGTCCTTCCGTGTACTGAAATATTCCCCTCTCCCGCCCTGCGGAAGAGGAGAGTAGGAGGCGCGGGGCCGCCGAATGTCCGCTCCCACAAAGGCGAAGGCTGCTAGCCGCGCAACCCGGTAATTTTCACAAGCCGGAGAGCGAGGGCTTCAAGACCCCGCCGCGTTGGCGCTGAAATGGGCGATGAAGGCGTCGATCACATCAGCCCAACGGCCAATGTTCTTGGCGACATGGTCGGCCGTGACGCCGCCGTCGAGCTCGATCACATAATCGACGCCAACCTCGCTGCGCGCCGGCAAGAGATAGGCGCGGCCGAACACCTGACGGTCGTTGAAGCCGTTGACGGTTTCATAGTCTTTTGCGGTCGCGGCGCGGCCCAGTTCAAAATTGGCGAAAAACATCAGCGTGGAACACGCCTTTGGCGCGCCGGCGCAATCGAGCGCGCGCACCCAGAATTGTACAGAACCGGCTTTTACCGAAGCGACGGGGTTGCCGGTTTTGGCGTCTTCAATGACTTCGGCCGGAAGGCCGGCAGCGCTGAGGACAGCGGCGATCTCGGGACCGGTCAGCGCGCTTTTGGTTTGGGCATGCGCTGCACCCATCGCGCCGGATATCGCCAGTACCGTCAGGATTGCTTGACGCATGATCTCTTGCCCCGCCTTCTGGTCCCCAAGGGTGATATTGGCGCGCGCAATCGACGCTTGGCAATCACAAACTGCTGATAACGCGACGCTTTACGCCGCCCGCTGTCCTTTTCGCCGCGTTGACAGCCAGAGTGGGCCGCCTAATGTCACGTCAAATTTTGCTGACAGCCGCGCGCAATGCGACGGGTGCAAGGGTTTTCATGGGTCTTCCGTCCGCACCGCAAAAACCGCTGTCGCCGCACCTGCAGATCTGGCGCTGGACGCCAACCATGGCGGCGTCGATTACGCACCGCGCCACTGGCGTTGCGCTCTATGCGGGAACGCTGCTGCTCGCGGTCTGGACCTTTGCGTTGGCGGCGGGCGCACAAGTGTTCGCGCCGGTTAGCGCGCTGCTGGCGTCGCCGTTCGGGATCATCGTTCTCTCCGGATATGCCTGGGCGCTTTTGTTCCACGCCTTCAACGGCCTTCGCCATCTCTATTGGGATCAGGGGCGCGGCCTTGACGTCAAGTCGGCGCGCGCGACGGCGATCGCCGCCTATGCCGCCTCGATCGGCCTTGCCGGCGTCCTTGTCGCCGCCGGGCTGTTCAACCGTGCGGGCTGAGGCGAAGGCAATGACACACAAGGGAACGGCAACTTTTATCGCCCAGCGCACCAGCGCCGTGATCTTGTTGCCGCTGATTGTCTGGTTTCTCGCCAGCGCCATAGCGCATGCGGGGTCGCCTTACGACGAGATGCGCGCCTGGCTCGGCACGACGCTGAATGCGTTTTTGATGGGCGCGCTTCTCCTCACGGGCGCGTTTCACATGCGCATCGGCCTCAATGAGATCATCGACGACTATATCGGCGCCGGCACGCGCAGCCTCTTTAAACTTCTCAATCTTTTTGTGTGCGTCGGCGCCGGCGCCCTTGCCGTTTATTCGCTCATCGTCATTGCAGCTTAGAAAGCCTCGTCATGCCCGACGCCTATGAAATCATCGATCATGAATATGACGTCGTCGTCGTCGGCGCCGGCGGATCGGGCTTGCGCGCCACACTTGGCGCCGCGCAAGCGGGATTGAAAACCGCGTGCGTGACGAAGGTCTTCCCGACCCGCTCGCACACGGTCGCGGCGCAAGGCGGCATATCGGCGGCGCTCGGCAATATGGGCGCCGACGACTGGCGCTGGCACATGTATGACACGGTCAAAGGCTCCGACTGGCTCGGCGACCAGGACGCGATTGAATATCTGTGCAAGAACGCGCCAGCCGCCGTCTATGAACTCGAGCACTGGGGCGTTCCCTTCAGCCGCACCGACGACGGCAAAATCTATCAGCGCGCGTTTGGCGGCATGACCAAAAATTTTGGCGAAGGGCCGATCCAGCGCACCTGCGCTGCCGCCGACCGCACCGGCCACGCGATGCTGCACACGCTGTATGGTCAGTCTGTCAAACAAAACGCGAAATTTTTTATCGAGTATTTCGCGCTCGATCTCATCATGGACGATGCAGGCGAATGCCGTGGCTTGATGGCGTGGCGGCTCGACGACGGCTCGATCCACCGCTTCAACGCCAAGATGGTGATCCTTGCGACCGGCGGCTATGGCCGCGTCTATTACTCCTGCACGTCGGCGCACACCTGCACCGGCGACGGCAATGCGATGGCGCTGCGCGCCGGTTTGCCCTTGCAGGACATGGAGTTCGTGCAGTTCCACCCGACCGGCATTTACGGCGCCGGCGTCCTCATCACCGAGGGCGTGCGCGGCGAGGGCGGGTATCTGACCAATTCCGAAGGCGAGCGCTTCATGGAGCGCTACGCGCCGTCGGCGAAAGACCTCGCTTCCCGCGATGTCGTCTCCCGCGCGATGACGATCGAGACGCGCGAGGGGCGCGGCGTTGGTCCGCACAAGGACCATATCTATCTGAACCTCAATCACCTCGACCCGAAGATCATTCATGAACGCCTGCCCGGCATTTCGGAATCGGCGCGCGTCTTTGCCGGCGTCGATGTCACCAAGGACCCGATCCCGGTGCAGCCGACCGTCCACTATAATATGGGCGGCATCCCGACGAATTATCACGGCGAAGTTGTAACGCGGCGCGGCGACGATCCGGACGCGATCGTGCCGGGCCTGATGGCGATCGGCGAGGCGGCATGCGTTTCCGTGCACGGCGCCAATCGCCTCGGGTCAAATTCGCTGATCGATCTTGTGGTGTTCGGGCGCGCCGCCGGCCTGCGCTGCGGCGAGATCGTCAAAGCCGCCGACAAGCATCGGCCCCTGCCGAAAAATGCGGGCCAGGAGGCGCTCGCGCGTCTTGACCGCTTCCGCTACGCCAGAGGCGCAACGCCCACGGCGACGCTACGCCTTGAAATGCAGAAAGTCATGCAAGCCAACTGCGCCGTCTTCCGCACCGGCGAGGTGCTTGAAGAAGGGCGCGAGAAAATCGGCGCCGTTCATGGCGGCCTGCACGACATCGGCGTCACCGACCGCACGATGATCTGGAACACCGACCTCGTCGAAACGCTCGAATTCGACAATCTGATCGCGCAAGCCGTCGTGACGGTCGAATCCGCCGCCAACCGCAAAGAGAGCCGCGGCGCACACGCGCGCGAAGATTTCCCCGATCGCAACGACGCCGAGTGGATGAAACACACCGCGACCTGGTTCCAGAACGGCAAAGCAACGATCGATTATCGCCCGGTGCACGCCTACACGCTGACGAAGGAGATCGAGTATATCGCGCCGAAGAAGCGGGTTTATTGAGGGTTGAGCGGTCATCTACGGGCTTGTCCCGTGGATCTAGAGTCACGAGAGATGCTCTCGGCTTTCGAGATGCACGGGACAAGCCCGTGGATGACGTCGGCTGTGGCGGCAGCGCGGTTCTTACCCAATGTTTAAAGACAGCCTGAAGGCGGCTCCATGTTAGCGATCATTGTCGATCTCGACCCAGTCAACCTTGAGCAAATCTATCCGAACGATTCCTGGCGCAACGCCTATCAGGAGGTCCGCAAGGAACTCTCGGCGCGCGGCTTCGATTGGCAGCAGCGAAGCACCTATTTCGGCAATGACACTGTCGATGCGGTGACGTGTGTCCTCGCCGTGCAGGCGCTCAACAAGAAGTTCAACTGGTTCGCCTCAGCCGTGCGGGACATCCGCATGCTGCGCATCGAGGAAAATAACGACTTGATGCCCGCCATTCAGGGGTGAGCGCGGTGTCGCGGTATGACATTCTCGACTTCGGCTACGTCCTTGTTGCCGTTGGCATCACCTTTTCGGTCTTGGGTTGGATGTTTGTCCGGCTTGAAAAGGTATGGGCGATGAACGGGTCGCTCGATCTCTACTGGAACTTCTGGAGCCGTGCTGTCGGTTGGCAAATTCTGGCTTGGTTCGCCTATTTGCTCCTCTACGAATTCCTTAAGCCCCTTGCGGTGATGAGCAAAACTGACTAGTCTGACCAGTCATGAATCCACGTTCCAAAATCTGGCCCCTGCAGGAAGCCAAAGCCCGCTTTAGCGAGCTCGTTCGCCTCGCCCAGACCGAGGGGCCGCAGACCGTGACCGTGCGCGGCAAGCCTGCGGTGACGATCGTGCCCATCGCAGAGCCTGCGCTGTCGGGGCTATCCGGACTTGATGTCTATAAGTCGCTCTGGAAGGGGCCGGCGTTCGATTTCGATATTCCGGACTGGGAGACGGAAGGCGACTTTCGCGACATTGACCTTGGATGAAGTGGGTCGCTGACACCAACGCCCTTTCGGAGTTGCGAAAACCGTCGCCTGACGTGGGCGTCGTTCGGTGGTTCGCCGATACGCCGTCGGAATACATTTTTACGACATCGGTCAATCTCGCGGAGATCCGGTTTGGAATTGAGGTCCAGAAGGACCCGGCGCGCGCGAAACTTCTTGAGACCTGGCTGGAGCGAACGATCCGGCCGATGTTCGCGGAACGCGTGCTCGATGCAGACGAAGCCGCAATTGTCGCGTGGCGTTTCATGTCGGTGAGAGCGCAAAAAGCCGGAAGGCCGGCGCCGTCCGTCGACCTTCTCATCGCCGCAATCGCCAGCGTCAACACTTGCGCCGTTGTCACGCGGGACGCGGGGCCCTTCGCCGCTGCCGGGGTTCCGGTTTTTAATCCGTGGACGGACGAGCGCTTTCATCTCGGCTAAAGGTGTGACCGGCGCGCCGCGTTTCGCTGAAAAACGGCGCGAGGGCTTTGGGCGCTTTGCGCGCCCGCCCCGCCTTATGGTAGCAACGCAATATGGGGATCGCTGAAAACATGAAATCGGCAGCGGGTGCGCTTGGCAAAAGCGCCGCCGCTTTTTTGCGCCGCCTCGGCGCTATGGCGACGATGCCGCTGGCGATCGCAGTTGCCGTCATTGGCCAGTTCGCGCTCGCGGGCGCCGTCAGCCTTGTCACCCCCAAGGCTAGCGATTTCGACGGCGTCACGGCGGGCGCAGACGGCGCAGGATATCTTCCATTCCTGCTGCTGGTCGTTCAGGGCGGCTTGCTCGTTTATGCGGTCATTCGGGCGGGTCTGACGCCGGCGCGGGTTTATCTTGCATCCGCCGCGCTTGTCTGGGCGTTTGGCAGCCTCCTGTTGATGGCCGTCGCCCTTCAATGCGACCTTTACGGCCTCTGTCTGTAGTGATGATGGCGTGACCGGAACCTTGATAGGCGATTGCGGCGGCCCGCTGCAGTTTAGTTTTCCCATGGCGCAGGCCTCGGTCTAAGCTCCGCCCCGATGAGGAGGACGCCATGACCTATGCCTGTTTCTCGGTCGAGACCGACGCGCATATTGCGCATATCCGTTTAAACCGGCCCGAGAAGGCGAACTCGATGACGCCAGACTTCTGGCGCGACCTGCCGCTCGCCGTCGACCGGATCTCGGCGGAAGGCGACGCGCGCGTCATCGTCATTTCGGCGGAGGGAAAGCATTTTACGGCGGGCATGGATATTTCGGTTTTCATGTCCGGCGGGCTGGCCGGCGACGGCGCCAACGCGCACGTTTCGGCGGAAGCGTTTCGCCATAAAGTCCGTATGCTGCAGGAAACATTTTCGTGCCTTGAACGCGCGCGCCAGCCGGTGCTTGCCGCGATCCAGGGCGGCGCGATAGGCGCCGGCGTAGACCTCGCGACGGCGTGCGATTGCCGCTACGCCAGCGCGGATGCGTTTTTCTGCGTGCAGGAAACCGCAATCGGCATGACGGCGGATGTCGGGACGTTTCCGCGGCTCGTTCGCCTTGTTCCGGAAGGGTGGGCCCGGCAAATGGCCTATACCGGCGAGCGCCTGCCGGCGGCGAAAGCCAAGGAGATCGGCCTCGTCAATGAGGTGTTCGCAACCCCCGATGCGCTGCTCGACGGGGTGATGGCGGTTGCGCGGCAGATCGCGGCGCATTCGCCCCTTGCCGTGACAGGCTGCAAAGCCATGGCAAACTATGCGCGGGATCATTCGACCGCCGATGCGCTCGACTATGTTGCGCTGTGGAACGCCGCGATGTTGCGCCCTGACGACATCCGCGAAGCCTATGTCGCAAAGTCCGAAAAGCGCACGCCGCAGTTCGATCCGCTGAAGTCGATTGGCGGGACGCTCTGACGTTCGCTTCCAATGCTGGCGGTTGCGTTAACGGCGGGTTCACCCTCCGCCGGTAGCGTTGGCGAGCAAGGGGAATGCGATGATCACATTCTTTGACGTCTATTCGCTGGGCCTCCTCATCGTTTCGCTGACGATGTTCGTCATCCGCTATATGCGCGAGGAGCCGCCGGTCCTTCCCTATCTGGTCATCGCCTCGACCTGCGCGGTCGGCAATTTTCTTGGCGAGCAGGGCGGCGGTATCGGCGCGCTAATGCTGCTTGTCGCGGCCTCATTCCTGTTTCTCGGCTGTGTCTTTTATCCGCGCGTGGCGCGCCCGCGCGCCGGCAAGTCGCCGACGGCCGGCTGACGCCGCCGCAATTGCGCCGTAGACTGAACACCCTGCTATCAAACCGGCGCCCCTGATCTGCCGCCCTTTCAGCGCTCCCTGACGGCTCACCGCTATCAGGGAGAGTTTTGTGAATTTGTCGATTGCGCCCGCACGCTCGTTCGGGCTGAAACTGATGCTCGTCGGGGCTTTGGCATTTCTGCTGTGGCTGCCATGCATGATGATCTATGCCCTCGTCTGGGACCGTTCTTCGCGCGCCGACGAGGTGCGCCAGGAAATCTACGCGAGCGCCGGCGGCGCACAGACGATCAGCGGGCCCTTCATTCTTGTGCCAGCGCGGGTTGAGGCCGGCGTCAATTCCGAAACCGGCGCACCGGTGCGCTATCGAACCCATGTCGCGTTCACGCCGCAAACCCTCGCCGTTACGGGCGCGGCAACGACCGCAAGCCGGCGCCGCGGCATCTTCGAGGCCATTCTTTTTGAAACGGACCTGACCCTCAAAGGCCGGTTCGGGCCGCTGACCCCGATCAACCCGCCAAAGGGCGACATTACTTATTTCTGGCAGGACGCGCGCATTGGCATTGGCTTTGCCAGCAACGCGGCGCTGAAGGGCGTGCGCGGAAAACCTTTGCTGTCAATCGACGGCGCGGCGGTCGCTGCCAGTTTCGAGCCCGGCCTTTTTGCGCAAGGCGCCGACGCGGTCAGCGCCGCTGGCGTCAGCGTTGCCGTGCCGATCGTTGACCCTTCCAAGGGTTTTTCCTTTGACCTCACAATGCCGATCGCCGGCGGCGGCGGCGTGCGAGTCGCGCCGGCCGGCGAGGAAACCCGCGTCACGCTGACAGGCGACTGGCCCCATCCCTCGTTCCAGGGCGCGCGCCTCCCCGACGAGCGCCGCATCGGAGCCGACGGCTTTGAGGCGACGTGGACGGTTCCGTATCTTGCCCGCGCGATCCCCCGCGCGTTTTTTGTCAATGAGGGCTTTGGGTCCTTCTTCGACGCCGAAGCGTTCGGGCTTGATTTCGTTTCAACGGAGAGCCCCTATCAGAGTGTCAACCGGGCGCTCAAATATGCGCTGATGTTTCTCGGCATTGTGTTCCTGACGTTCTTCCTGATCGAAGCGACGATGGGCGGCCGGGCGCATCCCGCGCAGTACATTCTGCTTGGTCTGGCGCAAGTCGTCTTTTACCTGCTGGTGCTGGCTTTTGCCGAACACATCGGCTTTGACACGGCCTTCATCGGCGCCGCCTCCGCGACCGTTGCCTTGTGCGGCCTCTATGCTGCGACGGTGTTTCGCAGCGTCATCAAGGGACTTCTCGGCTTTATCGCCTTTGCAGGCGCCTATGGCCTGATATACCTCCTGATGAAATCAGAGGATTACGCGCTTCTGATCGGTTCGGTGGCCGCCTTTGGCGCGGTCGCGCTGACGATGGCCGTCACGCGCAATCTGGACTGGTACGGCGCGCGGTTAGTCCCCAAACCCTGACGATTGAAAGATCTGGCGACGATGGTGCAGCTTACCCTTCCGAAGAATTCAAAAATCACCGCGAAGGGCAAGACGCACCGCGTTGGCGCCAGCGATAAAATGCGCGCCTTCAAGATCTATCGCTACGATCCGGAGACGCCGGAGAACCCGCGCGTCGACACGTATGAGATCGACACCGCAAACGTCTCGATGGTGCTCGATGCGCTGTTCAAGATCAAAAACGAGGTCGATCCGACGCTCGCGTTCCGCCGCTCCTGCCGCGAGGGCGTGTGCGGCTCGTGCGCCATGAATATCAATGGCGCCAATACGCTCGCCTGCACCAAGGGCATGGATGAGTGCGGATCGGGCGACATCGCCATCTATCCCCTGCCCCACCAGCCGGTGATCAAGGATCTAGTCACCGACCTGTCGAACTTCTTCCGCCAGCACGCCTATATCGAGCCCTTCTTGCAGGCAAACGAGGTTTGTACGGACAAGGAATTCATTCAGAGCCCGGACGATCGCAAGAAGCTTGACGGGCTGTACGAGTGCATTCTCTGCGCATGCTGTTCCGCGTCGTGCCCCTCTTACTGGTGGAATGGCGACAAGAACGGCGAGGAGGAATATCTCGGTCCCGCTGCGCTGTTGCAGGCGCATCGCTGGATTTCTGATACGCGCGATGAAAAAACCAATGAACGCCTCGACAGGCTGGAAGACGAATTCAAGCTCTATCGCTGCCACACCATCATGAATTGTGTGCAGGTCTGCCCGAAGGGCCTGAACCCCGCCAAGGCGATAGCCGACATCAAGCAGATGATGGTGAAGCGGCCGGGGAAGGCGCTTTCAACGCGCAAGGCGTAACGCCGAATGCGTCGAAGATTTCCGCGCCGATCCGTTTGGGCCGGCGCGTGGCCGCGTCGATCAGCACCCATGTCGATCTGACTGATGCGGCGGCGCGTGCGGCCCCTGGCTTTCTGATATCGACGAAGCGGCCAAATCGCGCGCCAGTCGCGGCCCCAAGCCATGTGCGCGCGATGACGCCGTCGCCGGGCAGGATCGGATCGCGGTAATCGATCTCGTGCCTGAGAACGACCCACAACCAGTGCTGTTTCATCGCGTCCGTCGCCGCAGCGTTCCAGTGACGGGTCGCAATGCCCTGTGCCCAGCGCAGATAGACAGCGTTGTTGACATGCCCGAGCTCATCGAAATCGTCAGGCATCGGAACAACCGGCACGCAAAATGCGGAGGCGAAGTCGATCGCGCCGCTTGCCGTCATTGTGCGGGCGCGGCTGGCGGCTGGCCGGGACCGTCGCGCGCCAGCATCGGCGCCAGAACACGCTGATAGAGCACAGCAACGCCGATCAGCGCCGCGCCGAGCCCCAAGAGCGACGTTGCGCGCAAGACGCCCTCAAGGCCTGCGGTGTCGACAAGAAACACCTTGCCGACCGCGAGGATCAAGGCGCCAAAACCCGCATAGCGGAGCAGCGCGCTGCGCCGGATGGCGCCGGCGACGAGGATCAGGGACGCATAGAGGATTGTTGCAATCGAATAGGCCCACGACTCGCCGTCGGTGACGCCGCCGGCGGATAGGTCCGGCGCATGAAAAGCATGGCGGATCGACAAGATGACATAGGCATAAGCGAGCAGCGCCGCCGCAGCGGCGCAGAACCGCGCGATGACAAGCGCCCCGCTCTGGCGCGCGCCGAGCGCTGCCGCCGCGAACGCGGCCGCCGGCGCCAGGTACCAAAGCGCAAGGCCGTTGAAGAGCGGCGCGCCCGTCACGTCAGGGCCATTGCCCCACCAGGGATTGAGCATCGCCAGATTGCCAGCGAACGCGGTCGCGCCGGCAAGCATTAGCAGCACGCGTTCGGCAAATTGCCGGGCGAATGTCAACGACGCCCCGAAGCGCCGGCGCACGCTTGCGGCAATCAGGACCCACGAGATGATATGGAGGCTGCTTTCAACGAGGCTTTGATAGGGTGCGCCGAGATCGCCGGCGTTCAGCGCATGGCGGATTTGCAACGACAGGAATGCCGCGAATACGGCAAACGCTGCGCCTTCGAGCGCCTGAACGGTCGCTGAAGATGGCGCGAGCCCGCCGCGATCAAACCAGCGCGCAGCGATCCAGAACCCCAGTGCTGGCGCCAGATACGCCGGAAGGAGCGCATTGAAGATCGGGATCGGGCCGACTTCCGCATCAAGCACCTCGGGCAGCAACAACAGCCGCAGCGACGCCAATGTCGCAACCGCAATCGCCGCCACTTTGAGCGCCGGCAGATGAAAGCGCCGCCAGAGCGCGGCGATTGCCGGCGCTTGCAGCGCAAGTCCGGCGCTCATCCACAAACCCTCAACCGCCATCGCGACGCCGAGCGCGGCGGCGAGCGTCGCGCCGAGCGCATAGACCGAGGCGGCGCCGGCCGCGCCGTCGACCCCGCCCGGCGCACGCGACAGCAGTGTCAGCATCCACAAGTTTGCGAAGGCAAGCGCAAAAGCGGCAATGCCCCAACCCGGCGCTTGCTGGAGATCGGCGACAGCAAAGAACAGCGCGCAGAGAATGGCGATTGGCGCGGCGGCAATCAGCATTGCCGGCATCGCCTTTTGCGTGCGCCGCCGGACGAGCAGAAAACCGCCCGCGCCGAAAGCTGCGGCGAATGCGCTGGCAGCGGGAATGGCTGTTGCAACGGGCAGCGCGGTCGCGAGCGACAGGGCAAAGGCTGCGGCGATGAGGAGCGGCGCTGGCATGTGCGCCTCACGCCGGAACGCTGTCGCCAGCGACACCGCTGTCAGCCCCGCCCACAGGGCAATCATCGCCGGCCACGCACTGTCATTGACTGACAAGCAGAAAAGGACTGCAAGGGCGGCTATGCTGGACGTCATCAGCAGGAAAATGCGGAGCGGCGGAGGGATCGTCCGCAACCCGCCGCGCAGCGCGCCGATTACATCCGTAGGCTGATCGTCATCAAGATTGCCGAATGCAGCGGTGACGCAAAACAGCGCTGGCAGATACGCAGCGACCGCAAATGCGCCCCCGACACTGTCGCCGCCGGCGATCCAGATCAGCGGCCACAAAAGCGCGCCGGCGCCGGCAACAATCGCGACGCTCGTCTGCCGCATCAGCCGGGCGACGCCAAAACCGCATGCCGCAACCGCAAGCGTGAAGACAAAAAGCGCTGCCGGCGACGGCTCGCCGCTATTGGTCAGCGCCGGCGTCAGATAGGCGCCGGCAAGGCCGAGCCCCGCAACCGCCGGCGCGGGGTGAACGACCGCGAGCACCACGAGCCCGGCGCCAGCAGCGGCCAGCAAGACGAGCGCCAGGATTGCCGGTATCATCTCGTAAAGTCCGTAGGCGGCATAAATCGCGCCGTAGACAACCGCCCCGCCAGCACCGGCTAAAACCGCCGGCGCGGGGCCCGGCGGTTGGGTCTTGCCAAGAACGCTCCGCCGCAACCGTTCGCCGGCCGTCATCATCGCCGCGCCGGCGGCAAGCGCCGCGAGGATGCGCATCGGGGGGCCAAAGACTCCGGCGTCAATCGCCGCCTTCAACAGGAACGAGCCGCCAAGGACGAGCGCAGCGCCGCCGAGCCAGACCAGCCAATTGCCCGCGAGCCGGCGCTCTAGCGCGGTCGCGAGCCCTCCGGCGCCGGCGCGGGTCTTGCGCGGCGCTGCCGCATCCATGGCGCTAACAGGATCGGCCGCGGCAAGGTCTGCGGGTCCTGACACAGGATCGATTGCAGCCTCTGTGGGATCTGGTTGCGCGCCTTGAAGCTCTGGCGCCGGCGCGGCGGGCTGCGGTTCTTCTTGAAGGACATTGGCCGCCGCGAGCGCGTTGAGCCGCCGACGGAGGTCCGCGTGGTCATCCTGAAGGCGACGAAAATCGCGGCGCAGGGCGATGGACTGAAAAAAACCAATCCAGCCGGCGATCGCGCCGAACACGAACACAAATCCTATCAGGAGGAGGCCGCTCTTCATATGGATCTCTCAAAGAGGGCGCATGCTTTCCCTTCCAATTCAATAAGTGGCGCTCACCGGCTGAAGCGGCCAGTATCGGTCAGGAGTTTGATCGCGCCTGTTGACATTGTTTTATAGTTGCATAAGTATAAAAATATGGAATTGATTACCGCTAGCGCTGCGTTTTCGGCGCTGTCTCAGGAAACCCGCCTCGAAGTCGTGCGACTGTTGATCAAGGCGGGGCCGTCCGGAATTGCCGCCGGCGTGCTCGCCGAGGCAACGGGGGTTGCCGGCCCGACCATGTCGTTTCATTTGAAGGAATTAACCTCGGCAGGCCTCACAGCCTCGCGCAAGGAAGGCCGCAACGTTTACTACGCAGCCAATTATGGCGGCATCCGCGCGCTTATTGATTTTTTGATCGGGGACTGCTGCCAGGGCGATCCGCGCCTTTGCGGTCCTTATGTCGTATCATCCCTGCAGAAAGACTGCGCATGAGCAAGGCAATCCTTTTTCTGTGCACGGGCAATTCGGCGCGCTCGATCATGGCCGAGGCTTATTTGAACGCGGCCGGCGCACCCGCATGGCGCGCTTACTCTGCGGGCTCGAAGCCGGCCGGAAGGGCGAACCCTTACGCAATCGAAACGCTTGCCGCACATGGGCTGGCGGCGCCGGGCGCACGGTCGAAAAGCTGGGACGAGTTCGCGGTTGAAGACGCCCCGGTCATGGATGTCGTCGTAACGGTCTGTGACAACGCCGCCGGCGAGGTCTGCCCGATTTGGCCGATGCGCGGCGGCCGCGCGCCCCGCAAGCTGCACTGGTCGTTTCCCGATCCCGCTGCCGCGACCGGCTCTGACGATGACAAGCGCGCGGCGTTTGAGGCCGTGTTCACTGACATCCGCGCGCATATCGACGCGTTTCTGGCCGAACAAGGCCAGGCGCTATTTCCATGACACGAAAAATCGTCGCCGAATTCGTCGGAACCGCGTTGCTGCTCGCGATCGTTGTCGGATCGGGGATCATGGGCGAACGGCTTGCGGCCGGCAACGACGCCGTCGCGTTGCTCGGCAATACGCTGGCGACGGCCGCTGGCCTCTATGTCCTCATCACGATCTTCGGCCCGGTCTCCGGCGCGCATTTCAATCCGGCCGTGACGGGCGTTTTCCTTGCGCGGGGCGAGATTGCGCCAGCGCTCGCCGCCGCTTTTGCTGGCGCGCAAGTGGTTGGCGCCGTTGCGGGCGTCATGCTTGCACATGGAATGTTTGACCTCGACCTCTTGCAGACCAGCGTCAAGGTGCGCGCTGGCGCTGGCCAGATGCTTGGCGAGGCAACGGCAACATTCGGCCTTGTGCTGACGATTCTCGGAGCAATCCGCCATCGCCCTGACAGCGTTGCCGTCGCCGTCGGCCTTTTCATCACGGCCGGATACTGGTTCACATCCTCGACATCTTTTGCCAACCCCGCCGTGACGCTCGCCCGTGCGCTGACGGACAGTTTCGCGGGGATACGCCCGGCGGACGTCTTTGCCTTCATCGCCGCGCAAGCTGCCGGCGCGACGCTCGGCGCGCTTGCGGCGCGCTATTTTTTTCCGCCGCCGCGCTGACCCGTGCGCGCTGACCCGTTCGCGTTGACCGGTTCGCGCTCGACCCTTTGCGCGGCATCCCCTATAGCCCCGGAACCATGAAGGGGCCGCTTCCTCGCTATCTCGACCTTGTTGCAACGGCGGCGCTCGTTGACGATTCGGCGCAGCGCGATGCGGCCGTGCGCCTGCAGACGCTGAGCGACGCCTTGGTTGCGGCGCAAGCCCGGCGGTTCGGGTTTTTCTTGCGGCAACCGCCCCCGCCGCGCGGCGTCTATCTCTGGGGCGGGGTTGGCAGGGGCAAGTCTCTGCTGATGGATATCTTTTTTAACAACACCGATTTCGCGTCCAAACGCCGTGTGCACTTTCACGAGTTCATGTCGGAAACGCATGACCGGATCGCAGCCTGGCGAAACGCGGGCGAGCGGACACGGCGGCAACACCCGGGCGCAAACCCGAAAGCGCTTGACGATCCAATGCCGCCAATCGCCGCCGACATTGCGCAAGACGCCATGCTGTTGTGCTTCGATGAGTTTCACGTCGGCGATATTGCCGATGCAATGTTGCTGGGGCGTCTCTTCGAGGCGCTGTTCGCCAAAGGCGTCGTGATGGTCGCCACTTCAAACCGCCACCCCGATGATCTTTACAAGGACGGCCTCAACCGCCAGCTTTTCCTGCCCTTCATAGCCCTGATGAAATCGAGGCTCGACATCGCGCATCTTCAAGCGGCGCGCGATTATCGCCTTGACCGCTTAAGCGGCGCCCTCGTCTATCACAGCCCGCTTGGGCCCGGCACTGATGCGGCCATGGACCGGGCCTGGACGCACATGATCGCCGGCGCGAGCGTGCGGCCCGAAACGATAATCGTCAAAGCACGCGCCGTCATCGCGCCGCGCACCGCGCGCGGCCTTGCGCGGTTTACTTTTGCCGAGTTGTGTGAAGCAACGCTTGGGGCCGGCGACTACCTCGCGATTGCGCGCCGCTACAGCGCCGTTTTCATTGATCGCATTCCGCAGCTGACGGCCGAACACCGCAATGAGGCAAAACGCTTTGTCACCCTCATCGACGCGCTGTACGAGAACAAGGCCAAGCTTGTCTGCTCCGCCGCTGCCGCGCCCGATCAGCTCTATGGTGCGGGCGACGGCGCATTCGAGTTTCAACGCACGGCAAGCCGTCTTTCGGAAATGCAGACGGAGGACTATCTCGGCGCCGAACGCGCGCCAGCGTCCTACGCACCCATTGCGTTGATATAATATAACGTGTCGCCCGGATCACATTCGCTGAATGGATTGTGATTAGGGTTGATGCGCTGTGCGAAGAGTGAAACGATTCCCCTCGACAGGCTTGGGGCGGGCATTTCTTCCTGAACTACGGGGTCGTCCCCGCCTGAACTCAGCAAGCCTGAACTCAGGGAGAAGACCATGAAGCAAGCAAGACTTTTTACGGGACGGCGCCTTGCCGTGCGCGCCGCCTTGTTGGGCGGATTGTCGATGTCGGCCTTTGCGACAGCAGCCATTGCGCAGGACGAAGCGGAAGAAGACGAAATCGTCGTTACCGGATCGCGCATCCGGCAGAACCCGCTCGACGCAAGCCGCCCGGTACTCAATGTCGATAGCGACGCCATCGAGCGGTCGGGCATCAGCAATATCGGCGAGATTTTGCAGCGGATCCCGGGATCGGGCGGCGGCCTCAACTCCAAAGTCAATTCGTCGGGGAATTTCGGCAACCCGCCAGACGGCGGCGGCGTTGGCGCCGGCGCCTCGGAAATCGATTTGCGCTTCCTCGGCTCGCGGCGCGTGCTCGTGCTCGTCGACGGCCTTCGCTGGGTGAACGGTTCGTCGGCGTCGGGCGTGCCCGGCGCGACCGACCTGAACACCATCCCGACCGGCATCATCGAGCGCGTCGAGGTGCTGCAAGACGGCGCCTCGCCAATTTACGGATCAGACGCGATCGCGGGCGTTGTCAACATCATCACAAAGCGCAAGCAGGATGGCTTTGCCGCTTCCGCGCAGCTTGGCGCGTTTGACGAGACCGACGGCGAAACACAGCAATATGATCTGTCGTTCGGCGCCGGCAACGACCGTACCGACATCTTCTTTGCCGTGCAGTATGTTCACCAGAACAGCGTCAGTTCTGCTGACCGTGACATTTCCGACTTCCCGGAACCGACGTTGGACGAATGCTTCGTCACTTGCTCGTCGGCGACACCGCGCGGCCGTTTCCTGTTCACCGACCCGAACACGCTGCAGGCACTCAACATCACCTTGAACGAAAACTTCGCCTTCAGCGGGACAAACCCTGTCTATAATCCCCTCAATCCGACCGGCGCCGATTTCGAGCCGTTCACGACAGCGGACCGGTTCAATTTCGCACCGTTCAACTTTCTGCAGATCCCGTCGGAGCGCTTCGGCTTCTTCACGCAGGTGACGCATGAAGTGACGGACAACATCAATTTCCGCGCCAAAGCAGTCTACAACACACGCAACTCGACCAACCAGGCAGCGCCCATCCCGCTTTTCATTGGGCCGGAAGCGGGCAATGGCAACCGCCTCGACACCGTCGAGGTTGATGTTACCAACCCGTTCAACCCATTCGGATTCACGCTGGGGCAGTCGAACACAGTGTTTCTCGCCCGGCGCCTTTCAGAGGCCGGCCCGCGCAACTTCCAGCAGAACGTCGACACCTTCTATGCATCGGCGACGCTCGATGGCTCCTTCGATCTCGGCGGCCGCGAGGTCTTCTGGGACGTCAACTCGCTTTGGTCGCAGAATGAAGCAAACCAGATTGCTCGCGGCATCGTCAATTCGGCGCGTCTGCAGCAAGCGCTCGGCCCGATCGCCAATTGCACGGGATCGTGCGTTCCGTTCAATTTCTTCGGCGGGCCAGGATCCATCACGCAAGCGCAACTCGACTTCGTGACCTTCAACCAGCAGGATTCAAGCGAGCAGGAATTGTGGGACGTCTCGTTCAACCTGTCGACGACCCTGTTCGAACTGCCGGCTGGCGCGGTCGGCATTGCCGCTGGCTATGAGCATCGCGATCAATCGGGCGCATTCAACCCCGATCCGATCGTCGCAGCCGGCGATTCGGCGGACATTCCCGCGCAGCCGACCAGAGGCGCCTTCAACGTCGAGGAGCTTTACGCCGAAACGGTCGTCCCGTTGCTTGCGGACCTTCCGCTCGTGAATATCCTCGAAGGCAATTTCGCGATCCGCTATTCGGATTATTCGACGGGCGTTTCCGCGACGACGATCAAATATGGCGGCCGCTGGAAGCCGACTGAGGACCTCACCATCCGCGGCGGGTTTACGGAAGGCTTCCGCGCGGCTTCGATCGGCGAATTGTTCGGCACCGCGACGCGGTTCG
>JBJXFO010000031.1:0-6696 GCA_046154725.1 Parvularculaceae bacterium | reverse complement strand
TCGTTGGACCGGCGTGCGAACTCAAATCCGTGTTCATGTTAAAGGGATCGAAAGTTGCGCACCTGTCCTTTGTTGGCGACAGCATCATTGGCGCCGGCGCCAACATCGAGGCCGGCGCGATGATCGCCAATTATCGAAACGAGTGCGCCGAAAAACGCATCCGGATCAGCGTCGGCGGCGCGGTGATCGACACTGGCGTCGACAAATTCGGCGCCGTCATCGGCGACGGCGCGCGGATCGGCGCCAACGCTGTCATTGCTCCGGGTGCGCTGATCGCGCCGGGAACGATCGTGCCGCGGCTGTCGCTTGTCGATCAGGCGCCAGCCAAGTGTGAGAGATGAGCTTGTGACCCTTGCAGCACGAAACGCCTTTGTCTGCGCACTCATTGCAGCAATTAGCGCGGCCTGCGCGCGGAGCGGCCCAGCGCCGCTGGCGGCGCCGGCTGCCGCCAACGCCGTGTCATTCGTCGTCATCGGCGACACGCCCTATTCTGCGGCTGATGAAGCCATGCTCGACACAGCGCTGCCGCTTATCAGGAAAGGCGGCTTTCCCTTCGTCATACATGTCGGTGATTATAAAGGCGGCAAGCAGCCCTGCGGCCCCGATCATGACGACCGGTTTGCGGCGCTCATAGAAACGCTGGCGCCGATGCCGGTATTTTACACGCCAGGCGACAATGAATGGACCGACTGCGATCGCAATAAAGACAACGCGACGGGCAAGCCGGTTTCGGAACTGATCCGGCTTGACCTCATTCGAACGCGATTTTTCGCGGCGCTGCCGCATACGCCGGCAGCGTTCACGTTTGAGCGCCAAGCGGCGCAGGTCGAGAACGCGACATGGCGTCATGGCGGTGTCCGGTTTGCAACGCTTCATGTTGTCGGGACAGCGAACGGGCGCGCCTGGGTAGCAGGCGATGCGCTGAGTGCTGCTTCGGCAGCGGTTGACGCGCGCGACCGCGCCAATCTTGTCTGGCTCGATTACGTCGGCGCGCTTTCAGTTGAAGAGGACGCAAGCGCGCTGGTCATCGCGATGCAGGCCGATCCGGTCGAGGACGCCAAGGCCGCGCAAGGCGTGCGTTGCGACGGCGTATCCGACAAATACTGGCGCTGCGACGCATTTGCCAGTTTGAGAACAGCGCTGCGCGCTCTGGCGGGTACGTTCGGCAAGCCCATCCTTGTCATACACGGCGACACGGCGCCGTTCACGCTCAATCAGGACTTCGCCGGCGACGAGGCTTCCAATCTCTGGCGGCTCAATGCGGCTGGCGATGCCGGCATCGGCGCGACGGGGCTTCCCTATGGCATTCGCGACGTGACGCGCGTCACGATCTCGCCCGGCGCCGCGCCGCCGTTTAGCGCCAGCGGATTGATGACGGACAAATCGCCAAAGCAGCGTTGAAGTCCGCCGGCGACGTCAGGAAAAAAGACACCATCCTTTGCAACGGTCCGGCATTTCAATCCGCAAACGGATTGATCACGTCAACGCCAAGACCCTCAAAATCCCGGACGTTGCGCGTCACAAGCGTGAAGGCATTTACGGCCGCCGTTGCAAGGATTAACGCATCGGCAAAATGCAATGCTCGGCCGAGCCCGGCGGCCGAAGCGCGGAGAAGTCCGGCTCTGACGGCTTCAGCCTCTCGCACTGGATAAATGGAGTTTGAGTAGGACCGGCGAAGCATTTCAATCGATGCGATAACAGACGCTCGCCGTGCCCCCATCGGCAATCGCTCCGCGCCAAAAACAAGCTCATGGACGGTAATGACTGAAACAGAAGCGTTTTGAACCGCAAGCAGGAACGCTTGCACCTTGCGGTCCGGGCGCGGCCGAATTCCTTCCGACACGACATTGGTATCCAGTAAAAAAGTCGTCACGCGTCATCGTCGTCGGCGAAAGGAATGGCGCGGGGCGGATCGCGTCGATCAGGCAACTCCAGATCGACTTTCGGCATTTCCTCCAAAAGCCATTGGCCTAGCGGCTTTTTAGGCACGTTGAGGCGCGCCCACTCCTCACCAGTAACAACGACAAAATGGTCGCGCGCCCCGATCCGTTGGGGTCCTTCCGAGCGCGCGCGCCGAAGCAGCTCGGAGAGCTTTGATTTGGCTTCAGCGACGGTCCAGGACGGCATGGTCATTTCGTCGAATATAGACTATATTGGTCTATATTCAAGGGGCAAGCGTCGGCCTAGCCGACAAACGCCCGCTCAATCACGAATTGGCCAGGGTTGGCGTTTGAGCCTTCTTCAAAGCCGAGCGCCTCAAACCGGCCGGCCAGCTCCTTGATCATCACGATCGAACCGCACAGCATGATGCGGTCAATCGCCGGATTGAACGCGGCCGCTCCGGAAACGCCGGCGAAGATTTCGCGGCTGTCGATCAGATCGCCGATGCGGCCTTGCGTCGGAAACGGCTCGCGCGTCACGGTCGGGCGATAGATCAGCTGCGCTTTTGCAAGCGGGCCGATGAACTCGTCACCGTCGAAGCGGCTGTCGAGGTCGTCGCGGTACGCAAGATCGGACACCGTGCGCACCGAATGAACAACGACAATTTCGCGGAAGCGCTCATAGATTTCCGGGTCGCGGATAAGGCTCATGAACGGCGCAAGGCCGGTGCCAGTCGACAAGAGGAAAAGCCGCGCGCCGGGCAGCAACGCGTCCGCGACCAGCGTGCCGGTCGGCTTGCGCCCGAGATAGACCGGGTCACCGGGGGCGATCTTCTGGAGCCGCGAGGTGAGCGGGCCGTCCGCAACCTTGATCGAAAGGAACTCAAGCTCTTCGGCGTAAGCGGGGCTGGCGAGCGAATAGGCGCGCAGGATCGGTTTTGCCTTCCCCGGCAAACCGAGCATGACAAACTCGCCTGACCGGAAGCGGAAGGACTGCGGCCGGGTCAGCGAAAAGCTGAACAGAAAGTCGTTCCAGTGGCGGATCGACAAGGTCGTCTCGACGCTAAGAGACGCGGTCGGCGCGAATTCCGCCTTGATCGGCGCGTGAACATTCATGAGGAGACCCTGAACCCTGCCGCTGAGCTGCTACGCAAGTGCAGCATGGCCAGACCACGGATCAGGCGCCGGGAAAAGCCCCCGAATGTCGCAGGGCGCCCCAGATTTTTTCAACGGCTGTTGAGGTAACCGCACGCGCTCGCAGGCATGAGAGTCTTGTGCAGCGATATCCGATTCAGAAGAATTCACCGGCTTGTGAACAAGGATAACGCCTGAAATGGGAGCCCGTGGGCTCCCCTCTTTTTGTCCTTTGCCGCTTACTTGGCGCTATCGGCTTCCATCATCTTGCGCAGCATCGCGTTGATGCGGCTTTGGTAGCCTTTATGGCGGCGAAGCCACGCCAGCACGTCATTATCAACCCGCAGCGTCATGCGGGTTTTGCCGGGGTTATCGGGAAGAACGAGCTTGGCTCCCTTCAACCATTCGGCGTCAAGGCGCGGGGCGAGGTTAGGGTCGTCCGCAAGCGCGGCGTCCAGCTCCTTATCCCCGAGCGGGGCCAGCCTTTCGAGCTCACCTGCACGACGGCGCGGCGCCTCATTCAAGGTGGCGTACCGCACTGTAGTAGAGTTCCCTTTCATCGGGGCTTGCCTTTCTTACCGATATTATTCGCCGGTTGTCCCCTCGCTGGGTGTAAACAACCACCAAAACGCCGCCATCGCTTTCGCCGAGGGCGATAATGCGAGGCTCGCCGTAAGCAATGCGGTCGTCCTCGCGCTGAAAAACGGGATTTTCAAAGATATGGGAGCCGCGTTCGAAGCTGACGCCGTGCTTCTTGAAGTGTGCGTCAGCGTTCTCGGCGTCCCATTCATATCCCATATCTTAGTATATGTATGTCACGACAAATGTCAACATTTTTTGAAAATCATCCGCAAGAAAGGAGCGGTGGCAACAGAGCGCCTGATGGTTGCGCGCGCCTAGCGATAAAAGCCGTGATTATGGGTGCCGCCGGAAGACAAAGCCCTTGGCGCCGCTGGCGTCGAAGGGCGCCCACGCGCCTTCGCCTTGCGCAAGCCGGTCGGCGATCAGGTAGACTACCAGCGGATTGACGCCCAACCCGAAATGGCTGGCCGGAACCTCGATGTTCTCCGTCAGTGGGTTCCGCTCGTCCGGGCGTTGCAGGGACCCGCGCCAGGCGACAATGCCGTCAGATTTTGAAAAAATCGAGGTGGTCGGGATCGGCGGCGCCTCGCCGAGACGCAACAACTGTTCTGTGCGCGTCTTTTCCGGCGGCCCGTTAATGGCGTCATAGAGGCGGCGCGCATTCGAATAGTCGCGGTGCTGCGTGATTGGGCTGCCGAGCGAGATCACCGATCGCACTTTATCCGGCGCGCGCTTGGCAAGTTCGCGCGCGAATACCCCGCCAAGGCTCCAGCCGACGATCGATATTTTTCGTCCGTGCTCCCCGTAAATGCGATCGACCAGCGCATTCATCTGCTCTTCGCGCTCGTCGTTGAATTTCAAATTGCGCCCCAAGCCCCAGCCATAGGGAATATAGCCAAGCTCTTTCAGCACGCCGCGAAGCGGCCGCGTTGACACATCACTGGCAACAAAGCCCGGCAAGACGATGACCGGGTGCCCGTCGCCGCGTGGCAGGTGGCGCATGAACAGTCTGAGCGAATAGAACGAGCCAAGTTCAAAGACCGCCCTGCCCTCCAACAGCGTCCAGAAGATCGATGGCGGCTTGGGGCGCGCCGCAGCGGCCTCGCCCGGATCGTTTGCGGTCATGGTCGCCATCAACGCTCTCCTCAATCAACCAACGGACAGTCGCGATCAGCGCTCACGCCGCCTTCGCCTTGCGCTTTGCACGTTTCGCAGGCGCCGCAGCAAGTCCCGCCGCCCCGAGATGCGCATCAAACGATTCCTGCATGCATTCGGCATAGCGCGCCGGGTCCGGCATCGCGTCGCGGCAGGCGGTCGCCGTAAGGGTGATTTTATCAACATAACTCTGCACGACATGGCCAAGGCCGACGCCGTCAAGCACGCACAGATTGCCGTAGACATTCACGAGCCGCGCGCCGGTCGAATAGAGCGGAACCGGCGGGCCCGGAACATTTGTGACAACCGTGTTGAACATCGGGCGAAGGCGGTTGGCGAGGCCGAACTGGCTGTAAAGCCGCGCGCCGATGCCCATATAGAGCGCAGGCGACAGCTTGCTGATTTCCGCCATCTGGCGCGCGCCGAGCGCATTCGTCATCGCCTTCGATTTCTGCGTCTCGTCGCGGACGAAAGCGAGGCGCTCAGTGGCGCTGGCGATGTGCGTCCCGAGCGCAGCGCGCATCGCGCTCACCTGATTGCCCATCGTGTTCTTTTCAGTCTCGGCGCGCACTGAAATCGGCGCCATGGCGGCCAGCGTTTCCTCGGGCAGTTCGCCCTTTTCCTGCAAGTATTGCCGCATCGAGCCGCCGACGATCGACAGCATGACGTCATTGACGGTCGCGCCTTCGGCAAGCGCGCGCAAAGCTTTCACGTCGGCGAGCGCGAACGAGCGGCCATCGACGACGCGGTGCGCCGACACCTTGCCGTTGAAGCGCGTGCGCGGCGTTTTCAGCGTCGAGGCGATGTCGAAATCGCCCTTGATCGCGCCCTTGGCAATGCGCACCGCGCCGGGCAGCGCCTGTACCGCGACCTGCGCCTGACGGAACGGGTTGGTAAAGCCGCGCACATAGCCGCGGGCGAACATGCCCAACTGGCCCGGCATGCGTTCGGGCTTCCACGGGTCGGGCTTGCGGATCGGATCGACGTCCGGCGTCATCGTGTGCAGCGCAGTCATCAAATCGACGCCGGAGACGCCGTCGATCGCGGCGTGATGCACTTTGGACAGGATCGCGTAGCTGCCCTTCGGCGCACCCTCTACATTGTCGAGGCCCTCGACAACGAGGAGTTCCCATGGCGGGCGCGTCAGATCGAGCGGGCGCGCAAACGTGCGCGCCGTCAGGATACAGAGCTGGCGCCAGTCGCCAGGCTTTGGCAGCGCCGCGTGGCGCACGTGGTATTCAAGGTCAAAGTTCGGGTCTTCGATCCAATAGGGATAGTCGATGCTAAACGGCACCTTGACCATCCGCTGACGGAGCGATTTAGCGAGATAAAGCCGCCCACGGATGAAGTTGAGAATATCCTTGAAGCGGACAAAGCCGCCGGCCGCGGTCGAGGGGTCGTAGATGGCGATCGAGCCAATGTGGATCGGCGCATTCGGCTGCTCGAACGCCACGAACGCGGCATCAAGGCCTTGCATCTGCTTCATGGATCGCCTCCCGTCCAATCGCCTCAAGCCAGCCGGCGCTTTCTCGCGGAGCGCCTTAAGGATGGACGCTAACAGGCGGATTTAGGCGTGTCATCCAAACTTCGGTCAAGCCGCGATACTTGCGGGATGAACACGGATGTCAGTCTTTGCGAAGTCCCCGCCCTTGAACAACAAAGGCGCATCGAGGTCTTTGGCGACCGCATAGGCCATGCAGTCGCCGAAGTTCAGTTGAGCCGGATGACCCCGGCCTTTGCCAAAGCGCTCGAAGGCGATTTCCGACCAAGCCAAATGATCCGCACCGAAATTGATGAGGCGAATATTCTCGAGGTCCATTAGGAGCTATCCCCATAAAGGTTTGACGTGATCGCGAACAGTGATTCCCTTGGCGTGCTGTCTCGCGGAGGAAGTCATGGTCGGACGTTTTGAGCTTTCGGACAAGGAATGGGCGATCATCGCGCC
>JBJXFO010000013.1:0-28512 GCA_046154725.1 Parvularculaceae bacterium | reverse complement strand
CCGAGGATGCGGCGGCTGGACTGGGGAATAGTGCGCGCGATCCCGCCAGTCTCAATTCCATAGACGGATTCGAGAATGTTCTGAACTGCCGTAACCGTTGCGAGGTCTGGTTCGTTCTCGGCGCCTTCGTTAGCGAAACCGGCGCCGAGGGGGCCGTCGTCCTGGAGGTCGGCGTCGTCTGTTTCTTCGTACGCGGCGAAGAAGAACAGCTTATCTTTGATGATCGGGCCGCCGACCGACGCGCCCCAGTTGTAGTCATTGTACGACGCGACGGTAAAGGGACTGCCCTCGATCGAGTCGCCCTGAAGGCCCGAGCCGGCGTAGTTGAAGAAGGCCGAACCATGGAACTCGTTCGAGCCCGACTTCGTCACGACGTTGATGTTGCAGCCCGTGAACTGGCCGTACTGTACGTCATAGGGCGCAAATTCGATTGTCGTCTGCGAAATCGCATCAAACGGGATGACGAGCGCGTTGCGCGAGGCGAACGGCGTGCCGTTGAGGCCGAAGACATCGGCGCGGATGACGCCGTCAACCGTGAAGGTGTTGGTGCGGTCGTTGCCGCCAAGGCAGGAAACGCGCGGCACTTCGCCAGCAAGGTCGATCGACACGCGCGGGTCGAAGCGGATGATGTCGCGCACGTCGCGCTGGATCGACGGGAAGGCTTCAAGGGTCGACTGGTCGAACGCCGAGCTCGGGCCGATCGCGACTTGCGCCACGTTGGAGCGCGTCGCGGTTACGACGATTTCGTCATCCGTTGCCGCGCCGCGCGCCTCAAGCGAGATCGCAACTTCAGCCGTGGAACCAAGCTGCGTGAAGACGCCGGTAACCGAGCCGCCGCGCAAGGCGTCGCTGGCGACGCTGATATCGTACGGGCCGCCCGGCACCAAATTGCCGATTGTGAAGACGCCGTTGGCGTTCGTCGTTCCCCGGCGGACTGCGCCCGTGCGCGTGTCCGTAACGGTGACCCCGGCGCCGGCGACAGCCTCACCCGACGGGCCGACGACGGTGCCGCGGATCTGCGACACGATTTCCTGCGCAACGACTGGCGTTGGCGTCGTGACGGCCGCCGTAAGCGCGGACAAGGCGACGCTTGCCGCAAGAATTTTCGCTAATTTCATTGATGACCCCAAACCCCGATGGTTGCCCGTTGCTGGAACGCTGGTGGAACGATGGCCGAAATCGACAGAAGCATTCCGGCGCGGCGCATCCCTATTCAACGACGATGACAGGCCGGTGACACATTCCGCGCGCGCAAAATTCCGGCGGCGCGCCGTCGCTAATCGGCCACACTCTTTTGCGCCATCACGGTCCCGTGAGGATTGCCCGGCAAGGCCGAAAAAATCGAGCCTTTACATGCGCTCGGGCGCGGTCATTCCAAGAATTTGCAGAATGAAATCAAGCTGGCGGCCAAAGGCGCCGACGAGCGCGAGGCGCGACGCGCGGATTGTCGCATCGCCTTCGTCGAGGATCCGGCACGCCGCGTAAAATGACGAAAAACTTTGCGCCAGGCGGAACGCATGGTCGCAGAGAAAATGCGGAAGGCGCTTGTCGCAGGCGTCCTTCATTGCATCAGCGAACTGCACGAGCATCAGGGCCAGCGCCCGCTCCTCGGGCGTCATGATCGCAATCTCCGCGCGCAACGCGCCCCCCGCCTCCCCCGCCTTTCTCAAGATCGAGCGCGCGCGTACGCTGGCGTAGAGGAGATAGGGTCCGGTCTTGCCCTCAAACGCCGTGAAGCGGTCGAGATCGAAAATATAGTCCGAGGTGCGCGGGTTCGAGAGGTCCGCGAATTTGAGCGCCGAGACGCCAACCTTGCGCGAGACATCCGCTGTTTCTTCCGCGCTATAGCCAGTCGCAAAGCCAGTTTCGGCAAGGCGCGCGCGCGCCTTGTCATCGACCATGGCGATCAGCTCACGGAGCTTCAGGACACCGCCGGCGCGCGTTTTGAACGGCTTGCCGTCTTGCCCGTTCATAGTGCCGAACCAGAGATGCTCGAGACGGTCCTCGGGAAACAGTCCCGCGCGGCCCGCTGCACGGAACACTTGCTCGAAATGATCGCGCTGGCGGCCGTCGACGACATAGAGAATGCGATCCGGATGCGCGGTCTCACGCCGGTCGAGGATCGTTGCGAGATCGGTGGTGCCGTACATGACGGCGCCGTCCGATTTGTAGAGGATCAGCGGCGGCAATTCTTTCTTGTCGCCTGGCCTGGCGATGCGCATGATTTCAGCGCCGTCATCGATCTCGGCAAGGCCCTCCGCGCGCAGTTTCCCGACCATCGGCGCGATCAGCGGGTCGGCGTCCGCTTCGCCTTTCCACCAGTCGAAAGTTACGCCGAGATCGGCGTAGTCGCGCTCGATCGCCGCGCGCGACACCGCGACAAAATGGCGCCAGAGCGCGCGGTAGCCGGGGCGCCCCGACTGGAGGTCTGCAGTCGCAAGGCGCGCTTCGCCCGCGCGCGCCGCATCCGCCTTGCACGCCGCCGACGCTTGCGGATAGAGCCGCTCAAGGTCATCGATCGATACCGGCGATTGCTCCGGGTACGGACCGGAGAGTTGCGCGTCGAAATAGGAAAGCCCGGGCTGTTCGCGTTCGAGTTCGGTAATGAGCTGCCCCATGGGCAAGCCCCAGTCGCCCATATGAATGTCGCCGATCACTGTGTGGCCGGCGGCGCGCAACAGGCGCTTCAGGCACTCGCCGATAATCGCCGAGCGCAGATGCCCGACATGCAGCGGCTTGGCGATATTGGGGCCGCCATAATCGACGATGATCGTCTCAAGCGCGGCGGCGCGATACCCGCCGGCAGTGTCGCTGGCGGCGCCCGAATTCGCCCGCTCGGCAAGCGCGGCGTCGGTCAAGGTGAGATTGATGAAGCCCGGCCCCGCCAGCGAGACATCGGAAAACAGCGGCGAGGCGCGAAGGCGGCCGGCGACCTTGTCGGCGATTTCGCGCGGGTTCTTCCCGGCTGCCTTCGCCGCCGCGAGGGCGCCGTTGCACTGGAACTGCGCAAGGTCCGGGCGGTCTGAAATCTTGACCGCGCCGAGCGCACTGTCAAAACCCTCTGCCGCAAAGGCCGCGCCCGCAAGCGCCGAAAGCTCGGCCGTTAGCACCATCTAGAGATCGGGAAACTTGAGGCTCTTGCCGGAGCGGTTGTAGGTCGCCTGTTGCGGCGTCACGACAAGCCCAATGACGACTTCGAAATTGGTGCCGTTGGTTTCCTCTCCCTTGCGCGGGATGATGATCTCTTCGATGTCCTGCCGAATGCGTTTGACCTTTTGGTTTCCGCCAAATTCCACGGGGACGAGAAACTCTTTCTTCTCGATGACCTCGCGGTCGGTGCGCGTGACCGCGACCCAATAGGAAAATTCACGCTCGTCGCCAGCAGCCTTCGGGCCGCGGCCGAAGGCAAGGTTCACCTGTACGGACGCATCAATCGGATTGTCGCCGACATAGCGGCAGGCAAGGGTCACGTCTTCGATCTCGGCGGTCCAGGCAACATCTTCGATACGGGGCTCGCCGACGAAATCGACGAGCCGCGCGGCGTCCTGAAGCACAACGATGTTCGGGCAGGGCGCCGGGTTCTTCAGTTGCGCCTCCTTGCGGTTGGACTGGCAACCGGAAGCCGCCACGGACGCGGCGGCTGCGGCGATAAGCGCGCCGGCTAACGCTTTGTTCATGAAAGAGAACCCTTATATCGACGATGTCAGGCTGATGCCGGATTTTCGCCCCGACACCGCCCTGATCAAATGGTCTCACCTCGTAGCCGCAAGCGCCGCGCCGCGCAACGGCGCTGAGGTCATCCGGCGCGCCGGGGAACCGAGTTCTATGCCAGACTCCAGCCGCAGCGCCGACAACAACAAGCCGTTGGCCATGGTGCGGCTTGCTTCACCGCGTGGCTTTTGTGCCGGGGTCGACCGTGCGGTCCGGACAGTTGAGGACGCACTCGCCCGCTTTGGAGCGCCGGTCTATGTGCGGCACGAAATTGTTCATAATGCCCACGTTGTCCGGCGCCTGAAGGCCATGGGCGCAGTGTTCGTCGAGGAGCTTGCAGACGTTCCCGCCGATCGTCCGGTAATTTTTTCAGCGCACGGGGCGTCGCGCGCCGCGCATGAAGAAGCAGAACGCCGCGGCTTGATTGCGGTCGATGCAACCTGCCCGCTCGTTTTGAAAGTGCATAACGAGGTGCGCCGCCATGCCGGCATCGGACGCCATGTGATTCTGATTGGCCATGCCGGACACCCCGAAGTGATTGGCACAATGGGACAGGCGCCAGCGGGAGCCGTGTCGCTGGTCGAGACCATCGCCGACGCCGAGCGGATCGCGCCGCCTGCGGCCAGCCTTGCCTATGTCACGCAGACAACCTTGTCGGTCGATGACGCGAGCGCGATCATCGGCGTCCTTACACGGCGCTTCCCGGCGATCGCCGGGCCGCGCAAGTCCGACATCTGTTACGCAACCTCGAACCGTCAGGACGCGGTGAAGAAGATCGCGCCGGGGGCGGACATCGTGCTTGTCGTCGGCTCGCGCGCGTCGTCCAATTCAAACCGGCTCGTCGATGCTGCGCTGGCGGCTGGCGCGCGGCGGGCTTGTCTTGTCGAAGACCCGGCAAACGCCGATTTGGCCATCAGCGACGGCGCTGGCGTAATCGGGGTTACGTCCGGGGCCTCGGCGCCCGAAGACCTCGTCGAGGTCTTGCTGGCGCGCCTTGCCGAGCGGTTCACCTTGCGCATTGAAACGATTGACACCGTCGCGGAGGATGTCGTCTTCAAGCAGCCGATGATGCTCGCCAGCTAACGCGCGCACCTCTCCGGCAGGCAGCGGGATCAATCGATGGCTGTTTACACGCATGTCAGCAGGCCCGAGCTTGACGCGTTTCTCGCCGGCTATGACCTTGGCGCAGTCACCGCGTTCGAAGGCATTGGGCAAGGCGTTGAGAATACGAACTATGCACTGACGACGACACAGGGCCGGTTCATTCTGACGCTCTTTGAAAAGCGCGCATCTGAAAGCGACCTGCCGTTCTTTGCCGCCGCCATGGCGCATTGCTCCTCTTCCGGTATACCGGCCCCTGCGCCCGTCGCCGACCGCGCCGGGCAGCTGTTCGGCCGGCTATGTTCGCGCCCGGCGGCGATCTTTACATTCCTCAAGGGGCGCCAGCGCATGGCGCCGTCGCTGCAGGATTGCGCGATCATCGGGGCGTGCGCTGCCCGCCTGCATCTAGCGGCGCGCGGGTTTACAATGTCGCGGCCCAACGCGCTGTCGATTGACGCATGGCGTTCGCTCGCAAGCCGATGCGGCCCGCGCGCCGATGAAGCGGCCCCGCGCCTTGCGATGCTGATCCAAGACGAACTGGCATTCCTCGAGACATCGTGGCCGGTTGGCCTGCCGTCCGGGCTCATCCACGCAGATCTTTTTCCCGATAACGTGTTCTTCGACGGGGACGCGCTGTCGGGCGTTATCGACTTCTATTTCGCGTGCACCGATGCGTTCGCTTACGACCTCGCGATTACGCTCAATGCCTGGGCGGGATCGGCGCACGGCGCGTTTAGCGCACCGCACGCGACAGCGCTTCTCGCCGGATATCAGTCAGTGCGCGCGCTCAGCGCAGACGAACGTGTCGCCCTGCCGATTCTGTTACGCGGCGCCAGTCTCAGAATTTTACTGACGCGGCTTTTTGATTTCCTCAACCGGATTGACGGCGCGGTGGTCGCCGTTAAGGATCCGCTCCCCTATCGCGATCTGCTGCTTTTTCATCAGAGTGCGCCACGTTCTAGCTATTTTGGAACCGAGCATGATTGAGGCTTTTACCGACGGCGCTTGCGCTGGCAATCCCGGTCCCGGCGGATGGGGCGCGCTGATTGTCGAGGGCGGCAAAGCCGTCGAGATTTACGGCGGGTGCGCCGCGACGACCAATAACCGCATGGAGATGACGGCGGCGATCGAAGCCCTCAAGGCGACTAGCGGACCGCTTCGTCTTTACACAGACAGCCAATATCTGAAGAATGGCATTACCGAGTGGATCCGCGGCTGGAAGCGCAATGGCTGGCGCACGGCGGACAGGAAACCGGTGAAAAATCGGGACCTCTGGATGGCGCTTGACGCGTTGGTCGCGGACCGCGCGGTCGAATGGCGCTGGGTCAAGGGCCACGCCGGCCACCCTGAAAATGAACGCGCCGACGCGCTCGCGCGCGCCGGCCTTGCCTCGATCGCCGCTTAAGACAATTTGCTCAGCATGTAATCGGCGCTCGACACTTCGAATGCGCCGGGCGCTTCGATGAAGAGGTCGGCGACGACACCGTCCCTTATGATCGCTGCAAAGCGTTTCGAGCGCTCGCCCATGCCAAAACCGCGCGCATCGAGCGTCAGGCCAAGCGCACGGGTAAAATCGGCGTTGCCGTCGGCAACCATATCGATCGAACCGAGCGCGTTATGCGCCTGTCCCCACGCCTTCATCACGAAGGCGTCGTTGACGGACATGCACACGATCTTGTCGATGCCTTTTGATTTCAACTCGGCTGCCTTGTCGACAAAGCCCGGCAGATGGCGCGCGGAACATGTCGGCGTGAACGCGCCCGGAACAGCAAAGAACGCCACTGCCCCCTTGCCGAAGATCTCGGCGGTGGACGTCTTCTGGGGCCCGTCGGCTGTTGCGAGCGTCACGTCGACGGCTGGTATCTTGTCGCCTGGTGCGATGGTCATTGTCTTCTCCTCCATGAAACGGGCAAGCCGCGCCGTCATAATGACCCACACCGGAAAAGACCACCGGCGGGACCGGTTTTGCGCCCTTGTCACAGCGCCCGCCGCTGCATAGTTTCGCGCGATGCCGCGCAAGAGCCCATCGAAACCCGTCACCGCCGCCCAAAAAAAGCCGCGGCGGCCGACACGCGATTTCCTTGCCGGAAAGGTTTTGATCGCGATGCCGAACATGACCGACCCTTGCTTTGAGAAATCGGTTGTCTTGATGGTGTCGCATGACGCGCGCCACGCGATGGGCGTCATCGTCAACAAGCCGCTTGCAGATGTCGAACTTGGCGATCTGCTGGAACAATTGTCGATTGATCCGCGCGACGGCGCGGGCGGTGAGGCGGTTTATTACGGCGGCCCGGTGCAAAGGGATCGCGGGCTCGTCATCCATTCGCTTGATTATCGCTCGCCGCAGACGATGGCGCTCGGACCCGATATCGGCGTCACGGCGTCAAAAGAGATCCTCGTCGATATCGGCGGACTGTCAGCGTCCCAAAAGCCCCCTGCGCGCTATCTGCTGGCGATCGGTCATGCGGGCTGGGGCGCAGGTCAGCTTGAAAACGAGATTGCCGTCAATGCGTGGTGCCATTCCGACGCCGACCCAGCGCTGATCTTCGGCGGCGATTGCGATGACCTTTGGAAGACGGCCCTGAAAAGCCTTGGCGTTACGGGCGCAATGCTATCACCGGAATGGGCAAACGCGCGCACAATCGACGCGCCGCTGAATTGACGCGCGCCGGTGCGACGTCAGAGGTGCGAAGTCAGACGCGTCAATGCGCCTTCGCGCCAAATAGTCTGCGGCGAAGCGGACGGCCGACCGGCTTTTCTGCGTCGAGATGACCGTCCAGCAAAACGCCAGCTGTCAGTTGAGAATTGGCTGGGGCTTGCGAATTGGCGGCATACATTAATCCGTCTACGGATGTTTTTGCGCCGGCAATCGCCGGGCTGCCGAGATGGAAGCCCTGGCCCATCTTGCAGCCAATCGCCTTGGCGATCTTGGCGGTCTGTTCCGATTCAATCCCTTCCGCGATGACGGTCATGCCAAAATCGCGGCCGAGTTTTGCGAGCGCCGAAGCAATCTTTTTCTTGCCGCCGTTCGCAGCGATGTCGTCGAGGAACGAGCGGTCGATCTTCAGGAAGTCGAATTCATAGCGATGAAGATTTGACAGCGACGAGAAGCCGGCGCCGAAGTCGTCATAAGCAAGCGCCGCGCCCGCGCTGCGCAGGGCTTTCAGCACGCGCGCCGCTTCCGGCGTTTCGACGAGGCGCTCGGCCTCTGTCAATTCGATGACAAGCGCGCGCGGCGGCAGGCGGTGTTCCGAAATGGTCGAGCGCACATCGGCAACAAAATCTTCGCTGAGGAGCTGCGAGGCTGAAATGTTCACCGACGCGAAATAAGACGTGTCGCCAGCCTTGATACGATCGGCAGCATGCGCGGCTGCCTGTTTCAGCATGGCGGAGGCAACAGCCCGGCCTCTGCCGGCAATGGCCGCCTTGCGCACGAACTCTTCAGCGCCCTCGCCCTCGACCAGCGCGCCGTCGCGCATGATGCGCAGCAGCGCTTCAGCGCCGCACACCTTGCCGGTCTCGAACGATACGATTGGCTGGAACGCCGCTGTTACCGACCCGTCATCAACCGCGCGGATGACTTCGGCATTGGCTGGCGCGAGGCTCTTTGCAACGGCGGGATCGTCATGCCGGCGATTTTCGTGCCGATCGGCAGCAGCGTGGTCGCGATGCGTATGGTTGTGATGCGGCGACGCAATGTCGTGGCATCGCTCCGCTGGCGCGGCGATTGCTGCCGCGCCCGTCAGCGAGACCGCCGCGAGCTTTAAAGCGTCCGGCTTGACCGCCTCGTGCGCGCCGACGCATTCGGAGCGCTCAAGGAAGATAACAATGCGTTCGAGATCGCCGTCTTTCGCGACCGCGCGCGCGCCGCGCATGCGCACGGCGTTGCCGCCGATAAGGCGGATCACCTCGTCAAAACCGCCATCCCCTTCGGACGGGCCGAAAATACCATGCTCAAAGCGATGCACTTCCTCGGGATGGATAAATTCGCGCAACGCCTCGGGCGTGAACGCGCCGTCGCAATCGGCGCCCATCAATTCCCCGAACGAGGCCGTCTGGTGGTTCGCCATGCGGCTCCAGTCCCAGACGGCAATCCCGGAATAATCGAGGACCTGCGCGAGCTGGTTTTCTGAAACACGCGCCGCGTCATGCGGCGATTGGCTGGCATTGCGGCGCCCGCCATGCGTGCGGTCGCCGCCATCGAAGCGTTGTGACGAGAGGTCGCCGCCAAAACCGGTCATTGCGCGGCCGGCGGCGGGAGAGACCAGCGCCACAAGGCTGGCCATCAGCACCCCAACCGCAAACATTGCTTGCGGTGCGAGCGCAAAAGCTCCGATGCCGCCCATGCCGAAGACAAGCGGGGCGGCGCATGCGAGAATCGCGCCCGGGAGAATCAGGCGGGCGCCGCTGTCGCCGCGCAGCGCATCGATTCCGGAAATGCCGACGATCGCTGCCGCGGCCGCGTACAGCCCCATGCGTTGCAGGCTGGTTGCCTCGCCAATCAGGGCGACGTTGAGAATGGCAATCCCAAGGATTGACAACGCCCCGGCAAAGAGCACGCCGCCGAGAAACCGATTGCCCGACACGAGCGGCGCTGTTGCACTGAGAAAGATCAGCGCCGATGCGGCGAAAATTCCTTGCAGCAAGGGCGACAGCGCCGGCCCCGGTTCCCCGGCAAGGCCCAGCCAGAACGCGAGAACGATGCCCGCCGAGGCCACCATCACGAAACCGCTGAAGGCGGCGGCACTGCTGCGCAAAACGGCGACGCCGGCAAGGAAGGCCGCGCTGATCAGCATCGCGCCGATTATCGCGCCCCGGGTCAGATCGAGAGAGGAAACAAGCCCTGCGGCTGCGGCGACCGGCGCCTCGGCCGCGATCAGTTCTGCCAACACCATACGCCCCGCTTTGACCATTGCCGGCCTGATTGGAAATCAGCCCGCGCCCCGAGCCGATACTCGCGCTCGCTGCGCGCCGTTGCAAGAGGCGATGCGCGGTCTTGCGACAAATCGACGTTCATGGCCTCGACATCAGGAAGCCGGGGCATCGCCGCCCCCCGCATGATCCCTGGCGAGACGGGCGAATAACACATGGTCGCGCCACGCCCCGTTAATGAACAGGTATTCGCGGGCCAGCCCCTCCTCCACGAATCCAGCCTTGGCGAGGAGCGCGCGGGATGGCGCGTTTCCCGGCTGGCATGCCGCTTCGACCCGGTTCAGCCCGAGCCCTTCAAACGCATAGCCGACAGCCCCCGCGACGGCCGCAAGACCATAGCCCTGACGCAGGAAAGCCTCGCCAATCCAGTACCCGACGGTTGCCGATTGCGCCGCGTGGCGCCGGACGTCCGACAGGGTGACGCCGCCGACGAGGGCGCCGTCGCCGCGCCTGAAAACGTGAAAAGCAACGCCCGCCCTCGCCCGGAATTGGCGCTCATAGGATTTGAGGCGCAGCCTGAAGGCTTCAGCTGCCGCCTCGGCCGACTTCCAGGCCGGCTCCCAGCGGGTGAGATGCTCCCGGCTCTGCTCGCGCAGGTTAGCCCAGGCGGCGTAATCGCCCGGCCCTGGCGTCCGCAAAAAGATGGCGCCGGCGTTGATGACGGGCGGCCGCTCGGCCGCGCGCACAAAATCAAAGCTCAGCATCGAAAACCCACGGTCCCTTTTTCCGATCGAAGATATTTCAGCGCCAACGTGCGCGGCGGTCAAATGCCGCCCCCGTCAAGGGCCTTCACCAGGCTGTCAAACTTTGCCGGGCCAACGACCGACAGCGACGACGCAGTCCCGGACAGCGCCTTTGCGGCAACGGCGCGCACATCCTCGATCGTTACCGCGTCGAGCCGGTCGGAGAGCTCCACCGGCGGGACAAGCCGCCCGTGCGCAAAAAGCTGACTGACCGCCGCCTCACTGCGCGTCGCCGGACTTTCAAGCCCCATCAGCAAGGTCGATTTCAGCATTGCGCGCGCCCGGTCGATTTCCTTGGCCGTCGGCGACGCGGCGAGCGCCTCGATGTCGCGGCGGATCAGCGCGACCGCCTCGGCGGCGTTGGCGGCTTCGGTGCCAACGTAGACGCCGACCGTGCCAATGTCCTCATAGGCATCGAGAAACGAATAGACGGAATACGCAAGTCCGCGGTCTTCGCGCACCGACTGAAAGATACGCGACGACATGCCCCCGCCAAGCGCTTCGACGAAAAGCCGCGTCGCGAAATAGTCGGCATCGGTGACCGCGGCGCCGGGAAACGCGAGCGCGATATGCGTCTGCTCGATGTCGCGGTTGTCATGCGCTCTGCCGCCGACATAGCGCGGCGCCTTGCGGGCGGGCGCCGCGCCACTCGCTTGCCGGGATGCAAATCGCTCGGAGACGAGCGCTGCAATCGCGTCAGGATCGACGCCGCCGGACGCCGCGACGATCAGGTTCTCAGGGCTGTAGCGGCAGGCCATGAACGCTCGAAGCGAGCCCGGCTGTTGCGCCGTCACGCTTTCTTCCGTGCCGAGAATAGGGCGCCCGAGCGGGTGATCGCCGAACGACAGGGTCTGTAGCAATTCCATCACAACGTCGTCGGGCTGGTCCGCCGCTTCGCCGATCTCCTGGATGACGACCTCACGCTCCTTCTCAAGCTCGCCGGGGTCGAACAGGGGTTCGGTGACGATATCGCCGAGGATGTCGAAGGCAACGCCCGCGTCGCCGCTCAGGATACGCGCATAATAGCCCGTGCGCGTGTAACCGGTGCTGGCGTTCAGATAGCCGCCAACGGCTTCGATCTCCTCGGCGATGTCGCGCGCCGACCGCCGCCGCGTGCCCTTGAACGCCATATGCTCAAGAAGGTGCGCGACGCCGTTTTCCTCGCGCGTCTCGTCGATCGTCCCGGCGCGAAAGTAAACGCCGATGGCCGCGGACAAAAGGCCCGGCATCGGGTCAATGACAACGCGGACCCCGTTCGGCAACATCGTCGTGAGCGGCGTCGTCAATGCAAACTCTCCTTGAAAAGCGATTTGGCTTCGATGATCGCGCGGATGGCGCCGGTGTCGGCTGGCGCGGTGTCATAGCGTTCCTGATCGGTCATCAGCAATGCAAGCCTTGGCGGCAGAGATGGCCTTGCGCCCGTGGCGGCTTCAACGGCGTCGGGAAACTTCGCCGGATGCGCGGTCGCAAGACAAACGGCCTTGCCGGTCAGCCGCCCGCTAGCACGCAGCTTTTCGGCGGCGACAAGGCCCACCGCCGTATGCGGATCAATCGTAAGTCCGTCGTGTTCGTACCGCCGCCGCATCATCGCCAGCACTTCCGGTTCGCTGCTGCGCTCGGCGGCAAAGTCGGCATTGATTTTGGCGCGCCACGTTGCCGGTATTTCAAAACTGCCCCGCTGCATGAGGGCGTCAATTGCAACACCGTCCCTGCCCGACGCTTCATACAGCAACCGCTCGAAATTGGATGCGACCTGAATATCCATCGACGGCGACGTCGTCGCGACAACTGCTTCGGGCGCGTAAACGCCCGTGCTGATCGCGCGCCGGACGATGTCGTTGCCGTTGACGGAGGCGGCGAGCATGGAGATGTTCGCCCCGAAACGCTTGGCGGCATAGCCGGCGAAAATGTCGCCGAAATTGCCCGTCGGCACGACGAAACTGAGGCTGTCGTCAGTTTTCGCGGCGGCGGTCAGGAAATAGGTCGACTGCACCGCAAGACGTATCCAATTGATCGAATTGACGCCGCCAAGATCGCAGTGCCGATTGAGCCGCTCATCGGCGAACAGCGCTTTGACGATGCGCTGGCAGTCGTCGAACGTCCCCTCGACAGCGATGTTGAAAATATTGCCGGCGCGCGTGGTTGTCATCATGCGGCGCTGCACGTCCGAGACGCGGCCCTTTGGATGCAACATGAAGACTTCGCACGCACCGACGCCCGCAAATGCGCTGACGGCGGCGCCGCCGGTGTCGCCGGATGTCGCGCCAAGGATCGTCTTGCCGCGCGCGGCGCCATCCAGCGCCCACTGATACAGCTCGGCCAACATCCGCATCGCGATGTCTTTGAACGCGAGCGTCGGCCCGTGGAATAATTCGAGGAGAGCTGTATCGGGCGACAATGCGCGCAGCGGCGCTGTTTCCGGATGGTTGAACGGCGCATAGGCGCGCGTGGCCATCGCGCGCAACTCTGCCGTGCCGAGCTCGTCGTCCGCATACAGCGTAAGCACCCGCGCCGCAGCCTCGGCGAACGGCATCGCGCCGAACGCGGCAATTTCGGCCTCGGCAAGCCGCGGCCAGTGCTTTGGCATGAAGAGGCCGCCGTCATACGCAAGACCGCTCAAAACGACCGCGCGGAAGCCAATCTCCGGCGCGCGGCCTCGGGTGGAGAGGAAACGCATCAGGCGGCGCCGGCCGGCAAAGAAGCAAAAGAGTTCATGAGACCCACTATAAAGCCGCCGGAAGGGGGTGGGACGGATTTTTGTTTGCGAATGAAAACATCCAGTTAGATGGTTAATGCGATTTTTCTTCTGTTCCCCTCTCCCGCACTGGCGGGAGAGGGGCAGGGGTGAGGGGGCGTCAATCAGAAGCGCTGATGTATTAACTCGCGGAAATCCCCTCACCCTGCCCTCGCCCGCTCGCGGGCGAGGGTAAGAAGGCGCGTTGAATTGCGCTCTCTGTCGTCTTCAGCGGGGTTGCAATCATTCCCGCCTTGGCCTATCCGCTGCGGTCCTTAAATCCTCCCTGGCCTCCTCAATCGAAAGCCGCCGCCATGAAAAAAGGCATTCACCCCGACTATCATGCCATCAAGGTCGTGATGACCGACGGCACAACGTTCGAGACGCGCTCGACCTATGGCGCGGAGGGTGCAACTTTGTCGCTCGATATCGACCCGCTCAGCCATCCGGCCTGGACCGGCGGTCCCGCCAAGGTTGGCGAAAAAGGTCAGGTCTCGAAGTTCCAGCAAAAATTCGGCGCGTTCGGGATCAAGAAGGCTTAGGCAGTTTAAGGCTGCCGACCCGCGCCGCCAAACGCGTCGAGCAACGCGCGCTGCTGCGCGGCCGCGTCCTGCGTGACAGGCCTTGCGCCGATATCCCGAAACAGATCGCTGTCGAGGCGATAGATGCGGTCATAAAGCTGGCCCGCGTCATCGATCAGCGTCATCAGTTTTTTCGGCAAATCGCCGCTGAGCATATCGGGCGTGATGCGCTCGCGTCCGTTGAGGCGGTATTTGTCGTCGCCCGCGTCTTTCAGCGGCATGTCGCCTTCGCGCAAGGCGCGCAGCACGAGCAGCCATGACGCGATTTGCATTAGCTGCGTTGTAAGGCGCATCGACGCGCCCGCATAAGACAACGCCGCTGAGCGCGTCAGCGATTTGGCCGCGTCGCGCCCCTCGCCGTCGAGATAATTGGCTGTATCCTCAACGAGCGACATGCCCTCGCGAAACGTGCGCGCGAACACTTCGGACTGCACGAAGGACGCCGCTCCCGTGCGCGCCGGCCGGTCTTTTTCCGCTAATTCCATCCCACCAGACTTTCCGTCTTGCGATTCAGATTGCCGGACCGTCCCCGCGGTGACAACAAGAATAAGGTTAACGCCCCAACGGCAGTGTTGCCGTCTTCGTCTTTCACAACCCACACAGCAACCGATATGCCAGCAACCCAAACGGGAATTCGTGTCGCAGGCGTTGACGGTTGTCCGGTTGGATGGATCGCGGCGATCTTTTGTCCCGTAACGGGCAAGACCGATGTCGCAATCGCGGACAGCTTTGCCGCGCTGCTGGACGGTCCGCTGGCGTCAGCACAGTTAATCGTCATCGATATGCCTATTGGCCTGTCGGAGTCTCCGGGCCGCACCTGCGAAAAGGAAACGCGCCGCGCGATCGGGTTGCGCCGGTCGAGCGTCTTTCCCTCGCCGCTGCGCGGCATGCTGGCGTTCGACAACTACGAGGAGGCGAACGCGTTCGGCAAGGCGCGCGGCGCGGGGCTGTCGAAACAGGCGTGGAACATCGCCGCGAAAATCCGCGAGATCGATCAGATCATCACCCCGCCGCTTCAGGCCCGCGTCGTCGAGGGCCACCCTGAGCTTTCATTCACACGGCTGGCAGGCGCGCCATGCACGCATGCCAAACGCACGCCGGAAGGAAAACGCGAACGCCTGCGGCGACTGAAAGATAACGGCATTAACGATGCGCCAGCGCTCCTGGAAAGGACCCGCGCCGCCTATTCATCGAAGCGCGTTTTCGCCGACGACGATCTCATCGATGCGCTCGCACTCGCACTCACGGCGAAGGCGCTGCTCGGCGGCGAGGCCTTGCGCTTTGGCGACGGCGCGCGCGATGCGCGCGGTTTGCTGATGGAGATTTGCGGCTAACGCCGGATGCGATTGATTGGCAAACAAGTCGCGATGCTTCTCGCCTCTCCCGCAAGCGGGAGAGGGTTAAGGCCGCTGTTAAAGCTTGAACAATTTCTCCGCCGCCGAGCGCGTATCGTTGCGGCTGGCGATTGCGGCTTCGCAGCGCGCGATTTCTGTTTTCAAAGACAGGATGCGCGCCGTCAGGTCCGCGATCGACATCGTGTAGAGGTCCTGACGCCCGAGCTTTTCGAGGGTCAGGTCCGGGATTTCCTTAGGCGCGTCGATTTCCATGGCGATGTCCGTTTTGCGGGGCCTTCCTCACCATCCTACCCCGTCATCCTTGCGCTTGTCGCGAGGATCTCAGGCATCCGATGACTTTCCGTGGTTATCCGCCTAAAACCCCTGCATGACATCGACAATGCGCGTCATTGAAATCACTGCGCCCGGCGGGCCCGACGTGCTGCGCCTCGGCGAGCGGCCAATTCCCGAACCCGGCCCCAACGACGTGCGCATCCGTATTGCTGCCGCCGGGGTCAATCGCCCGGACGTGTTGCAGCGGATGGGGCTTTATCCGCCGCCGCCGGGGGCGAGCGACATTCCGGGCCTTGAGGTCTCCGGCACGATTGACGTTCTTGGTTCCGGCGTCACGGCGTGGCGCGCCGGCGACGAGGTTTGCGCGCTGCTGACAGGCGGCGGCTATGCCGGCTTTGCGTTAGCGGACCAGGGCTCATGCTTGCCGGTTCCGGGCGGCGTGACGCTGCGCGATGCGGCGGGATTGCCGGAGACGTTTTTTACAGTCTGGGCGAACGTCTTTGACGATGCCGCGCTGAAATCCGGCGAGACGCTCCTTGTTCATGGCGGCACCAGCGGCATTGGTGTTGCGGCGATCCTGCTCGCCACGGCGCGCGGCGCGCGCGTCTTCGCGACCGCGTCGAGCGAAGAAAAGCTCAGCGCGATCCGCGCGCTCGGCGCGGTGCAAGCTTTTGACTATCGGACCCTTGACTGGGAGACAAAGATCGCGGCAAGCGGCGGCGCCGACGTGGTGCTCGACATGGCGGGCGGCGATTTCGTCAAGCGCAACCTTGTGGCGCTCAATCTGCGCGGGCGCCACGTGTCGATTGCCTTCCTGCGCGGCATCGTCGCCGAGATCGATGTATTCCTCATCATGCGAAAACAGCTCCGTCTGTCGGGCTCGACGATGAAGGTGCGGAGCGCGGCCGAAAAAGCGCGCCTCGCGAGCGCGTTGCGCGCCGAGGTCTGGCCGCTGTTCGCAGACGGCCGCCTGAAAGCAGTCACCGACCGCGTGTTCCCGCTCGCTGACGTCGCCAGCGCTCATGCCCGAATGGAAGCCGGGGCTCATATCGGCAAGATTTTGCTTGATATCGCCTAAAACCCCGCTTGGCCTTTTTCGAGGCTCGCCCTATAAGCCCGGTCGATCGCGTCCCTGACGCGGCGCTTTTCCCGACAGGATTGAGGGGCAAGCGCGGGCAGCCGCCCTGAAGCGGCAGCCCGGTCAAAAAGCTATTTGGACCTTTTAAGTGGAGACGCCTCGATGGACGACAAACCGCTGATGCCGCTGGCGACCGCCGTATGGCTGATCGAAAACACCTCGCTCTCCTTCGACCAGATCGCCGATTTCTGCGTGCTGCATCCGCTTCAGGTCAAAGGCATTGCGGATGGCGACGTCGCAGTCGGCGTGCGCGGCATCAATCCGATCACCAATAACCAATTGGCGCGCGAGGACCTCGACAAGGCGCAGGCCAACCCTGACTTTCGCCTGAAACTGGCGCGCACGAAAACAATCGTCGTCGAAAGACCGCGCAAGGGGCCGCGCTACACGCCGGTCTCAAAACGCCAGAATAGGCCCGACGCCATCGCCTGGATCGTGCGCAATCATCCGGAAATTTCCGACGCGCAGATCTCGAAGCTGCTCGGCACGACAAAGTCGACGATCCAGTCGGTGCGCGACCGCTCGCACTGGAACGCGGCGAATATTGCGCCGACCGATCCTGTCGGCCTCGGCCTGTGCACCCAAACCGATCTCGACATGCTGGTGCGCAAGGCGGCCGCCAAGCATGCCAAGCTTAATCCGACAATGGACCCCGGCCCGTCGCTGCGCCCTGCGGCCGAGACGGTCGTTACCGCGCGTATCGAAGAACCGCGCGAGGAGCGCGAAAAGCCGATCGATCTCGGCAAGGTTTTCGCCAGCCTCAGCGGGATCGACACAAAGCCAAAATATGACGACGATGAAGACGAGGACGAATTCGGCCGCAAGAAGAGGCGCCGTTAGGCCTTGTCCCTGCGCTCCGCATAGCCCGCGCCGCCTGACTTCACGAGGCGCCCGCCGTCGACGAATAGCGTCTGTCCGGTGATGTAGGACGCGGCCGGCGAGGCGAGGAAATAGACCGCTTCAGCGACTTCTTCCGGGTCGCCAATGCGGCTCAAGGGAACGGTGCTGCGCGCCGATTTCAGGTCGAATTCTTCAAGGTACTCGGCGTTGATCGCGCCGATGCCGACCGCATTGACGCGGATGCCGTAGGGCGACAGCGCCAGCGCAACGCCTTTCGTCAGCTGCTGCACGCCGCCTTGCGAGGCGGCAAAGGCGATGCGGTCGGGCGCCGCTGTGACCGCCTCGACCGAGACGAGATTGACGATCGCGCCGTCGCCTTGCGATTCCGTAGACTGATCGATCTGCTTGACGAACTGGCGGGCCGCCGCCTGGCACATCAGAAACGCGCCGCGCAGATTTGTCGCGATCATCGCATCGAAGACGTCTTCTGACATCTCCAGAAAATCGCCGGACGCCACATCGAGCGTTGTATTGATCAGCACATCGACGCGCCCATAAGTCTCAAGCGCCTCGGCGATGATGTTGTGAACATGCAGACGATTTTCGACCGACGCCGCGACGAAGACGGCAGCGGATTTTTTCGCAAGATCCGCGGCGAGCGCGCGTCCCGCCGCTTCATCGATATCCGCCAGCACAAGACGATCGCCAGCGCTTGCAAAGCGGCGCGCGCACGCATCTCCAATCGCTGTGCAGGCGCCGACGATGATCACCGATCTTTCGCTCATGTTGAGTACCTCAGGAAAATCACTCCAAGAAAATGGCGCCTCCCTTTCGGAAGGCGCCCGCTTTTTTTGACTGGAAGCTTCGTCAGCCTGCTGAATGAGCGCCTTGTCGCAATCGCTCGATCTGGTCTTTTATTCGGAGCTTAAGCCTCTTGAGTTCAATCAATCGTGTATCGTCCGGCAGCGGGTGTTTCATTTCAGTTGAAAGCAGGCTGTCGAGTTCCTGATGCCGCGTGTTGAGGGACTGCAAGTGTGCCTTAAGCGCCATAATCTAACCTCCTTGGTTAGGCTCGAGACACGGCAGTACAACACCAAAAGCCTTGGTTGTCGATGAAAACCCTTGTCCGCAATGGTTAACGCGGCGCCTTTGCCAGAATGCTGGCAAGCGCGCTGGCCAGAGCGTTGGCATGCGGTTAAATTGCCTCCGCAACCAATTGAGTTTTCTTGTGAAATCCACGCCGCGCATCGTTGTTGCCATCACCGGGGCTTCCGGCGTGATCTACGGCAAGCGCTGCCTCGAGGCGCTCAAGGAAGCGGGCGCGGAAACACACCTGATTGTGAGCCGCGCCGCGGAGATGACGCTCGCCTACGAACTGGGGCTGAAGGCGGCCGATCTCGAGCCGTTGGCGAGTGTCAGGTATGCGCATGCCGATATTGGCGCGGCGATCGCCTCGGGCTCGTTTCCGGCCGAAGCGATGATTGTCGCGCCGTGTTCGGTAAAGACAATGTCGGAGATAGCAACGGGCGTAACCTCGAACCTGATCAGCCGCGCCGCTGATGTGATGCTGAAGGAGCGGCGGCGCCTTGTACTGATGATCCGCGAAACGCCGTTTCATCTTGGCCATCTGCGCACAATGACTGCGCTTGCCGAAATGGGCGCAATCATCGCGCCGCCGCTGCCGTCGTTTTATATTGAACCAAAGACTGTCGGCGATCTCGTCGATCAATCGGTCGGCAGGGTGCTCGACCTCGTCGGCATTCAGTCCGCCCTGACGAAACGCTGGGGCGAAGACCTCGAAAAGGGAGCGCGGCGATAACGGCGCCGGCAAATTTTTGGGATTGGTCGGTCAGCGCCTATGCGCAGCCGGGCGTTGCGCGCGCTCTCCTGGTGCTGCAGGACGCGCATGGGTTGAACGTCAACCTCGTCCTCTGGTGCCTGTGGTCCGCGCAAGGATTTATCGAGCCCGACACAGCAACACTAAGGCGCGCCTTCCAAATCGCCGGGCAATGGGAAGACGCGGTTGTCGCGCCGTTAAGGCAGGTACGGCGGCGCCTGAAGGCCGGATTTGACGGCGCGGGCGTCGATCAGTTGCGCGAAGACGTAAAAGCGCTGGAACTGCGCGCCGAGCGCGAAGTGCAGTCCATGTTGGAAGCGCTCGCGCAAAAGCAGCTGACGCCCGCAAACGGCGGGGATAGAAGCGGCCGCGCCCGGCGCAGCCTCGCCTCTTATGCGCGCACGAGCGGTGCGGCGCGCAGTGCCGGATTTTCGATTTCGTTGCTAGAAGACCTCATCGGGCTTACGCTGCCCACACCGGGCGAGCCCCCTGATGCGCATAAAGGCGATGACGTGAATGGCTAAGGACGGCTCAAACGAAAGCGGCGACGGCATAGGGTCTGGCGTCGTTGACGCCTCGCATCTGTTCACCGCGCGCGAGAGCGCCTTTACGAGCGCCAATGAAGACGCGCTGCCTGTCAGGCTCGCGCTTCTGATCGAAGAGCACAGCGATCTCGATGCGGCGATCAAAGCGCTCAGCGGATCCGCAGGGCGCGACGGCCTGTCGCTCGCGCGGCTGAAAAAGAAGAAGCTGCAATTGAAAGACATGATCCAGCGGCTGAAGGATCAGCTGACGCCGGATATTATTGCGTGAGGCGCGCCCTCGCATCGCTCCCCCGTTCACGGGAGAGCTCTACCCCCCGTTTGCAGGCGCCAGGTAGGGTGCATTGAGCGCCGCGAAATGCACGCCGTACTTTTGGCACGGCAAGAAAGACGTGCATTTCGCTGCGCTCAATGCACCCTACTATTGCTGCACGGGGGCGCGGAACCCTACCGCCCGCGCGCTTTCAACGCGTACATCGCGCGGTCGGCGGCTTCGAGCGCGGTCTCGACGGTTGCGCCTTTCGATATCTCGACAGCCCCGCACGTCACCGAGACTGCAAGGCCCTCGGGCGCCGGCGCTGCGCTGACCCGTTCCGTGAGCGCTGCTGCCTTGGTGATCGCCCCGTCGATCCCTGTATTCGTCAGGATAATGGCAAATTCATCGCCGCCGAGCCGGGCGAAGATGTCGGTCTGACGGATGTTTGCCGTAATCGTGTCAGCGGCATGGCGCAACGCGCGGTCGCCCGCCGCATGGCCGTGGCGGTCGTTAGTCACTTTAAGATTATCGACATCGACAAAAACGAGGCTCGACGGATGGCCATAGCGCTCGATCATGCCGATGGCGCGATTGAGTTCGCCGACAAACGCGCGCCGGTTCAAAATGCCAAGCAGCGGGTCGCGCGAGGCTTCGGTCTCCAGTTCGCGCATTTTCGACTGAGTCTGCGCAAGGTCGCGGCGCAGCTGCTGCACTTCGTCGATCAGCGTGATCAGCGCCGCCCTGACACGCGGCGTCAATTCCTCGGCGGGGATGCCCGCGAAAGAGATAGCATCGATCGGCTCAGCCGGTGCCGGCGGCGCCGATCCGCGCGCGGCGCCAGCTCTTGCGGCTGGCGCAGCGCTCGAGGGCCCTCTTGGACCTGTAACTTTCATGGAGCGCTCCGATTCGCGGTGCGGAGTGTCGGGCACGAAAGCCTGAATGCCAAGCCGATGATTGACTCGCATCGTTTGCACCGGCCAGCCCTGTTGCGCTAAGCCGCATTTTTCTGAGGAGAGCCCGTGGCGCCAACCAGCAGGAAAGCCCGTTCGAAGGCGATGCCCAAAGCGGCAGCGTTGCCGCTCGTCAGCATCATCATGGGATCACGGTCTGATTGGACGACAATGAGCCGCGCGGCCGAGATTTTGACGCGCCTTGGCGTTGCCTTTGAAACGCGCGTCGTCTCGGCGCACCGGACGCCAACGCGTCTCTTTGATTTTGCGCATAACGCGGGCGCGCGCGGCATCAAGGTGATCATCGCCGGCGCTGGCGGCGCAGCGCACCTGCCCGGCATGACGGCGTCGATGACAAGCCTGCCCGTTATTGGCGTTCCCGTGCAGAGCAAATCCCTGTCCGGCCTCGACAGCCTGTTGTCGATCGTCCAGATGCCGGCCGGGGTTCCCGTCGCGACCATGGCGATTGGCGAGGCGGGCGCGGCGAATGCGGGCCTTTTCGCCGCCGCGATCCTTGCGCTGTCGGATGACGCGCTCGCGGCCAGACTGAAAGCGTGGCGAGCGGCGGAAACGGCGGGCGTGCCGATGACGGTTGCCGATTAAATGGCGCCCATCCAGCCAAATGGCGTTGTTGGCATTCTCGGCGGCGGACAGCTGGCGCGGATGCTGGCGATGGCGGCGGCCCGGTTGGGGCTTAACACGCATATTTTTTCGCCCGAGCCAGACTGCCCGGCCGCCGCCGTCTGCGCTGCGCACACGATTGCGCCGTATACGGACGCCGACGCGCTGGCGCGGTTCGGGCGTCTCGTCGACGTCGTCACATATGAGTTCGAGAATGTCCCCGCAGAAACTGTCGATGTTCTTGAGCGTGCGGGCGTCACGGTGGCGCCCGGCGCGCGCGCGCTCGCCGTCGCGCAAGACCGCCTGATCGAGAAAGAGTTCGTGCGCTCGATCGGCGCGATGACGGCTCCGTTTGAGGGCGTTGACAGCGCCGAGGCGCTGGCGTCGGCGCTGACGCGCATCGGCCGGCCGGCGATCCTGAAAACGCGCCGTCTTGGCTATGACGGCAAGGGCCAGACGGTGATTGGCGCCGGCGCGCTCGATAATGCGGAAACCTGGCGCGAGGCGACCGCGAAGGCCTTTGCCGAGCTTGGCGCGCGCCCGTCAATTCTCGAAGGCTTCGTCGATTTCGAGTTTGAGATGTCGGTAATCGGCGCACGATCGCGCAGCGGCGATGTCGCGCTCTACGATCCGCCGAAAAACGAGCATCGCGGCGGCATTCTGCGGCGCTCCTCAGTTCCCTCGCCCGCGTCTGCGGCGACCATTGCGACGGCGTTTGCAATCACGCGGAAAATGCTTGAATCGCTGGAGTATGTCGGCGTCATCGGCGTTGAATTCTTTATACTGAAGGACGCCAGCGTGCTCGTCAACGAGTTCGCGCCGCGCGTGCATAATTCGGGGCACTGGACGATCGAGGCCTGCGCGGCCTCGCAATTCGAGCAGCACATCCGCGCAGTCGCCGGCTGGCCGCTTGCTGATCCTCAGCGCCATTCGGACGCGGTGATGGCAAACCTCATTGGCGACGATATCGACCGGTGGCAGGCATTTGCGCGCGAGCCGCACACAGGCGTTCATCTGTACGGCAAGCGCGACGCCGCGCCCGGCCGCAAGATGGGGCATGTGACGACGCTGACACCGAAATCCTAACGCTGGCCCGGATACCGCATTTTCGCGAGCCAGCCGAACACGCCTTCGGGATCAAAGCCGCTGTCGCGCACGCGCGCTTTCAGTTTTTCGATCTGCATGACGTTGTCGATGCGGTTGGCAAGAAACGCGGCTGTCGCTTCCTCGTTCTCACTGTCATCGCTGAGCCAGCGGGCGAAGGTCGATGTCCAGACGCCCGATAAAATCGCCCGCTTCGAATAAAAATTGAAATCGGTCGAGGCGTCGCCGAGCGCGCGCCATATCGCGTCCGCCGTCGCCCAGACGAGGCGTGCGGCAACCGGTGCGTTATGCGGCAGCGCGAGATAGGCGCCCGCGCGCCGCGCCGCCTCCTTGTGGGGCCTGAGATAGGCCAGCCGCGCCTCGACTGCGCGGGCGATTTTCTCGCGAATTTTCAATGGCGGATCGGCGGGCGCCCGGATTGCAACCGCAGCCGCCTCGTCGGCCGCGGCCGACCAACAGGCGATGAGGTCGATAGGGCCGCGCGGGAAGGCAGCGGCAAGCTCGGCCTTGGTGCGGCCGGCGTCAGCGGCGGCGCGCGCGAGCGACAAGGGCGTATAGCCGTCAAAAGCGGCGGCCTTCAACGCCTCGGCAAGGATTGCGGCTCTCGCGTCTGCAAAGGCGTCTGAGGGTCCGGTCATGTGCTTTTTCATACCCTCTCTGTTCGCTTCCCAATATGGACACCGGGCCGACGCTTTGATATGAGCCCCTTCGTCACGGGGCGCGAGCCGCCCGGTGGACCATTCGGAAGTTTAGCCGCGCCTCGACCGCCGGACAGCGGGCGGGCGCTTTGACCGTTATCGAGGAGGGTAGTCCCCTGGTTCAGATCGTCGTCCGCGACAACAATGTCGAGCAGGCGCTCCGCGCGCTTAAAAAGAAAATGCAGCGCGAAGGCACATTCCGTGAAATGAAGCGCCGCAAATTTTATGAAAAACCCTCCGAAAAAAAGGCCCGCCAGAAGGCGGAAGCCGTGCGCCGCGCCCGCAAGCTGATCCGCAAAAAACTGCAGCGGGAGGGCGGCGTCTAAAGGCGTTAGCCCCTGCGCTGCCTTGCTTGCTGCCTTTGCCAACCTGGAGCCTTGAGATGAAGCGTCTTGCCATCTTCCTTGCGATTTGCGCGTTTGCTTCCGCTTGTGAGACGATCAAGGGTGTCGGCCGGGATATCGAGAATACCGGCGAGGCAATCGACGACGCGGTCGACGGCTGACCAGCAGCGGCGACGCGCCTGCCGGGTGCGTCAGTCCAGCCGCTTAGCGGGGCTTTTTGTGAAATTTCTGCAAAAAGCGCCCGGTATGGTTAGCTCTGAGAAACCAACCGATAGTATAGACGTTTGGCGAGGAAGGGTCATGCCCGGGGCTTGCCGCTCCCGCTTGCCCCGTTAACATTTCCGTGCGGCTCAGTCGGAGGGGCAATCGTGTCACTAAAAATTTCGGGTAAAGTCGCGTTGGAGTCCATTGCTGCCGTCGCGCTAAGCGTTTCGGCGTTGGCAGGAACGCCGGTCCTCGCGCAACAGGAAATTGACGAACCAAGGCTCGACCCGATTTTTGGCGAGCGCCGCCCGGACCGCGACAGGGATCGTGAGCGCATCAACAATGACGACGAGTTCGACAACGAAAAGGGCTGGCGGCCGCTGCGTGATTTCGTAGGCGTCCTGACGTTCCTTACCCCGGAAGCCACAGATCTGAGCCTTGGCGTCGGGCCGGTCTATCGCCCGGATTATTTCGGATCGAACGACTACGACGTGAACGTCGATCCCGAAGTTTATGTAAAGTTCCGGAATATCGTCTTCCTTGATAATGACGGCGCCGACATTGCGCTATTCGGGTTTTCCGGTTTCAGTTTCGGTCCGACGATTCGTCTCGTCGGCGACAGGGACGAGAGCGACAACGAAGCCCTTGTCGGTCTCGGCGACATTAATCACACCTTTGAGGTCGGCGGTTTTGCCGCGACGAAGTTTCTCGATCGCTTCCTCGTCCGGGCAAAAGTCCGCAAGGGCGTCGTCGGCGGCCATGACGGCCTTATTGTCGATGCGGCGGGTACGGCGCTGCTGTTCCGCTATGGCCGGATCTCGACATCGGTCTCCGCGCAAGCGGCGTGGATCGGCAACAGCTACGCCGACACGTATTTCTCGGTGACGCCGGCGCAATCGGCGGCATCCGGCCTTGCAGTCTACGACGCGGGCCGCGGCATTCGCGATATCGGCGGCAGCTTTAACGCCTACATCAATCTCGGCAAACGCTGGTCGATGAACCCGTATGTCTCCTACCGCTACATCTTCGATGGCATTGGCGATACGCCGATCATCGACGATTTTGGCGAACGCAATCAGTATACGGTCGGTTTCCACCTGATGCGCCAGTTCGAGTTCAAGTGGCGGTGACGCCCTCGCATTCAGGCTAGCCGATGTTCACAAAGTTCTTCTCCGAGCTGAAATCGGCCGGCGTACCCGTTTCGCTGCGCGAGTATCTGACTTTGATGGAAGCGATGGACGCGGACCTTGCCGAGCGGCGCGTCGAGGACTTCTATTTTCTGTCGCGCGCCAGCCTCGTCAAGGATGAGCGCAATCTCGACAAGTTCGATCGTGTTTTTGCGCACGTTTTTCAGGGAATCGAAACGGTCCCTGAGGGCGTCACCGCGGAGATCCCCGAAGACTGGCTTAAGCTCGTCACGCAGAAATATCTGAGTGAAGAAGAAAAGAAGGAAATCGAAGCGCTCGGCGGCTGGGATAAATTGATGGAGACGTTGAAACAGCGTCTTGAGGAACAAAAGAAGCGCCATCAAGGCGGCTCGAAATGGATCGGCACAGGCGGCACGTCGCCGTTCGGCTCGGGCGGCTATAACCCCGAAGGCGTCCGGATCGGCAATGAAGGCGCGCGTCAAGGGCGCGCGGCCAAGGTCTGGGAAAAACGCGAGTACAAAAACCTCGACGACCAAGTCGAACTTGGCACGCGCAATATCAAGCTCGCGCTGCGCCGCCTGCGCCGGTTTGCGCGCAAGGGCGCACCCGACGAGTTTGATCTCGGCGGCACGATCGATGCGACCGCGCGCGCTGGATACCTCGACATCAAGATGCGCCCGGAGCGTCGTAACACGATCAAGGTGCTGATCTTTTTCGACGCCGGCGGATCGATGGATCCGTTCATTCGTCTGTGTGAGAAGCTTTTTTCAGCCGCCCGTTCGGAATTCAAGCACATGGAGTATTTCTACTTCCACAACTGCCTTTACGATTTCGTGTGGAAGGACAACCGCCGCCGCTGGGCCGACAAGACCCCGACGTGGGACGTGCTGCACAAATTTCCACACGACTATAAGGTTGTCTTTGTTGGCGACGCGTCGATGAGCCCCTATGAAATCTCGGTTCCCGGCGGGTCGGTCGAGTATTTCAATGAGGAGCCGGGCGCGCTCTGGATGCAGCGCCTCACCGGCGTTTATCAAAGCGCTGTCTGGCTGAACCCGCTGCCGAAGCAGCAATGGGAGTATTCCGGTTCGATCCGGATGATGCGCGGCCTGATGGAAGAGCGGATGTATCCGTTGACACTCGAAGGGCTCGACGCGGCGATGGCCGAACTGCGGCGCTGACGCCTGAAGCGTTCAGGCTGCGCGCGCCGTGACGCTTGCCGCGTAGTCCGCAGCTTCACTCGCAAGCGCGACGATTTCCTCGACGCAATGCGCGCGTTCATCGGAGTTCGTTGCCGCCTCTGCGCGGTCGGCTGCCTCGCCGAGGCGCCAGGCACCGACGCCGCGCGCCGCGCCCTTCAGCGTGTGCGCCGCAAGGCGCCAGTCGCAGTCGCTGACGCCGGGCCGCATGCGTTCGGTGATCGAGCGCGCCTGATCGACGAAAATCCCGAGCACTTCATCGAGCAGCGCCTTGTCGCCGCACACATATCGGTCGAGGTGCTTGAGATCGATCGGCGCAGTCATGGCGAGGCTCCCGCTGTCATCGCAGCAGCAACCTTTAAGTGAGCCGGCTTTCCCGAGCGTTAAACGAACTCAACGGCCCGGCGGTGTGGTCGCTTCTGGCTCCGCTGTCGGGGCCTCGGTGATGGGCGCGTTCAGGATGCTATCGGGCGCGGGTTCTGCGACTGCATTCTCGCCTGCTGGCGGCGCGGGGTTGTCGATGACGGTCTCGATGGTCTCTTCAGCGACAGCCGGCGCCTCATCGATGACGTCAAGGGCTGGATCGACAGACGGGGTAAGCGCCGGGTCGAGCGACGGGTCGAGCGACGGGTCGAGAACATCCGTGCCGGCCTCGGCGTCAACCGTTGCTCTCTCGTCCAGCGCGCCAATCGCGTCGTCGACGGAAGCTGACCCGTCCGCCCCCGACACCGCGCCTGTTCCCTCGTCTGCGCCGACAGTTGCAGCTGGCGTTTCGCCGCCGGAGCGGCCCGTGAGCCGCATCAGGCCGATGATGACCGCCAGCGCGACCAGAATGATCAGCAGAATTCTCAGCATAAACCCTCTCGACCTGCCGCCCGGGTGCGGTCTGCGCGACTTTTCACCGCTTACATATCGGATGCCTGCCCCCCTCGGCAACGCCAGCGCGTTAATTCGCCTTAACTTCGCTTGCCGGGGCGCGCCGGGCCCCGGTATCCAACGGAGCGGAACATTCAGGGAGAACGCACCATGTCGGATGACGCCGTCTTTATCGGCAAGGGCGAAAGTTCCCAATATCTGACGCTCAAATACGCCAATCGCCACGGCCTCATCTCCGGAGCAACGGGGACGGGCAAGACCGTGACCTTGCAAATTCTCGCCGAGGAATTCTCCCGCGCCGGCGTTCCGGTTTTTGCCGCCGACGTCAAAGGCGACCTTTCGGGGATTGCCGCGCCCGGCGAGATGAAGGATTTCCTTGTCGCCCGCGTCGAAAAAATCGGCCTTGAAGCCTACGCGCCGGAAGCGGCGCCGGTCGTTTTCTGGGACCTTTTCGGCGAAAAAGGCCACCCGATCCGCGCGACCGTCTCGGAGATGGGGCCCCTGCTCCTCGCGCGACTTCTCGATCTCAATGAAACGCAGGAGGGCGTTCTCACCCTCGCATTCCGTGTCGCCGACGATGACGGGCTTTTGCTGCTGGATCTCAAGGATCTGCGCTCGCTGCTCATCGACATCGGCGAGCGCGCCGACGAACTGACGCTGAAATACGGCAATGTCGCAAAGACCACCGTCGGCTCCATCCAGCGGCGCCTGTTGACGCTGGAGGAACAGGGCGGCGAGAACTTCTTCGGCGAGCCGGCGCTCGATCTCAACGATTTCATTCATGTCGATCGCGATGGACGGGGTGTCGTGAACATCCTTGCCGCCGACCGTTTGATGCAATCGCCAAAGCTTTACGCGACCTTTCTGCTCTGGATGCTGGCGGAGCTGTTTGAGGAATTGCCGGAGATTGGCGATCCGGAAAAACCCAAACTCGTCTTCTTCTTCGACGAGGCGCACCTCCTCTTCAACGGCGCGCCAAAGGCGCTGCTTGAAAAAATCGAGCAGGTCGTCCGACTTATTCGCTCCAAGGGCGTCGGCGTCTACTTCGTGACGCAAAACCCGCAAGATGTTCCTGACGCCGTCTCAAGCCAACTCGGCGCTCGCATTCAGCATGCTTTGCGCGCCTTCACGCCCAAGGAACAAAAAGTCATAAAAACCGCGTCGGAAATGTTCCGGCCGAACCCTGCCTTTTCAACGCTCGAAGCGATCACCGATCTTGGCGTCGGAGAGGCGCTCGTCTCAACCCTTGAAGCCAAGGGCGCGCCTTCAATCGTTGACCGCACGCTCATCCGTCCGCCCACGTCGCGCATGGGACCGGTGACGGA
>JBJXFO010000007.1:0-7515 GCA_046154725.1 Parvularculaceae bacterium | reverse complement strand
GCCGTCCATGACCAGCGCGGTGCGAAGCGCGATGCAGGTGTCGACATCGCCGTCAGCGGAGAAATAGCCGATCGCGCCCCCATAGGGCCCGCGCGCCTCGCGCTCCAGCGTATCGATGATCTCCATCGCGCGGATCTTTGGCGCGCCGGTGACCGTGCCGGCGGGGAAGCCTGCGGCGACCGCATCGACCGGGTGCAAACCGTCGCGCAATTGTCCCGTGACGTTCGAGACGATGTGAATGACATGGCTGTAGCGCTCGATGGTGAACTGCGCCGTTGCTTTCACGGTGCCGATTTCAGCCGAGAGACCGACATCGTTGCGCCCGAGATCGAGCAGCATCAAATGCTCGGCGCGCTCTTTGGGATCGGCAAGGAGATCGGCGGCGAGTGCCGCGTCTTCTTCGGGCGTCGCGCCGCGCGGGCGCGTGCCGGCGATCGGGCGGATTGTCACTTCGCCGTCGCGCACGCGCACCAGAATTTCAGGGCTGGAGCCGACCAGCGCGAAATTGTCGAAGTCGAGAAAGAACAGAAATGGCGACGGATTGATGCGCCTCAGCGCGCGGTAAAGTTCGATCGGCGGGCGGGGAAACGCCGCCTGAAAGCGCTGGCTCAGCACCACCTGAAAGATGTCGCCGGCGGCGATGTGCTCCTTGGCGCGCGCGACCATATCAAGAAAGACCGGCATCGGCGTGTTGGAGCTTGGCGTCGCGACGGCGTCCGCCGCGACCTCGCGCGCGGCTTCGCGGGGGACGGCAAGCGGCGCCGAGAGATCGCTGACAGCATCGGCGATGCGTTCGCTCGCACGGTCATAAGCGGCGCGCGCCGATAGGCCTTCATCGGCACGCGCGCTCGCGACAAGGACAATTTCCTGTTTCAGATTATCGAAGATTGCGATCAGCGTCGGGCGGATGAAGATGGCGTCGGGCACAGAAAACGCCGCACGCGGACGATCGGGCAAGCGCTCGATCTGGCGCGCCATGTCATAGGAGAAATAGCCGAAGACGCCGGCGGCCATTGGCGGGGCGTCTTTCGGCAGCGCGATGCGCGATGCATCGATGAAGGCTTTGAGGCTTTCCAGCGGCGCTGATTTTTCCAGCACAAAATCGTCGCCATCGGCCGCGGCGCGCGTGTTGATTTCAGCGTGCGAGCCAAAAGCGCGCCAGATCGCGTCAGGCTTCATGCCGATGACCGAGTATCGGCCAAGCTGTTCGCCGCCCTCGACCGATTCCAGCAGAAACGAATTGTGACGCCGTCCTGCGAGCTTCAGATAGGCCGACACCGGTGTTTCAAGATCGCTGACGATGCGCCGCATCAAGACGGCAGGCTTGCCCTTGTCATAGCCGCGCCGGAAATCGTCAAACGCCGGCGACAGGCTCATTGCGCCTCAGTAAATTGCGCGCCGATCTGCGCCTCATTGATCTTCAAGCCGAGATCGTCACGGACAGCGCTGGCGTAGGCGTCAATCAGTTCCTGATCGATCTGGTTGCCCACGAACTCGCCAAACGCCTTGATCTGATCGGGGCCAACGGGGCTTGCGCCAAAATTGATTTCATTGACCGTCGCGATGACCTGCGCGCCTTCGCCCGCGCGGCCAGAGATCGCGCGGCCCTTGGCTGCCGAGAAGATCTGATCGATCAACTCCTGCGAGAATGTCTCGTTGACGCTGCGCCGCGTCAGGCTCGCTGTGAGCGGCGCGCGGTTGAAGGGCGACGCCGCCGCAGTGAGCGAGGCGCCTTTCGCGATTGCTTCGGTGATTTTTGCGACGGCGCCCGCGAGGCGCCCTTCGCGCTCGGCTGTGCGCCAGCGCGCTTCGACTTCCGCCGCAATCGTCTCGAGCGGCATCGGCGCTGGCGGCGTCACTTCTTCCATGGAGACGAAAAAATAACCGGATTTATCGGCAAGCTCGGTTGCTTCGGCTTCTTCACCCTCATCGAGTTTGAACGCGGCGGCCAGCACGTCTCCCGCGATCCCATCGATGATTTCGCCGCCGCGGCCAAAGCTGAAACTGTCGATCGGGCCAAACTCCTGCGCGGTGACGCCGTGTTTTTTGGCGGCTTCTGCAATCGGCGCCCCAGTGTCGCGTTCATTCTCGATCGCCTCGATCGTCTCGAACAGGCGCTTCTTTGTGCCTTGGCTGAGGAAGGTTTCCTCAATCTCCGCGCGCACCTCTTCGAACGGCTTCACTGTTGCGGGGGTCACGCCGGCGATCTGCGCGACATTGTAGCCAAAGACGCCCTTGACCGGACCGACAATGGCGCCGTCGCCGGCCCCTGCGGCGAACAGCGCATCGCCGACAACCGGATCGACGATGTCGGATTTGACGGCGTCGGTGCGCGTCACCTCAGCGAGACTCTGGCCGTTGTCGGTTGCGATGTTTTCAAACGGACGGCCCTCTTTAAGCGCCTTGACGGCGGCATTGGCGGCGGCTTCGTCGGCGATCGTAATCTGATAGATGGTGCGCCGCTCTGGCGTTTCATAGCGCGCTTTATTTGCATCATAGACTTCGCGCAGTTTTTCTTCGGAGGCGTCGGCGCGGTCGGTGTAATCGTCGTTCTTCAAAACGACGACTGTGAAGCTGCGATATTCCGGCGCCATGAACAGCGATTTATTCTTGTCGTAATAATCCTTGATCAAGGCGGGCGTTGCTGCGGGGGCGGGGCCAGCGACATCTTCGCCAATCGTCACATAGCTCACCTCGCGCGTCTCGACTTCGCGCGCGATCAGGGCATCGACGATGGCGCTCGACGCCGGGCCGCCGCGCGCGACGCCGCCGAGCAATTGCGCGCGCAACATTTCAGTGCGAATGCGCTCTTCAAACTCGCGGATGCCAAAGCCATACTCGCGCAGGATCGTGTCGAGCGTCTGGTTGTCGAACTTGCCGGTTTCGGGGCTTTTGAACTGGTCGCTTGTTTGCAGATAGTCGCTGACCATCGGCCGCGTGACGATGAGGCCCATCTTCAGCGCTTCCTGATCGAGCGCCGACTGCGTCGCCATCGATTGCACCACTTGATCCTGCGCGCCGGCGGCGAGCGCCTGTTCGCGCGTAAACTCGCCGTCCGTCTGATTGCGCCTGTTGGTGACGAAGCGGTCGAACTCCTTCCTGACTTCAAGGGCGGAAAATCCCTTCGCGCCAACGCGCACGGCGTCACTGCTCGTCAGCTGGGTAATTTCCGGGACGCCGAAAGCAACAAAAGAAACGACAAGCGGCAAGACGATGATGATTACAACAATCGTCTTGATAATGCCGCGGGGCTTCGTCGCCATGTCAAATCCCAACCGTTAGGGGCCCCGCTCGCGCTGTACGCGTCCGAGACCGGAAGAAGAACGGCGCTCTTGTAGGCGCCGTCGCGCATGGGAACAAGGCAGGCAAACCAAACGAAGCACGACACGAGCCGCGGCCCGGTATTCTGGACAAGCGGGGCAGGTTCGCTTACCCCGAAAGGGTTGGGATCTGGAGGTTTATGAAGCCGCTGATAGCCGGGAACTGGAAGATGAACGGGGCGTCATCCGCCGTTCTCGAGGTTCAAAAGCTGATCGAGGCATTCTCCGGGGCAGCGCCGTCGAGCCTCGAGATCGTCATTTGTCCGCCGGCCACCTTGATTGGCCTTTTCGCGGCAGAATTTAGCGACGAAGGGATCGGCATCGGCGGCCAGGATTGTCACCCGCTCGCCACCGGGCCGCATACTGGCGATATCAGTGCCGAGATGCTGGCGGACGCAGGCGCTGCGTATGTCATCGTCGGCCATTCCGAGCGGCGCGCCGATCATGGCGAGGGCAACGCGCTCGTACTGGCAAAGGCGCGCGCTGCGCGCCGCGCCGGATTGGCGCCGATTGTCTGCGTCGGCGAAACGGAAGCCGAGCGGCGCGCCGGGCGCGAGCGCGACATTGTCGAGACGCAGCTGGCGCAGTCGCTGCCGCCCGGCGAGCGCGACCTTGTCGTCGCCTATGAACCCGTCTGGGCGATCGGAACGGGCCTCACGCCGACCATTGACGAGATTGCCGAGATGCACGCCTTCATACGCCACCGGGTCGCGGACGGGGTGCGCATCATATATGGCGGGTCGGTCAAACCCTCGAACGCGCGCGAGATACTGGCAATCGCCAATGTCGACGGCGCCCTCGTTGGCGGCGCGAGCCTTAAGGCCGACGAATTCGCGGCCATCATCCGGGCGGCCCAATGAGACGTAATTCCACCATGAGCGTAATATTCACCGCAGCGATTGTCCTCGGTCTGTTCCTGATCGGCGGCTGCGCAACCTGGCGCGCCGAGAAGGACGCGCCGCCGATCGGCAACTTTATCGACGTCGAGGGCGAACGTCTCCATGTCCTCGATATCGGACCCAAGGACAGCGCGCTCCCGCCGGTTGTCCTCATCCACGGCGCCAGCGCCAATTTGCGCGACATGAAGCTTGCGCTCGGCGACGAGCTTGCGAAGACGCGGCGCGTCATCATGATCGATCGTCCGGGCCGGGGATATTCGACGCGGCCCCGTGACGGCTGGCGTCTTGACCGGCAGGCGCAACTGATCCGCGGCACCGTCACCGCGCTTGGCGCGGAACGCCCGATCGTCCTTGGGCAGAGTTTCGGCGGCGCCGTCGCGCTCTCTTATGCCTTGCAATACCAGAACGAGATGGCCGGTCTTGTCCTTCTGGCGACGGTCAGCCACGAATGGCCGGGCGGAGTTGCGTGGTACAATACCGCCTCGGGCTGGCCGGTTGCCGGGATGCTGCTGCGCCACCTTGTCATTCCGGTTTATGCGCCGCTGACAGCGAGAAAGGCCGTCATCAGCTCCTTTTCACCAGACGCGGCGCCGGACAATTATTATGAGGCGTCAGGCATAGCGCTGCTCTTCAGGCCGAAGGATTTCGGCAGCAACGCCGCGGACCTTCGTCACCTGAAACCGCAGATTGTCGCGATGATGGGCCGCTATGGCGAAATCGGAATTCCGACCGCCGTCATGACCGGCGCCAACGATCCGACGGTTAGCCCGGCGCTCCATTCGGCGGCGCTTTCCCGGGAAATTCCTGGCGTCCTCTACGAGGTTCTGCCTGACACCGGTCACGCCCTGCATCACTCCGAAAGCGCGAAAGTCCTGGCGGCCATCGATCGCATCACGGCCGCAAGCACGGCGCCAAACCGGGAGAATGAGCGACAAGACGAGGCCGCCGAGCGCTAGGCGGGGGTTACGCCGCAGTCCAGACGCGCTAAGGATGCCTCGGACGATTGTGTTTCAGAGGGGCTCTCCATGCGTCTTGTCGGGAAAATTTTCGGTGGTCTTTTGCTGCTCATCATTCTGGCGCTTGGCGGCGCATCGGTGTGGTTCTGGTTCTATCCGGTGACCGTCACCAATTACGTCAACAAATTCACCATCGAATTCGCGTTGGAGACCCCGGAACTGATGACCGGCATCGGCGCCATCGACAACACGCCGCTCGACTTTCACAGCGGCAAGCTCGCCATCTATACGAAAGCGCAGGAAGACAAACAGCTGGCGCGGATCAAGACATCGCGCGCCGGACTCGACCGCTTCAGCCCGGATAAACTGAAAGGGCAGGAAAAGCTGTCGTGGGAAATTGCAACGTGGTTCCTCGACGACATCATCGCGCAGTCGCAGTTCGACTACAGCGGGTACCGCGTCAACCAGATTTCCGGGCCGATGGTCAACATGCCGTCGTTCCTGACCGACAGCCACGTCATCAAGAATGAAAAGAGCGTCAAGCGCTACATCTCGCGCCTTGGCGAATTTGGCCGCGTGATCGATGAGACGATTGTGCGCGTGAAGGACGACCGCGCCAATGGCGTCGTGCCGCCCGATTTCGTAATCGAGAAATCTATCGTCGGCATGAAGGCTTTCATTGAAGGCGGCGCGGAGAAAAACCCGCTCGTCACGACCTTGCCAGCCAAGCTCGACAAGATCGAAGGGCTCTCCGCCGAAAAGAAAGCCGCCTACATCGCCGAGGCAACGGCGGCGGTGACGGAAAAAGTCATCCCCGGCTATCTCGCCATGATCGCGCTCTTTGAAGACATGGGGAAGACCGCAACCCACGACGCCGGCATCTGGCGCATTCCGAATGGCGACAAAATCTACGCCGCGGCGCTGCGCAACAACACGACAACCGATCTCAACGCGGACGAAATTCACGACATCGGACTTGCCGAGGTCGCGCGTCTCGAACAGGACATGACAGCGATCCTCGATGCGCAAGGGATTGCCGCCGTTGATGCGGCAGGCGCGCCGATCGCCTTTGCGGACCGCATCACGCTCGTGTCGGCGCGGCCGGGCGAACAATACCCCAATGACGATGCCGGGCGGCAGGCGATGCTCGATTATCTCGTTCAGCTCAATAAGGACGTGATGGAGCTTGCGCCCGATTACTTCATCACCATTCCGCCGCAACCGGTCGAAATCGTCCGTGTGCCCGAATATTCGCAGGATTCCGCGCCGGGCGGCTATTACAACCCGCCCGCGCTCGACGGCTCGCGCCCGGGGCGTTTCTACATCAACCAGAAAGACACCGGCGACAATCCGCGCTGGACATTGCCAACGCTGCTCTATCATGAAGCAGCGCCGGGACATCACTTCCAGCTGTCAGCCTCGCAGTTGATCGAGGGCGTGCCGCTCCTGCGCAAGGTTTCTCCGTTCACGGCGTATTCGGAAGGCTGGGCGCTCTACGCCGAGCGCGTCGCCGCCGAGGACATGGACCTTTATGCAACCGATCCGTTCGGCGACCTCGGCCGCCTGCAGGCGGAGATGTTCCGCGCGGTGCGGCTCGTTGTCGACACAGGCATGCATGCGCGCAAATGGTCGCGCGAAGAGGCAATCGCCTACATGATCGCCAAAACCGGCCAGGGCGAAGCCGAAGTGACGCGCGAGATCGAGCGCTATGTCGTCTGGCCGGGCCAGGCGACCGCATACAAGACGGGCCAGCTTGCGCTTCTGCGGATGCGCGCAAAGGCCGAAGCAGAACTCGGCGGCGATTTCGACCTCAAGAAGTTCCACGAACTGGTGCTTGGCAACGGAGCCATGCCGCTCGGCATTCTTGAAAAGACCGTCGAGGAATGGATTGCGGAGCAGAAGGCGGCGTAACGACCGACGAGCTTCGGGCGGTTGATAGGAAACGCCCGAAGCTCTGGTCTTTTTGTGGTCGCGCCGGGTTCCGAAAAACCGGTGATCCCACTTTTTCGCCCGGCGCCCTAGTCTTACTGCGTCATAAACGTAAGCGCTTGTTCGCTTTGCGGATCGTCCGTGTACAGCACGGACATCGTGTCAGGCGTCTGACGAGGGCGGCGTTGAGGCGCATTCGCAGGCTTGTCATGGAGGTCGGGACGTGACGGGCGGTCCGGATCGGGAGAGCCGCGCGGCCTGCGATGCCCGGAAAGGTGAGGCGTTTTGCGGATTTTGGCGCGAGCCGTTCCTGAGGGGGGAATCATCTCCCGTTCGGAGATCAAGAACCCGTAGGCGGCGATTGAGAGCGTCGCATGGTGGTGGAAGCCGCGCCAGGAGCGGCCTTCGTAG
>JBJXFO010000002.1:0-10052 GCA_046154725.1 Parvularculaceae bacterium | reverse complement strand
CAGCATCGCGCGCGTTTCGGCTGGTGACGCCACTGCACGGCCGGCGCGCTTTGCGTAGCCGGCGAGCGCTGCGATCAACTCGCCGTTTGACGACGCCTTGGCGCCGTCCGGCAGATAGAAGCAGTCTTCAAGGCCCGTTCGTAAATTGCCGCCAAGATCGGCGACGCGAGCATGCACCGGCCACACATCGTCGCGGCCAATCACTGTTGCCTGCCACGGGCATTCCGGTTTTTTGTATTTGACCAGCAGCGGCAACAGTTCGGGATCGGCCGGCATGCCGGACGCGACGCCCATGACAAAGTTATAATCGGCATGGGCTGTCATGCCGTTCTCGATATAGAGCCCGACCGCGCGCACGATGCCGATGTCGAAGCATTCGAATTCGGGGATCGTGCCGATCTCGGTCATCACTTTGATGAAGTCGGTCACCTTCGACACCGGATTGTCGAACGTCATCGGCGGCCAGGCCCATGAGCCGTCACTCTTCGTCTTCAGGTAATTGAGCGTCCCCGCATTGCACGCCGCCATTTCGGGGCGGCAGGCGCGCAGATAGTCGAGGACATGAGCATAGTCCGGCCCGACGACGCCAGTCGTCATATTGATGACGACGCCCGGACACGCGGCGCGGATCGCCTCGTTGATTTCGGTGCAGACGGCCGCGTCCCATGTCGGCAAATGCCCCATCCCCTCGCGCTGGTCACGATAGTGAACGTGCATGATCGACGCGCCGGCATCGAACGCGCGCCGCGCCTCAGCCGCCATCTGTTCGGGCGTTACGGGAACAGGGTGTTGCTTCGGGTTGGTGAGAACGCCCGTCAGCGCGCAGGTGATGATCGCCTTGTCCGTCATGCCTTATCCTTCCGCCCCGAGAGCAACAATCCGTGCCCGGATAGCCACCTGATCGCCAATTTTCGCAAGCACCTCGGCGACGACGCCGTCGCGCGGCGCCTTCAATTGATGCTCCATCTTCATCGCCTCAATCGTCGCCACCGTTTGACCCTTGGATACCCTGTCGCCTTGCTGGACCGAGACGGACGTCACCGCCCCCGCCATCGGCGCCTTGACGACATCCGCGCCGGCGCCCGCCTCGGCAGCTGGCGCAAGCGCCATATCAATATAGCGCGCGGCGGCGCCGTCAGCGTCAACATCGATGGTGTCGCCGAAATGCGCAAAGCGCGCCAGCGCAACGCGGCCCTCATGCTCATAGCGCAACACGCCGTCGCTCTTTGAAAGTATGTCGATCGACACGGCGGGGCCGCCTTGGTCGACGCCGATGCGACGCCCGTTCATGGTGACGCGGGCGCGGATGGTCTCCCCGCCAGCGGCGGCAAGATGCAGAGAAAAGCCCGCATTGGCGCGCGAATTCCACCCGGTCAATAACCCGCCGACAGGAGCGTCAACCAGAATAGCGGCGACAATCGCCAGTGCAGCGCTGCCGCCGGGCAATGTGCGCGCCGTCAACCGGCTCAGATTGCCCTCGATATAATCGGTCGCCGCCTCACCGCGCGCAAAAGTCTCATCCTCAAGAAGGCGCACGAGGAAGTCACGATTATTGAGGACGCCAAGGAGCGTCGTTTCTTTCAGTGCTGCCGCCAGCCGCGCCCGCGCCACGTCGCGCGTTGCGCCGGTAGCGATCACCTTGGCGAGCATTGGATCATAAAACGCCGTGACTGTGTCTCCGGTCTCGATGCCGGCATCTACCCGCACGCCCGCAGGCGCGCGCCACAGCGCAATCGTCCCCGAATGCGGCATGAACTCTACCGACGGATCTTCCGCATAGAGGCGCGCCTCGATCGCCCAGCCGTCGACGCGCACATCGGCCTGCGAAAGCGGAATCGGGCTTCCCTGCGCCACATCGAATTGCAGCGACACCAGATCGAGGCCCGTCACCATTTCGGTTACCGGGTGTTCGACTTGCAGGCGCGTGTTCATTTCGAGGAAGTAGAACGCCTTCGCTGCCGGATCGAAGAGAAACTCAACCGTCCCGGCATTGCGATAGCCGACCGCGCGCGCCGCTTCGACCGCCGCCTCGCCCATGCGCTTGCGCATGTCGGGGGTCAGCGCGGGCGACGGCGCTTCCTCGATGACTTTCTGGCGGCGGCGCTGCAAGGAGCAATCGCGCTCGCCAAGGTAGAGGCAGTTGCCGTGCGCATCGGCCATCACCTGGATTTCGACATGGCGCGCGCCTGTTACCGCCTTCTCGACGATCAAGCGTCCGTCGCCGAACGCGCTTTCGCTCTCGCGCCGCGCTGACGCAATAGCGCTGGCGATTTCATCCCGCTTCGTGACGATACGCTGGCCGCGACCGCCGCCGCCGGCCGACGCCTTGAGCATCACCGGAAAGCCGATGCGCTCACACTCGTCGATGAGGCGCGCTTCGGCCTGGTCCTCGTCCTGATAGCCGGGAATACACGGCACGCCGGCGGCGATCATCCGGCGCTTTGATTCCGCCTTGTCGCCCATCGCGGCGATTGCGGACGCCGGCGGACCGATGAAGATAATGCCGTTTGCATCGCACGCCTCGGCGAAAGCCGCGCGTTCGGACAGGAAGCCGTAGCCGGGATGAATCGCATCGGCGCCGCTGCGTTTGGCGGCATCGATAATCTTATCGATCCGAAGATAGCTTTGCGCCGCTTCAGCCGGCCCGATCCGGATCGCCTCATCGGCGGCGCGCACATGCAGCGCGCCCGCATCGGCGTCAGAAAAGACGGCAACGGTTGCAATGCCGCGCGCCTTCGCGGTGCGCATGACACGCACGGCGATTTCCCCGCGATTGGCGATCAGCACCTTGCGGATCTGCTTCATGCGTCAACCCGTTCAGAAACAGTTTCGACCCAGTCAGGCGTCTGTTTCGCCGCGAAAGCCGCAGCGCCGCGCGCGCCCGCGCCTCGAAGGCAGCGCGCAAACTCGCGCGCCGCCGCATCGAGCTGATCGGCCGACACGCCCGGCGCGGCGCCGCGCAAGATGCGTTTTGTGGCCGCATTCGCGGCGGGTTCACAGCGGCCGACGGCGTTGAGTGCAGCGGTCAGCGCGGCGCCCACGTCGCCAGAAACCTCATCTACAAAGCCCGTCCGCAAAGCTTCCGCAGCGCCGAACCGCTGGCCAGTCAGCGCAAGGCGGCGCGCATTGAAGAGGCCGATCTTTCGGACCACAAAAGGGCCGATCTGCGCCGGGACAAGGCCAAGCGTCGTTTCCGACAAGGAAAACTTCGCGTCCGTTGCCGCGATCGCGACATCGGAAACCGCGATGAAACCCATCGCTCCGCCAAAAGCCGCGCCCTCGACGACCGACACGACTGCCTGCGGCAAAGCGTCGAGCTTTAACAGCAGATCTCCAAAGCGGCGGTTGGCGATTTCGGCAGGATCGCGCGCGCCGGGCGCTGAGGCCGGCGCCATCAGCTGTCCGGCGAACTCCTTGATGTCGCCGCCAGCGCAGAACGTGGCGCCTGCGCCGCGCAGCACCAGCGCCCGCGCGGATGGATCCGCCGCCAGTTCATCGCAGAGTGCGAACAGCCCATCGACGATCGCGGCGTTCAGCGCATTCTTCGCCTGCGGACGATTGAACGTCGCGTGAATGACGGACTTTCGGCGCTCGACGAGAAGTTCGCTCATTACAGCCTCGCCACGCCAAAGACATTGGGCCGTGTCTCGCGGGCGCGCGCTTCAGCCACGGTATCGAGGCAGAACGCCAGAACTTTTCGCGTATCGCGCGGATCGATCAGGCCGTCATCCCACAACCGCGCGGTGGCAAAGAGCGCGTGGCTTTCCTCATCATATTTGTCGATGATCGTCTTCGCCATCGCATCGAAATACGCGATATTGGGTTCTTCGCCCTTGGCGCGGGCGCCGTCCTCGCCGACAATGCGCATCGTTTTCGCCGCCTGTTCCCCGCCCATCACCGCGACGCGGTTGTTGGGCCAGGCGAAGATGAAGGCGGGATCGAACGCGCGCCCGCACATGCCGTAATTGCCCGCGCCAAAAGAGGCGCCGATATGCATCGTCATCTTTGGCACGGTCATGTTGGTGACAGCCTGGATCATCTTCGACCCGTGCTTGATGATGCCGCGCTGCTCGGCGTCCGTACCGACCATATAGCCGGTCGTGTTCTGTAAGAAGACGACCGGCGTTCCCGCCTGGCATTGAAGCTGGATGAACTGCGCCGCTTTGGCCGCGCCGTCCGCGTCAATCGGGCCGTTGTTCGAAATTATGCCAACGGCGCGGCCGGCAATTTCAGCATGCGCGCAAACCGTCGCCGAGCCATAGCCGTCCTTGAACCCCAAAAGGTCCGAGCCATCGACGAGACGCGCGATCGTTTCGCGCACATCATACGGTGTCTTGTAATCCAAGGGCGTGACGCCGAGAATTTCTTCCGGATCATAATTGGGTTCGCAAAAATAACGCTGGCCGCCCTCGCCCGGTTTGTTCCACTGGAGCTTGGCAACAATCTCACGCGCGATACGCAATCCATCCGCGTCATTCTCCGCCATAAATTCAGCCGTTCCGGCAACATGATAGTGCATCTCCGCGCCGCCGAGCGCCTCGTCCGTCGCAATTTCGCCGGTTGCCGCCTTCAACAGCGGCGGACCCGCAAGAAATATTTTGGAGCGTCCGCGCACGACGACGACGTAATCCGAAAGCCCGGTCTGATAGGCGCCGCCCGCCGTCGATGATCCGTGCACCACGGCAATGACCGGCAAGCCCGCGGCGGACAAGCGCGCAAGATTGGCGAAGGTCTGGCCGCCTGCGACAAACATGTCCGCCTGACGGAAAAGATTGGCGCCGGCGCTCTCTATCAACTGAACGAAGGGAAGCTTCTGCTTGAGGGCGATTTCCTGCGCGCGCAACGCTTTGTGAACGCCCATCGGCGTCGCCGCCCCGCCCTTGATGCCGGCGTCCGACGCCGACACCATGCAGCGCGCGCCGGAGACAAAACCGATGCCGCACAGTCCGCCGCCCCCTGAAATATTGGCGTCGCCGTCGTCGTCGTGCATCTTGTAGCCGCACAAGGTCGACAATTCGAGAAAAGGAGCGCCGCGGTCGAGCACCAAAGCCAGCCGGTCGCGCGGCAGCACTTGCCCGCGTTTTTCAAACTTCGCCCGCGCACGGCCCGAGTTTTCAACGATCCGGCGTTCGAGGGCGCGAAATTCATCGATAAGGCGAAGATGGTGCGCCCGGTTGGCCGCGAACGCCGCCGAGCGGACATCAATTGAGGATTGGAAAACGGGCATCAGCGTGAACTCGGGAAGCCGGCGGGAAGCCCACAAGGGCGGCGCAAGGGCGTTCAAGTCAAGGCGCAAGCGCAGATGTGGTGGGCCCGGAGGGACTGAAAATATTCGCTAAAAACAAGCACCTGCGTTGTCTAGCAGCCAAAGTCCGCCCTATTGGATTCAATGGCTTACAGAATTGTTTGGCTAGCGCGTGACCCCGCTTTTTGCTTTCCGTACGTTCTCCATCTTCCCGTGCAGCATCGGCATGCGCGCGGGCGCTAGATAGAACACTTTGAGCGCTGTCCCGCGCTTCAGAGCGAGGCGCGAGCCCAGAGCCGGAAGGTCGCCATTCCTCATCGGTCGGCAGTCGGGCTTGAGTTCACCGATGGCGGGCATTGGCCGGACCAACTCTCCGAGGCCTGGAATGGGGCGGAGCGGGCATCGTCTATTGCGGCCGTGCCATTGCACGCACCCTGATCGTACACGGAACGGATCAGTCGTTTTTCGCTTTGCGAAGGGCCCGGGAGATCGTTCGATCGGCAAACTCTCGGATAGGCTTCTGTTGTTTCCATCCCAACCGCTTCAGAATGAACCGGTCCAAAAGCGTCATCGCCCTCGAAAGCTGCAGTGAGATCTCATCGTCCGATGGCGGCTGATCCGTTCCGTGGACGATCTTGTTCCGGACCTTGACGATCTCGCTGAAAGGTTGGCCAAGGTCGTCGACGTAGAGCTGATGCTCTGAAGCCCACTTCAGAAGCCGTTGTGCGAACTTTGTCTGCACGACAGATGACAAAGATGATCTAAGGCGTTCGTCGTTAAGCATGGGAAATCGCCCAACGGCTTCGCGGACAAACGCCCGCCAGTCTTCCTGGGGCGCAATCCACTCCCAATAGCTTCTCGATAGTTCCTCAAGAAACAAGCAGGCCAGCGTGAAGCGGTCTCGGGGATTAGTCGGCGCCAAACATGCTACATAACTCTCGACATACGACGCCAGTTGCTCCCGCGCCTGACCAGAGACGCCGAAGTCGACCAGGTGCTTAAAGAAGTCCTCGTAGGTGAACCCAGGTTCTTTGGGATAACCGCCAACGGGAAACTCTCGCACGTTAAATGGAACATGATCGACCCACACGCCGTTACCGGTGTTGAACTCCTCATGCATTTCGTTCGTCTGCAGGGCGCGCGTGTGCCAGTAACACCGCGCGCCGACCAGGAAGGAAAAGCCGATCCTGAGAGTCTCGGCGATGCCGTCACACGCAGCTGCAAAAACCTTATCCGACATTTCAGGATCGGTCGGCTCGATGAGAAGCGCTGCCTGCGGAGCGTTAAGGATCAGCTTGGTGCTTTGCTCGCCCAGCACCTTGGGCGGAGCATACATTTGACGAAACAGTTCCGGCCCAAGATGATCATGGTCGACTTTGCCGTAACGGGCCCAAGGCTCGACGGTCACCCTGATTTTCTCGTCAGCTGTCAGGACTACGTGGCGCTGATCATCCGTGACAAACGATCCGTCGCCATCGAGACAGTACGCTGTCCCGGACAATCGAGGCCACACACTACTCGGGGCGCAGAAGAAAAATTGAGCAAACCGTTTTTGCCGTGGCTCATCCCCCACCAGAACGTCACGCACGGATTTCAGCGTGAATTGAGCAAGTGGCGGGACATCGAAATCGCCAAGATCTTTTCCTGTGGCCGTCGAAAAGTGCGCCGCGGCGCTGATTTCTTGGTCCGGCTCTCCGACCCGAAATGCCCCAAAGAGTTTCGCGTCTCCTGCGCCGACTAGATAATGAAGCGGCAATTCATCGTCCTGCGCATCATTGTCCGCTGACCTCGAAATCACATATCCGAACGGACCATGTAAGCCGATCGTTGAGATATGGAGTACGATTGCGAAACGGCGTGTTTGCCGGGCGCCAAGCTTAAAGTAACCGTTGATCCATCGGTTCTCGCCAAATTGGCTATTGAGAATATTTCGTTCAGTGTAGGACGCTTTCATAAAATTCTGTTCCGGCGGTCTGTAGGAGGCGGAGGATCGAGGATTGTGACTACCATGGTCGGGAAGCAGCATTCCAATGTCCGCAGTTGGAAGGAGCTGAAGTTTGCTGAATGTCCCGGCAACGTCCGTTCCGGGCCAATCCGGCTCTGATGGACACGCCATTGCGAATGGCAGAGCATCTTGGGACTTGCCGTTCCCATCAGCCTGCGGACCTACGGCAACTGATCGATTTCAGACCGAAACACCCAGAAGCCGCAATACCTTTTCAAGCGTGCCAGGCTGATGGCCGGTCTCGCTCGCAAGGCGCTGCAATGTCTCGCGTGAGGGGCCGCCATTACGCTCCCTCGAAACTGGAGAGCGCCAGCTCACGCGGCACAAGGATATTCCAGGCAGCGACGGACTTGGCGTCGCCCTTCTTGGCGCCCAGCACATATTGCGGATGCCTGGGCTTCAACGCCTGAAGCGCTTCAAGCGCTTTCTCGGGCACGCCGAGCCGACCCTGCTGGCTCTGAAGCCACCAACCAAGCGCGCCCGCAGCGGCTGCATTCTTGAGCCCGCAGGCCTGGCGCACGAGATCATCGGTCTTGAGCCGCTCAACAAGAGTGAGCGAATTCCAAAGCTGCTCAGCGTCGCCTGCAAGGTCGGGCCGGTCAAAGACATCCGCGACTGTGCGTTCGAGCGTCGTCACCGGTGCCGAAAGGCCGGCCCGATCGATGGTCGTTACATCTCGTGTCGTCACAAAGCCCTGAGGCCGCTTCAAGAAGCGGCATGTGAAGTCCGGCGTTGCAAAGAGCCTCGGCTCCCCGGCCGTCAGCGCCTGCACGTCGGGCGCATCGGTGTAGGCGGCACCGTGCAGCTCAAGCGCCGAGTGATAGGCCAATATGGCGTCCGGCTTAAGCTTGGCGGCGGCGAGATAGCGGTCGACCACCCAATCGGCGGCCTCCACATGCGGCGGGACAGCGGCGAAGACACTCCGCGCCACACGACGAATGTTTCCGGCCTTGAGGTGCTTCGTCAGCAGAGCGCTCACGGTCCTGTCAGTTGCGGCGCGGCCAATTGCGCGCGCATATTCCTCCCTCCGGAATACCGGGTGGGCGCTAAAGAAGGCGCGCGAGCCTTGTTGAACGACCCTAGGCATTTGGGTTTTTCCGCAGAAAGTCATACCTAAAGTATGTCTTTCCGCCTGAATAACTCAATAAAAATTCGGCGCAAAGTTCCATGCCAAAACATGTCGATTTTTCTGCCATTTTTGTACACATAATCTTGACCTGTCGACGGCATCGACATAAACCTCGGATATGTCGACTAAACCAAAAAACTTCGACGCATTAAAGTTCGCGGCCGAGCGCCCCTATGCCGACCTGCCGCCCCTGCCGCCGACCCAAAACATCGAAACGAAGCACGTTCTGAAAGCATGCATCGAGGCGCGGGCGGCGCTGGCGGAACTCAAGGTTGCAGGCGACCTCATTCCGAACCAGACGGTGCTGATCAATTCGATCCCGCTTCTCGAAGCGCAGGCAAGCTCGGAGATTGAGAACATCGTCACGACGACCGATCGCCTTTTCCAGTTCGCCGCCGATCATCAGAGGAACGCCGACCCGGCAACAAAGGAGGCTCTCCGCTACCGGACGGCCCTCTTTCAAGGCGCAGGGTCGCTGAAGCGTCGCCCGCTGTCGACTAGAACCGCCATCGAGGTTTGCTCGACGATCAAGGGCGTCGAAATGGACGTTCGCTCGACGCCCGGTACGGCGCTCCTCAATGAGGCGGCGGGGAAAATAGTCTACACGCCGCCGGAAGGCGAAGCGCTCTTGCGGGGGCTCCTCGCCAATTGGGAGCATTACATTCACGCGGAAACGGATATCGATCCGCTCATTCGGATGGCCGTGTCGCACTATCAGTTTGAAGCCATCCATCCGTTTACGGACGGGAATGGCCGGACTGGACGCATCCTGAACCTCCTCCTCCTGGTCGAGCAGGGCTTGCTGACGACGCCGATCCTATATCTCAGCCGGCACATCATCGCCAACAAACGGGACTATTACGATCTCCTTCTCAACGTGACGAAGAAGGCCGCCTGGGAGCCGTGGATCGTCTTCATGCTGAACGCAGTCTCTGCGACCTCGAAATCGACAACCGAAAAGATCGGATCCATTCGAAAACTGATTGACGAGACAGCGCGGAGAATAAAGACCGAAGCGCCCGGCGTGTACTCGCGCGAACTCGCCGAACTCATTTTCACGCAGCCCTATTGCCGCATCGGAAATCTCGTGGACGCCGGCCTTGCACAACGTCAGACCGCTTCCGCCTATTTGAAGGCGCTGGTCGATGTCGGCGTGCTCGATGAGCGGAAGGAAGGCCGCGAAAAGCTGTTCATCAACCCCACGTTCCTGTCTCTTCTGAAAGAGTAGCGATTCCTGGTTTCGACGAGCGCTTCGCTCAAAAATGACGCTCAAGCTGTCGCCGCACATGCGGAATCCCGATCGGCGCTGACGCTTTCTTCCGACTACCAATTGTCAATAGGCCGTCTTCCCGGAAGTAGCCGATGTCACGAAATCCGGCGGCATTCAGCCGATCGCCTTCACCGAGTGAGAGGGTGAGCGGTTGATCCGTGACGGGAATTTGAGGTGGAGAGGAGGTCTTTCCGCCGCCCGTCGCGGAGATTTCCCATGACCAGCACCCAAGTCCTCGACGCCCGCCTTGACGCATCCGGCGGCTATAAGGTCGATCCGAGCCGCGGCACGCGCGTCGGCCGCGTTTCGTCAGAATGGTTCTCGCGCCCCGATGACGAGCGGTTCCTCTCGCTCACCGACCTCTACGCCTCCGTTAAGGGACGCGCCGCGCGCAGCCGGACGC
>JBJXFO010000169.1:0-35726 GCA_046154725.1 Parvularculaceae bacterium | reverse complement strand
GCCGTCGCCTTGCGGTTCGGCGACGACGAACGGCTTGTAGGCGAGCTGCGCCTTTGTTTCCGCCCACAGATATCCGCTGGCGACGACTGTTTCCGCGCCCGTGTACCGCGCGACATTGACGCCTTCGTCGAGCGTTGCGGGGGTGTAGATGTCGGACCCTGAAAAGAGCGCGGTCACGAAAGGCTTTACGCCGGCGGCCAGCCAGTGGTCGGGATCGACCTCGGCGGTCAAAAGCACGCCAGCGGTCGCGTCGGGGCCTTCCTTCTCTGGCGCAATCGACTTTTTTGCTGCGTCGGCATTAGTGAGGATGACACCGTCGACAGTCGCCTTTTCGTCATCGGCCTTGGCGTCGTCCTTGCCGCCCTCCCGCGCCGCATCCTCGCGCCGGATCGACAGAAGATCCGTCTTCGGATCAGCAAGGAAGCGCGTTGCGGAGCCCGTCGCGATCAACACGCCGCCGCGATCGACCCAGGATTTCAGCCGTTCGACGCCGGGCTGCCCGAGCGCAGTCGCATAATCGCCGCCGCCCGGCAGGACGAGAACGTCAAAGCCGTCGAGGGCGCGGTTGTTCAAGTCTTCAACCCGCACCGGAATTGCCGGATAGTCGAACTGGCGCTCGATGACAAAGCGGGTCGCGCCGGCAATCGTCGGGCTCGCCGGCTCGTCCCAGGCGATGGCGATCTTCGGGGCGCGCATCGACACAACATTCTCGGAGCCAAAGTTCGGGCCATCGCTGACCCAGCTGTCGCCGACGGCCGTGACGCCGGCGCCCGTTTCGCGTGCAAGCCGCACCAGCGTCGCGCGCAGGTCCACACGATTATTCGCAGACTGAAAAATCAGGCTGCCAGCGGGATATCTCCGTCCCGACGCCGTGAACGCGCGGTCGCTCGACGAGACGGTAAGCCCCGCCCGCAGCGCGCGTGCAAGGAGGCGCGTTGCTGGCCGCTCGCCCCATGGAACGAGATAGGCAACCGCCGCATCGGGTCCCGCCAGCGCGCCCTGACGGTTCAGGCGCCCGCCATGGCGGACGAAATTGCCCCCGCCCGGAGCACCCCCGGCGCAAGGCTCAATGGCGACGCCCATCATGAGCGGCAGCGACCACGCGGTGACGTCATAAATCTCATCGCCAAGGTCCTTGGCGCGCCGCCGCTCCTGCTCGGCGAGAAAATCCGCCTCAAGATCGACCTGTTGATCGAGGAGCGTGCGGACGAGGCGCTTGGCCGCCTGCGCCATTGGCACGACGTGCGATCCGGCTGGAAAATTCTGTCCGCAGGCGGAGAAAGCAGATTTCGCCGTCAGCACGGCGACGCCTTGCGCTGTCAACAGGCCGGCGAGCCGGAACGCGGCGGCGTCGTCGTGACCGGCGGGCAGAATATAGGCGCCAATGTCTTCGCGGCGCCCTTCATTGACCGCGCTCTCCTGAAACGCCCGAAAATCGCGCCACAACTTGTCATGATTGACAGCGGCGGTTTCCGCCGTTGCGATCGAAGCGAGGAAATGCTGCTGCACGCTGTCGCGATAGTGGAACGCCGGACCGTTGCGGCGCTCTGCGAGAAGCCCGCGGGCCGAAGCGCGTTCATACGTCATGGCAATTGCGCCGTAGTAAGACGGCCAACTCGCGCCATAGCCCGGATAGAACGCGTCATAGACCTCGCGCGTGAAATAGGGAAAGCCGTTGCGGTCAAACCATTTGGCGTTATTGCGCCCGAACAGTTCAAGGCTTTCGCGCTGCGTGCCCGCAAGATGCGGGTTATAGGGCCGCGCTTCCGGCGAGAAATAATACGTCGATTCCGTGCCCATCTCGTGCAGGTCGACAAACACCAGCGGGCGCCACTCGCGCAACAGACGAATGCGCCCGCGTGTTTCCGGCTGGGTCATCGCGAACCAGTCGCGGTTCATGTCGAAGAGATAATGATTGGTGCGCCCGCCCGGCCACGGCTCATTGCGCTCGGCCGCAATCGCCGAGCCGGAATTTTCAAGTCCTTGCGTCGTCTCGAAATTGTGCACGAACCGCGCGCGCCCGTCGGGGTTTTGCATGGGGTCGATGAAGACCAGCGCATCAAGGAGGATTTTGTCGACGCTCGCGTCGCCCTTGGCCGCGAGAAGGTGATAGGCGGTCATCAAGGCGGCGTCGGTCGATGAAATCTCGTTGCCGTGCACGCCGTAGGAGAGAAAGACCGTCGCCGGAAGTTTTGACAGCGCATCGCCAAGCGCGGCGCCGGGGTCGCTGACGCGCGCAATGTCGCCGCGAATCTCATCCAGCCGCGCAATCGCCGCCGACGATCCGATGATCGCATAGACGAGCGGGCGCCCTTCCCAGCTTTTGGCGTATTCGTAAAGACGCATGCGCGCGGGCGCTGCGCGTCTTAATGCGGCAAGATAACGGATGGCGTCTTCCGGCCGCGTAATGCGCTCGCCATTGGCGTGGCCGACGACCGACTTGAGCGTTGGAATTGCAGGGTCGTATTGGGCGCCCGGCCAGTATTCAAACCGCGCCGGCGCCGCGTTCGGCGCCGTTGCCGGCCCATAGCCTTGCCGCCACGGCGTGCCTTGCGCCAGCGCAAACGTGTGCAAAACGAGCGCCGCAGCGGCGAAGGCGGTAAGACGACTTAGCATGAAGGGGCCCCTGATTGACTGCCAGTGCGCAGCGTGTCGGCGCGCCGCCGCGCCGGTCAAGAGCAGGCGTCAAGAGCTGGGCGCGGTTCAGCGCCGCGTCTTCCGGCGCGGGTGCGCGTTCGATGGGCGCAAACGAGGCCGGGGCCGCACGGCGATCACATGGTCCCAGATGTCTTCCGGGTCGACCGTCCGTTCACTGACGGCGCTCATGATGGCAACGCCTGCGTCTTCGACGCTTTGCCGCGTGCCGGTCAACAAAGGATGCCAGCCGGGCAAGCCCTCGCCGCGGGCTAGGCGGCGATAGGCGCACGTCTCCGGCATCCAGTCGAGCGCGCCGGCATTGCCCGGCGTCAGCTTGACGCAATCCTTCACCAGCTTTTGCCGGTTCGCGTAATCGCTGCAGCGGCGCTTTTTCACGTCGAACAATTTGCAAGCGACATTGGTTTCATAGAGCCGGCCGCTGTCCGTCTCGTCGAGCAAGACCATGCAGCATTTGCCGCACCCGTCGCAGAGCGATTCCCACTCCGCATCGGTCATGGCTTTCAGCGACTTGGTCTCCCAGAAGGGGGCGGTCATAGCGCGCCGCCCTTTTCAAGCGCATCAACGCACGCGGCGCGCAGTTCGTCCAGATTGGTATGCGCCGTCGTCCAGAGCATACGCTTTGAAATCGCCATGTAGTCGTGACTGAGCAAATGGCGCATGCCGATGATCTCTTTCCACGGCAGGGCGTAAGCGGTTTTTACCTTCTCGTCGATCTTTACGCACGCCTCGCCGATCGCTTGCAGGCGATAGGCGGTCGCGTCCGCCAGATTTCGATCGCGTTCGAAGTCTTCAAACGTCCGGCCTTCGATCCCGGCGGCAATCGTTCCGCAGAGGTCGAGAATATGGTCGAGGATTTCGCGCCGGGAGTATTCGGGCGGGCGCGCCATCAGAATACTTGCACCTGATCGCGCTTTGCTCGCGCGAGCAAAGCGGGCCGCAAGCTGTCGCGCGGCGCAAGATCGACGTTGCACCCCAGCAGTTTTTCAAGGCGCGATTTCAGCTGGCCGAGTTCGATCAGGCCGAATGATGCGTCACCCGCTGGCTCGAACCAGAGATCGACATCGGACGCGGCGCCCGCCTCGCTTCGCGCGACCGACCCGAAAAGAAATAACGCATCAACGCCCGCCGCGCGTAGGCTTTCTTGCGCGCGGCGCAGTCGGCGCAACACCGTGTCCCGCTGCGGCGCGGCCTTTGCCGCGTGCGGAAGACGCGCCTGCCGCCGCGCCGCCATGGCGAGATCGCGGTCAAGTTGCTTATCGAGGAGCGGGCGCGCCGGAAGGTCAAACGCCGCCTGAAGCCGCAGCGCCATATCGGCGGACAGCGCCGATTTGCCGCCAAGCAGACGGGTCAGCTGCTGGCGGCTCACCCCGAGGCGCCGCGCGGCGTCGCTCACGGTCAGGTCCGCCGCATTCAAAGCGGCGCGCACTGCGTCGGCTGGACTGCTGAGCGACTTCGGAACCATCGGATGTCTCCGCTCTGCTTGTAACATGACGCGCGTCATAGGTCAATTTTGCCGCTTGACGATCGCTCATTCCCGGCGCTGGTAAACTCTATAGTTTACGCGCCCTTTCAGGCTATGCTTTGCAGCCCAGAGGAGCGCGGCCCATGCAGCATTTCAACGTCATCATCGTCGGCGCGGGGCTGTCGGGCATTGGCGCGGCCCATCACCTGCAAAAGTTCTGTCCGGGCAAGACCTTCGCGATCCTTGAGGCGCGCGAGGCGATCGGCGGCACATGGGATCTGTTCCGCTATCCGGGCATCCGCTCCGACAGCGACATGTTCACGCTCGGCTATGGTTTTCGTCCGTGGCGCGAAGCGAAAGTCATCGCCGACGGGCCGTCGATCAAATCCTATGTCAACGCCACTGCGAAAGAATACGGGATCGACCGGCACATCCGATTTTCGACGCGGGTCGAGGCAATTGCTTTTGACAGCCGGACAGCGCGCTGGACGGTGGCCGCGAAGACCCCGCAAGGCGAGACAAAACTCACCTGCAATTTCCTGTGGATGTGTTCTGGCTATTATCGTTATGCGGAAGGCTATACGCCGGACTTTCCGGGGGCGGACAAGTTTCGCGGCGCTGTTATTCATCCGCAGAAATGGCCGGAAAATCTCGATTACGCCGGCAAGGAGGTCGTCGTTATCGGGTCCGGCGCAACGGCGGTAACGCTGATCCCGTCGATGACCGACAAGGCAAAACACATCACCATGCTGCAGCGCAGCCCCAGCTGGTTTTTTTCCCTGCCGCAGTCGAGCGCTATCGCTGACAGCCTGTCGAAGATCTTTCCCCGCAGCGTCGCGTTCCGGCTCGTGCGCTGGCACCGCATCGTCTTCCAGCAGATCATGTACAAGCTCATGCGCGCGCGCCCCGAGAAAGCCGGCGAGCATCTGTTGTCGTTGGTGCGCGAGCAATTGCCCGCAGGCTATGACGTCGAAAAGCATTTCCGGCCGCGCTACAACCCTTGGGATCAGCGGCTCTGCGTCGTTCCGGATGGCGATTTTTTCAAGGCAATCTCCTCCGGCAAAGCGTCGGTCGAAACCGATGAAATCGCGGCCTTTACCGAAGGCGGCATTGCGTTGAAATCCGGCAAGACGCTCCCTGCCGACATCATCATCACCGCGACGGGCCTGACGCTTGAGGCGATGGGCGGCGCGAAGGCGAGCGTCGATGGCCGCGCGATCGCGCTCGGCGACACCTTTGCCTATCGCGGGTTTGCGTGTTCGGGCGTCCCGAACCTTGCTTTCGTATTCGGATACACGAATTCGTCGTGGACGCTCCGCGCCGATCTCATCTCGCAGTATGTCTGCCGGCTGATCAATCATATGGACAAGACCGGCGCCGATATCGCCATGCCGGTTAATGACGATCCGTCCCTGAAGCGCGAGCCGTTCCTCCCGCTCACGTCCGGCTACATCCAGCGCGCGGCCGAGCGCCTGCCCAAACAGGGCGACCGCGACCCATGGCGCAATCCGCAGAGCTATTTCCGCGACATCTTAGTGCTGCGCCACGGCAAAATCGACGACGGCGTGATGCGGTTTTCAAAGGCAGACGCGCCGGCGCGGGCATCACAGGAAGAGCCCGCGGCTGTGGCGGCAGAGTAAGCGATCAGAGCGCAAGCCCCTAAATTCGCATCGCGCACAGGTCACCCACGGACTTGTTGTTCCGTGGGTCTCAGGCAAGCAGGGGCTGATGCTCTGGGCTTCAGATCCACGGGACGAGCCCGTGGATGACTATGGAACTTAACAGGAGTTTTGTGCTCCCCACCATAGGGCGTGACAGTCTCACGCGTCGCTCGCCCGACAGGCGAACATTACCCACACAATGCACGTAAATCGGGGCTTGATCCCGATCCCGCGAAGGCTCCATGTTTCCGGCGCGCGCATAGCGCTTTGACAATTCGGTTTTCGCTGCGATCCGGCAACATGACGCTGGCCGCATGCTCCCTTCAGGAATTCTACAGGGACCGCGCGCACAAAAATCAGAATACGGATAGTACGGAAAAAAACGCTGGACCCCGCATGAAAGCAGGGTTTTTGCTAAAGCGAAAACGCCGGAAAATCCGCCAAGTCCGCACTTTACGGAGCCTTGGCGTAAAGGAAGCGCAGCGGGTCTTTCAGGCGCGCACGCCACGACGCCTCGTTATGGTCGGCGCCGGCGTAAGCGCGCATGACGAAGTCCTCGCCCTCGGCAAACCCTTGCGCTGCCAGCATGGCCTTGACGGCCTCATGCGTCGGTCCATAGCCGGCGTCGAGCCCCAGCGTTCCGTAATCGAACCACATCCGGGCATCTTTCGGGATCGTCAATCCCGCTGCAATGTCCTTCAGAATGTAAGGCGTCGGGTCCGGGTTTTCAGGTCTTTCGCCCATCGGAAAATACTTCGCCGAGATTTCCTCCGACAGCGGGAAATGCGTCGACACGCATCCACACGCGCCGAAAACTTCCGGGTGGCGGGTCGCCAGATAAAAGGAGAGGAGACCGCCCATGGACGAGCCCATATGTGCGGTGTTCGCCGGGCCCGTCAGGGTGCGGAATTCCGCATTGATGCGCGGCGCCAATTCTTCGATCAGAAACCGGGCATAGTCATCGGCCTCGCCCCACGGCGAATATTCGGGGCCGCGCCTTGCTGTCGACCAGACGCCGACGACGATGACGGGGTCGATTGCGCCGTCCTCGACCAGCGCCGTCACGGCCTCGTCGACGCCCCAGTCAACGCCGGTATTGGCGATGCGCGGGTCAAAGAGGTTTTGCCCGTCCGACATATAAAGGACCTTATAGCGTTGCTCCGTGTTCTGATCATAACCGGGCGGCAGCCAGATCGAGACATGGCGCGCGGGCCCGAGATGCGCGGAGGCGACATCGCGCCAATAGACGAGAGTTCCCTTGACGCCCGAACCTTGCCAGTCCGCGATATAGGCTTGCGGGTCCTTCTTGAAGTCCGCGATCTCGTGACGCGCCGAGACATCGGCGTCGATTTCCAGCCGGAAGTTCGCCATCACCATGCCAGAAGGCCCAACGGCCTCCCGCTCCCATGCGCCAAGCGTAAACTTGTACTCAAAGACCGTTCCTTTCGGCGCGGTCACGACCGCCACTCGCTCCCGGCCCTCGCCCTCCATCGCAAGCGCATCCGGTTTCCACGGCCCCAGCTCGGGCAGATTGCCCGTGAGATAGACAGTTGGCGCGCCCTCCGGCGCAACGGCAGTGATCCTTGCCGTGCAACACTCAGCCGGCGCCGCAGCCTCTCGCGAACAGGCGGAAAAGATCAGAACGGCGGCAATAAGGAAGAGGCGCATCGGCGGGCTCCGGCGTCTGGCGACGGCTCAAGTCAACGCGCGCCGGCGACGTCTTTCAAGCGCCGCCCGGTCAATACGGGCCGAATTCTCAAGAACGCGCGGTAGGAAAGTTCGAGCGCTGCGAGCACGGGCGGCAGGCGCGCGAGTAGTCCCAGCGGCCGCAAGAGAGGGATTGCCCGCCACATCGCCGCGAAAGCGGCCGCGCCGGATACGATCGGGCGGCCATCCTCTTGCGCATGAAACCGGGCGAGCAGCGTTGATCGATCGAGGGGACAAGCGCTCCCGGCGACACCGGCAAGGTCGATGAACTCGATCCGGCCCGCGCCATCGAGCCGGCGCATCAGCGCGATTTCCCGGGTGCAGATCGGGCATGCGCCGTCGAACCAGACCCTGACTAAGGGAGTTGTAACCATGACGACACTACGCGGCGCGCGCCTCTTCAGATGTCCTCGCGGCAACTCGCAGGCCGTCACGGTTTCCGGAGGCGGCGATATTCGTCTTGAACCTGTACCGATCGATCGGTACATAGCTGCCATCCCGCGCCGTTGGCCCGGGCCCACACACCATCGCTCACAACAGGAGAAATTCATGTCCCGCATCCCGACCCCCGCCTCGATTGAAGCTGCGCCCGTTGACACCCATGGCGCGCTGAACGCCGTCAAGGCAAAGCTTGGCAAGGCGCCTAATTTGTATCTGCTGACCGCAACCAGTCCGGCGACGCTCGACGGATTGCTCGCGCTGTCGGGCAGCCTTGGCAAGGGCAGACTTGACCCCGCAACGCGCGAGCGCATTGCGCTGGCGATCGCCAATGTGAACGGGTGCGACTATTGCAATTCCGCGCATACCTTCATCGCCAAAAATCTTCTGAAGATTTCCGACGAAGAGATCGCCCTCAACCGTGACGGCCGCTCGTCCGACGCCAAAGCCGGCGCCGCCGTTCAATTTGCCCGCAAGATTGCGATTGCGCGCGGCGCGGTCAGCGACGCCGATCTCGGCGAAGCTCGCAAAGCAGGTCTCGATGACGCCGAACTCGTGGAAATTGTCGGCCACGTCGCGCTCAATACGTTCACGAACTATATCAATGAGGTCTTCAAGACCCCGGTCGATTTCCCCGCCGTCACGGCGCGCCGCGCCGCTTGAGGCAAGTGGCCGCGCCGGCGCGCGCCGGCGCGGCCTTTTGTTTATCCGTTGAGGACCAGGTCATGCACAGCCTTTTGGAGGAGCGCCCGCCCAAGCCGCCATTCACCGAAGAAGCGGCAAAGGCCAAAGTGCGCGCCGCCGAAGACGCATGGAACAGCCGTGACGCGTCGCGCGTCGCGCTCGCCTACACAGTGGACAGCATCTGGCGCAATCGCGCGGAATTTGTGCGCGGCCGCGCGGAGATCGAAGCGTTTTTGCAGCGCAAATGGCGCCGGGAACTCGACTATCGTCTCGTCAAGGAATTGTGGGCCTGTAACGCCAACCGGCTCGCCGTTCGCTTTGCCTACGAATGGCGGGACGACAGTGGGAACTGGTATCGCTCTTATGGCAATGAGAATTGGGAATTTGCCGACAACGGCCTGATGGCGCGCCGGCTGGCGTCGATCAACGACGCGCCGATTGGCGAGGCTGATCGGCGGCTTTTGTGGGATCGGGGTGCCGATGGGCGCCGGCCGGGCGGCAGCCCTGGGCTTTCCGATCTTGGGCTTTGATCTGTGCGCCCGGATCACGGCAGACCTGACGACGATGAAGCAACCCAAAGCGCAGCGCGCCATGCCGCAGGACCCTGAGACGACGCCGCGCGACGACGTTGTCGCCGCGCTGTACAGCCTGTTTCGCTGCGGCGGCTATGACGGCGTTTCGCTGAGCGATATTTCGGCCGCGACGGGGCTCGGCAAGTCGAGCCTTTATCACTACTTCCCGAAAGGCAAACCCGACATGGCGGAAGCGGTCGCCGACTTCGGATTGAAGTCGGTGCGGGCAAAGGTCATTGCCCCGCTCAGCGCCGAACTTCCGCTCGAGAAAAAGATCGCCACAATGCTGCGCGCCGTCGATAGCATGTATGACGGCGGCCGGGCGCCGTGCCTTGTTGCCAACATGCTGCCTTCGGGCGCCGCGTCGGTGTCGCTTCGCGCGATCCTCTCGGAATGGATCGACGCGCTTGCCGCGGCGCTTGGCGGCGCTGGCGTCAAGCCGGGCATTGCGCGCGCGCGCGCCGTCGCGGCGCTAGTCGCGATCGAAGGCGCGCTGATCGTTGTGCAGGCGACCGGCGAGGGCGAGATATTTGCTGAAATCTTGACGCAGGTTGGCGCTGACCTGACGAAGCGGTAACGCGCCGGCGATTCCTCGAATTCGCCACGTTACGGCCTGCCTCGGGCCATGCTATGCGCCTATCAGTTGCGAGATTCCCGGAGCAGTGCGTTGAACGAACCCAGCGACAAAGCGGCGGCCACTGACGGCCAACCAGACACGGCGGCCGAAGACCCGCAGCAACTCGTCAACGAGTTTCAGGCCGCCGCCGATGGCTTGCGCGCGCATTTAAGCTCGCTTCCCAAAGCTGCCTCGGCGATTCTGCCGGCGCCGCGCCGGGTCGAGGCGCGCCGGGTTGACCCGCCGCCGCCGACCCCAAGTGCGCCGCCGCCTGTACCGGCGGGCGATGCCCCGGCGCCTGTTCCCGCGCCTGCCGCCTCGCCTTCAACCGGGACCGATACGCCGCCAGCGCTGCCGGAGCCGCCAATCGTCGCGCGCCGCCTTGGGATGGCGCAAGATGCAGCGAAGGACATCGAGTTGGAACCGCCGCCGACAGCCCCCGAACGCGCGCGCCGGCGCCGCATGGAACAGGCAAAAGAGGGCGCGAGCGTTACAGCGCCCGCGGCGCCGAAGTCCGGCCGTCCGATCCTTCGGGAATTCGGTTATCTCTGCGGCTCGCTCTCCTTTGCCGGCGCGATCGCCGGGCTGGCGGCAGTGTTTCTGTTCATTGCTCCGTGGCCTGAGGAAAACGCGGATTTGTGGGCGGTCAACCGCCTGCCGGCAATTGTCATCGAAGACAGGAACGGGGCCGAGATCGCCGCGCGCGGCGCGCGCTATGGCGAGGCGGTTTCCGTCGCTGAACTGCCGCCTTATGTCGTGAAAGCGTTTCTGGCGACGGAGGACCGTCGTTTCTATGAGCACATTGGCGTAGATCTGCGCGGCACGATGCGCGCGCTGTTCGCCAATCTGAAAGCCGGCGGGCGCTCCGAGGGCGGATCGACGATCACGCAGCAGCTCGCGCGCAACCTTTTTCTCGATTTCGAGAAAACCTACACGCGCAAAGCCAAGGAAGCGATGCTCGCGCTGTGGATGGAAGGGCGCTACACGAAAGACGAGATTCTCTCGCTCTATCTCAATCGCATCTATTACGGCGCCGGCGCTTACGGCATCGAAAGCGCGGCGCGCACCTATTTCAATAAATCGGCGCGCGACGTGTCGCTTGCCGAGGCGGCGATGCTCGCCGGCTTGCCGAAATCGCCGTCAACGCTTGCCCCGACGCTCAACCCCCTCGGCGCGCAAGACCGCGCGAACGACGTCATCGCAAACTTGCGCGAGACGGGCGAAATTACCGAGTTCGAGGCGCGCGAGGCGCTGAAGCGTCCGGCCGCCGTCGCCGCGGGCGTCGACAATCAGAGCGTCGGCTGGTTCTTCGACTATGTTGCCGAGCAGGCGCGCGCGATCGCCGGCCCCGCCAATTACGACATTGTCGTCAGAACGACGCTCGACCAGAAACTCCAGCGCGATGCGGAGGCCGCAATCCGCTCGGTCTTGACGGTTGACGCCAAAGTCGCCGGCGCGCTCCAGTCGTCGCTGATCGCCTACGACAATGACGGCGCGTTGCGCGCGATGGTCGGCGGGCGGAGCTATCTTGAAAGCCAGTTCAACCGCGCGACACAAGCCAAGCGCCAGCCCGGTTCGGCGTTCAAGCCGATCGTTTACGCGGCAGGGTTTGAAAATGGCCTGACGCCGCAAACGCGCATGGTTGATCAGCCGATCAATATCGCGGGCTGGAAGCCTGAGAATTACGACAAAACCTATCGCGGCTCGATGCGCATCTCGGAAGCGGTCGCGCGCTCGATCAATACGATTGCCGTGCAGGTCTCTGAAAAGATTGGCCGCCAGAAGGTCGTGCAGATGGCGCGCCGGCTTGGCATCAGCTCCGAAATTCCGGCGGCGGAAGCCGGCATCGCGCTTGGCGGATTTTCAGCGACGCTGGAGGAATTGACCGCCGCCTATCTTCCGTTTGCGGATGGCGGGTTGGGTGTCAGGCCCTATGCGATCGACGAGATTACCGATGGGCGCGGCAAGACGCTCTTTTCGAGGGCCCCGCGCGCGGCCTCGCCAACGATCGATCCGAAAGTTGCCGAACACGTCACGCACGTTCTCTATCAGGTGATGGCGAACGGAACGGGCCGCCGGGCCAGCCTTGGCGCGCGCCAGGCGGCCGGCAAGACCGGGACAACGAACGATTGGCGCGACGCCTGGTTCATTGGTTATACGGCGCAGATGACGGTCGGCGTCTGGGTCGGCAATGACGATTTCCAGCCGATGGACAAGGTGACCGGCGGCACGCTGCCGGCCTCGATCTGGAAATCGTTCATGGTGGCGGCGCATCAGGACTTGCCCAGAAAGCCGCTGTCGGGCGCTTATCCCGCGACAACCTATTCCGAAGGCGGTCGCCTCTTGTCGTTCTATCGCGACGTGCTCGACGGCTTCCGCCGCGTCAAGCGGGACGGGGATGAAGAGCGGGGCAACGACCAGTAGCGACGCCGCCGCGCTTTTGCCGCGTCCTCAACACATTATGAACCAAGCCCGCGGATAGTTATCGCCAAGTATTCTGGTGAGACGGGTTGATGGCGGATGGAAACGGCGATGGGCTTGGGCGGACGGGCGTCCACGCTTTTGTCAAGGATCCGATCGCCTGTTGCGCGGGCAATAGTCCGGCGATCGCGCCGCGCGGCGACTATGAGATCGATCAGCGCAACGATGGCGTCTGCCTTTGCAGCTGCGCGACCAATAATAGTTTTGTGCTGACCTTTGACGCGTACCTCCAGCACCTCAACGAAGGCCGTATTGCACTGGCGCTGCGCCACGGCTGAAGCTCAGGTGCGCTCGCGCGTTTTCAGGAACTTGACCGCAGGGTTCTTTTGCTCTGCATACCCAGCTTCCCAGGCGGATCGCGCGAGATAAACGGGCGAGCCATAGCGGTCATGCGCTATCGCGCTGGCGTTAAGCGCGGCAAAGCCCTTCACCGCTTCCGCGTCGCCGCCGAGCCAGCGCACGGCGTCAAAGCCGCATGTCTCCATCGCAGCGGCAACGCCGTATTCGGCCTTCAGCCGCTCCTCGATCACGTCGAGTTGCAGCGCGCCAACGACGCCGACATAAAAGTCGCCACCGATTGTCGGGGTGAAGACTTGCGCCGCGCCTTCTTCGGCGAGCGCGGTCATGGCGCGCTTCATCTGCTTTGATTTCAACGGGTCGGCGAGCCGGACGCGGCGGATGATCTCAGGCGCAAAATCCGGAAGGCCCGTAAAACGCAAGCCCTCGCGCTCCGACAACGTGTCGCCGACGCCAAGCGCGCCGTGGTTCGGGATGCCGACAATGTCGCCAGCAACGGCTTCCTCGGCGAGGTTTCGCTCCTGCGCCAGGAAGAAGATCGGATTGTTGACGGCAAGCAGTTTGTCCGTACGCGATACCTTCAACTTCATGCCGCGCCGAAATTCGCCCGAACACAGGCGCACGAACGCGATGCGGTCACGGTGGTTCGGGTCCATGTTTGCCTGAACCTTGAACACGAAACCCGCGACGTCGCCAGCGTCGGGCTTCACGGTCTCCTCGCCTGCCTGTTGCGCGCGCGGCGGCGGGGCGAAAGCGGCGATATCGCGGAGCAGTTCGGTGATAGAGAACTCTTTCAGGGCGCTGCCGAAATAGATCGGGGTGAGGGCGCCATGGCGATAGCTTTCAAGATCGAACGGCGCATAGCCGCCGAACGCAAGCGCCATCGTTTCGCGCGCTTCCGCCGCCATCTCGGCGCCTGCAATCTCATCGAGGCGCGGGTCGTCCGGGCCCGTCAGATCGATTGCCCGCACATATTTGCCGCCTTCGCCGGCAACCAGCAGCCGGTTGGTTCCAATGTCATAGCAGCCGCGAAATCGCCCGCCGGTTCCGATGGGCCAGAGCCGGGGAGAGACATCGAGCGCAAGCTGGTCGGCGATCTCGTCGATCAGGTCGAACGGGTCGCGCCCCTCGCGATCGACCTTGTTGATGAACGTCATGATCGGGATATCGCGCAGGCGGCATACCTCGAACAGCTTGCGCGTCTGTGTCTCGATGCCTTTGGCGGCGTCGATTACCATCACCGCGCTGTCGACAGCGGTCAGCGTGCGGTAGGTGTCCTCCGAGAAATCCTCGTGTCCGGGCGTGTCGAGCAGGTTGAAGACGCAACCTAAATGCTCGAACGTCATCGCGGAGGTCGTCACCGAAATCCCGCGCTTTTGCTCGATTGCAAGCCAGTCAGAGCGCGCGCGGCGCCGGTCGCCGCGCGCCTTGACCTCGCCGGCAAGGCGAATGGCGCCGCTGAACAAGAGCAGCTTTTCCGTCAGCGTCGTCTTGCCGGCGTCCGGGTGCGAGATGATCGCGAAGGTGCGGCGGTTGAGGAAGGCTGTTGTCATGGGCGCGCTGTGCGGCTTTCGCGCCGAACCGTCAAGCGAATCGGCTGAGCGACAGGAACCGGAAGTGTTCGGGCGTCCGGTCTTCGAGCGTCATGATCGAAAGCGCCTCGCCGAGAACGGGCGAGAATTTGAACCCATGGCCGGAAAGCCCCGCCGCGAAGACGACGCGGTCGGAGGCCGGATGCCGGTCGATCAGGAAGTGGTGGTCGCTGGAGTTTTCATAGAGGCAGCGCTGAAAGGTCCCCGGCTGCCGCGCAAGCCTCGGAATTCGCTGTTTGAGGAAAGCGTCAATCGCCTCGGCTTCGCCGGGCTCGGGCGCGTCGCCCCGGTCTTCGGGCCGCGCAATCGCACTGCCGCCGGAGTGTTCGGCGACCTTGACGCCCTCGCCGTCGATCGCCGGGAAACCGTAAAAGAAGCGCCCGTCATCCTCTTCGACCGCGAAGCAGGCGAAGTTGCCGAGCGTGAAATCCTCCGTCGGCGGACGGCGCCAAAAGAGCGTCCGCGGCCATGGCTTTACGTCCGCTTTTGGCAAGCCGAGCAATCCGTTTGCCCAGGCGCCGGCGGCGATGACGACGCGGTCAAACGTTTCCCGTCCCGCCGCCGTCTTGACGACGACGCCGTCCGCGACGGGGGACCAGCCGAGAACTGGCGTGTCGGCCCGCAAGTCCGCTCCCGCTTCCCGGGCAAAGCGGATCTGATGGCCGACGGTCTTGCCCGCCATCACGAAGCCCGCTTCGCGCTCGAAAAACGCAACGAAGTGCGGCGGCAAGGTCAGCTGCGGATGCTCGCGCGCAAGGTCGGCCGCGCTGAGCTGCGGCACCGGCAAGTCATGATCGGCGACCGCTTTGGCAAGGCCTTGCATGAACCCGCCGGCAGGCGATCCCGCCTCGATAACGCCGGTCTGGTGAAACAGCGTTTCGCCCGCTTCCTGTTCCAACGTCTTCCACATCGTGAAGGCGCGCTGGAGGATCGGCACGTAATCGGGGTGTTCGAAATAGGCGATGCGAAAAAGCCGCGTCGCGCCGTGCGAGGAGCCGCGGTCATGTCCGAAGACGAATTGGTCGAACAGGGTGACGCGCGCGCCGGCGCGGGCAAGATGCATCGCTGCGGCCGATCCGGCCATGCCGGCGCCGATCACCGCAACGCGTGGCCCCGGCGAAGGTTTGCGGACCGTCACCTTGCGCTCACAGGCCGCCAGCGCGGCGACAGCGGCCGCGCCCGCCACAATGGCGCGGCGGCTGGGCGTTTTCGACAGGGGCATGAGCGCCGATCCATGGATATTCCGGCGGAAATCGTCCCATGAATCGCCCGAAATTGCCAATGGCGGCCGTTATTCCGCAGTGGTCGCCTTGATCCGTTCACGGCGCTGCCCAAATCCCGCGATGGCGCGACTGGGGCCCCTGATCTGCGGGCCGTCAGCTTAACGTAAATATTTCTGGAGAAGATGTGACCCATGGCGACCAGCGCGGCACACGACTTCAAAGTGACCCAGATGGCGGGCATTTTTGCGCGCCTCCTTGGACCTGAGAAGGATTTTTACGTCCTCGCGATCGTCTATGGCGTTGGCATCAGCCTCCTGTCGCTCGCGACGCCGATTTCCGTGCAGATGCTGATCAACACGGTCGCCAACACCGCGTTGCCAGCACCGCTCATCGTCCTTTCCGCGACCCTGTTTACTCTTCTTTTGATCTCGGGGCTGCTGAACGCGCTGCGCATTCACCTGATGGAAATTTTCGGGCGGCGCTTTTACGCACGCATGGTCGCTGAAATCGCGCTGCGGGCCGTCTATGCACGCAATCCGTTCTTTGTCGATGACGGCCGCGGCCCCTTGTTCAACCGCTATTTCGATATTGTCATTGTGCAGAAGATGGTGCCGACCCTGCTTGTTGGCGCCTTTACACTGATCTTGCAGGCGGGGGTCGGGTTCATCCTCGTCTCATTCTATCATCCATTGTTCCTTGCCTTTAACGCCGTCATCGTAGCGCTGATGTGGGCAGTCTGGCTGATCTGGGGCAAGGCCTCGATCCGGAGCGCCATCGACCTGTCGCACCAGAAGCATCTGGCGGCGGCATGGCTTGAAAACATCGCCGCCTCAAACGGGTTCTTCAAATCCGAGCGCCATATCGAATACGCGCTGAAGCGGACGGATGACGAAACGCGCAAGTATATCGACGAACACCGCCGGCACTTCCGCAATTATTTCGCGCAAACGCTGAGCTTCTTCGTCATCTACGCCGGGGCGAGCGCCGTTCTTCTCGGTCTTGGCGGCTGGCTCGTCATTCAAGGGGAGTTGTCGCTCGGCCAGCTGGTTGCGGCGGAACTTGTATTGTCGGCGGTCTTCTATGGCATCTCGCAGCTCGGGCCGTATATGGCCTATTTCTATGATCTTTGCGGCGCGCTTGAGGAACTGTCGCGCTTTTTCGATGTGGAGCTTGAAGCGCCGGCGGCGAAAAGTTCTTTTGCTTGCGCAGACGCCAGCCTTGAGTTCATCGAGGTCCGGGGCGAGGCGAGGGGCGTTCCCGTCACGCTCAATTTCAGGATCGAAAGCGGCGCAACCGTGATGGCGGCGTCAACCTCGCACGGCCTGCAGCGCCTTGCGACGACGCTTCTCAAACGCCAGACAGATCCGCTGAGCGGCGTGATCACGCTCGGCGGCGCCGACATCGTTGAGGCCGAACCGCACGCGCTCCACCAGCAGATTGTCCTCCTCGACCGGCCGACCGTCATTGCCATGACGATCCGGGAATTCTTGCAGCTCAGCGGCGACGCCGTCACATCGGCGCAAGTCCAGGAGGCCATCAAGATTGTCGGTCTCGACGGCCTTGTCTCGCGGTTTGAAAAGGGTCTCGACACGCCGATCAATCTCTCAGGCTGGCCGCTGTCGATCACCGAGACGATGCTTTTGAAGCTTGCGGCGGCGATTCTTGCAGAGCCGCGCGTGCTGATCCTCAATCAGCTTTATGATCTCGTGCCCGAAGATGCGATGATCCGGGCGCTGAAACATTTGCAGGCCGACAAGACCAAAACCGTCATCTACTTTACCCGGCGCCAGCGCGACATCGGGTGCGACACGTATGTGTTCCTTGACCATCATCGCCAGTATGTCTTTTCCTCGTTCGAGGCGTTCAACGCCACCGTCTACAGTCCGAGAAAACAGGCGCCGGCAGGCGACAATCAGGCTGGCATCGCGGCAAAGCCCGTGGCCATGATCGGCGGAAGCGCTTGAGCCGCATGGCGCATCTTGATCATCACCGGGACGTCTTCACGACACTGCGTTCCATTCGCGCGCCGCGCGTCGTTGTCGTGATCGCTCTATTGCTGTGCGCCGCCGCTGTCATCGCCGCCGCGTTTCTGGCGTTCACGCCGTGGGTGCAGACGACATCCGGCGCCGGCGTCGTCACCGCGCTGAACCCCAATGATCGGCTGCAGCAGGTCAACGCGCTGGTCGCCGGCCGCATTGACGAATGGTATGTGCGCGACGGCAGCATCGTCAAAGCGGGCGACCCGATCGTCAGAATTGCCGACAACGACCCGCGCCTCATCGAGCGCCTTGAGGCCGAGCGGGCGCAAGTCGTCGCCAAGAGAGAGGCGGTGCTTTCCGCGCGCGCGACGGCGGAAGTCGATCTTCGCCGCATGCAAGACCTCTACAAACAGGGCCTCGCGGCGCGGCGTGAATTCGAACAGGCTGAGATTGCCGTGCAAAATATTCGCGGCCGCATTGCCGAGGTTGAAGCTGAACTGAACCGTGTCGATGTCAACATTTCGCGCCAGTCAGCGCAGATCGTCGTCGCGCCGCGCGACGGGGTCATCTTGCGGGTCAATGCAGGGGATTCTGCGACCTTTGTCGATGCGGGCGACGCGGTCGCGAGCTTTGTTCCGACAGGCATCGCGCGCGCGGTTGAAATTTATATCGACGGCCGCGATGTTGCGCTGGTGCGGCCGGGCGCGCGCGCGCGTCTCCAGTTTGAGGGCTGGCCGGCGGTTCAATTCAGCGGCTGGCCGTCTGTTGCGGTCGGGACGTTCGCCGCTGAAGTTGTGGCCGTTGATCCGTCGGCGGATGCATCGGGACGGTTTCGCGTGTTGATGACCGAAGCAAAAGACACGGTCAATTCGCAGACCCCTTGGCCAAGCGATCAATATGTCCGGTTCGGCGCAACGGCGCACGGCTGGATCTTGCTCGACACCGTGTCGGTTGGCTATGAACTCTGGCGCCAGCTCAACAATTTTCCGCCGTCGATGCCGGGCGCCGGCCCGGCAACCGCGACGCAAGTGCAATAATGCGGCTGTTGGTCATCTTGCCGGTTCTTCTCTTCAGCAGTCTCGCTGTTGCGACGGCCGAACAGCGGGCGCTGTCGCCGGACGACGTGCTCGCGGCATCGGCCGCGCACTTTCCCGATATTCTGGAAGCGCTCGCCAATCGCCGCTCAGCCCAAAGCGGGCTGACCGAGGCGCAGGGCGCCTTCGACCTCGTCTTCGAGGCCGAGGGCAAGGATTATGTCTCGGGTTTTTACAGCGGCCGCGAAGTTGGCGCGAGGGTCCGGCAAGAGATCGCGCCGCTCGGCGCCAGCGTCTATGGCGGCTATCGCGTGTCGGACGGCACGTTTCCGGTATACGAAGACATCCGCTTCACCAATTCGGGCGGCGAAGTGAAAGTCGGCGCGGTATTTTCCCTGTTGCGCGACCGGTCGATCGACGAGCGGCGATTTGCCCTTAACGATGCAAGGCTCGCCGTTGACGAAGCGGATCTCGACGTATTGCTGACGCGCGTCGGCGTGCAGCATCGTGCGCTCATCGCGTACTGGCGCTGGGTCGCTGCAGGACGCCAGCTTGCCGTTTACGAGGAATTGCTGACGATTGCCGAGGGGCGGCAGGCGGGCCTGGAAGAACAGGTCCGCGCCGGCGCGCGTGCGCGCATCTTTCTGACCGAGAACCAGCAGAATATTTCGCGCCGGCAACGCCTCGCCGCGGAAGCCAGCCGCACGTTTCTTGCGGCAGCATTCGACCTGTCGTTTTATCTGCGCGATGGCGCAGGCTCGCCGCTGGCGCCCGATCGGAGCGCTTTGCCGCCGGTCACGGTCCTGACGGCGCCGCCAGAAGCGCCAGCCATCGGCGAGGACGACCTGCCGCCCATTCTTGCGGCCCGGCCGGAGTTGCGCGCCCTGGGCGTTGCGCTCGCAAGAGCGCGCCAGCGCGTTGCGCTCGGGCGCAACGCGCTCCAGCCAAGGCTCGAAGCGCTGGCCGAGGTCTCGCGCGATTTTGGCAGCATTGCGGAAGGCGGCGCTTCGCGCGATTCAACGGACACCATCATCGGCCTCAAATTTACAGTGCCGTTGCAGCGGCGCGACGCGCGCGGAAAACTTGCCCGCGCCGAGGCTGATCTCGAAGCGCTGGAGCAGCGCCGGCGCAAGGCGGAGGAGAGAATGGAGATCGATCTGCGCACGATCCTTCTCGACCGCGACACTTCAGGCGCATTGATGCGCATTGCGTCGCAAGAGGTCGATCAGTCCGCCGCCATGCAGCGCGCCGAACTCCAGCGCTTCAACAGCGGGGCCAGCGATTTTTTTCTGGTCAATCTGCGCGAGGAAACGGCGGCTGACGCACGCATCCGGTTTTATCTGGCAGCGCTTGAAGCGCGGATTGCCGATGCCAATACAAGCGCTATCGCCCTTGATTTTGAAAAACTGGGGCTGACGGATGTCCAGACGGCGCTGGCGCCATCGGATTAAAGGCGTTCATGGGTTGCAGCATCAATCTCGCAACGTCAGCGGTCCGGCTATCTGCGCTGTCAGCGTACGGACGAGGCGTTCGGCCTGCGCTCTGATCGGCGCCGGCGCCGATGCCGTCAGTGCAAGACGGCTTGCGACGTCAACGGCAGCCGCCACGTCTTTCGGGCGGCCATCGCCCTTTGAAAGCGCGACCGCATAGAGCAGGCTCGATTGCGGATCTCCGGCGCGCGCGCCTTTTTCAAACCAGTCGGCTGCAACGCCCGCCGCGTCGCCGCGATGGACGATCAGTCCCATCGCCGCAAAGGCCGGCGCATGCCCGCCCGCTGCCGCCATCGCCATGTAGCGCGCCGCCGCGCGGGCGTCAGCGCCGCCAAGGACCGGCGAGTCGTGAAGCAGGGCGAGGTGATAAGCGGCCTCCGCCTGGCCCTTGTCGGCGGCGTCGGCGAAATATTTGGCGGCGCCGGCATAATTTTGCGGAACGCCGTCGCCGTTCATAAACGCAAAGCCGAGATAGAAAAGGCCGTCGCGATCGCCTTTCGCGGCGGCTTTGGCAAAATGGCTGGCTGCGGCAATCAAATCCTTTCTGACGCCAATGCCATCGGCAAGCATCAGACCCAGCCGAACATCCGCCCGCGGATCGCCCCCTGCGGCGGCAAGGCGAAACCAGCCGGCGGCGCGCTCAAAATCCGGATAGACGCCGGCCCCCTCGACGGCGATGCGCCCGAGCGCCAGCTGCGCGTCTGCGCTGCCTTTCACAGCGGCGGCGCTGTAATGCACAAGCGCCGCGCCAATATCGGGGCGGACGCCAAGGCCCTTTTCGTACATCAAGCCAAGGGCGACGTTGGCTGGCGCATCGCCTTGGGCGGCCGGCCCTTCGGCGAGGGTGCGCGCGGCGCGATAATCGGCGCGCTCGATCGCGGCGCGCCACGGCGCGGCGCCAGAGGTTAACCCCGTTTCCGCGGTCGCGGCCGCTGTCGAAAAGCTGACGGAAAGCGCGGCGAGAAAAGCAAAGCGCATGGGACCCCGAAGGTTGCGCCGCAGGCGGCATCCGCCTGCGGCCTTCGGGCTGCTCAGCATCAATCGTGCCGCGCGCCGATGATTGCGGCGGCGAGTTCCCGCACGGCCTCCTTTGGCCCTGCGGCGCAATCCCAGACAGCACTGGAGACCGCGAGGAAATCGGCCCCGGCGCGGACGATAGCGGCGCAATTTTCCACATTAATACCACCGATGGCGACACAGGGAACGGTAGTCGCGGTTGTCCAGTCCTCGATCAGCGATACGTCCGCGCGCGCCGGCGCCTCTTTCGTTCGTGTCGGGAAGAACGCGCCAAACGCAACATAGTCGGCGCCCGCTTCGGCCGCTTCCATGCCGAGATGATAACTGTCGTGGCAGGTAACTCCGATCGTCCGGTCCGGACCCAATAGCGCGCGCGCGCTGGCGAGCGTTCCATCGCTCTGGCCAATGTGAACGCCGTCGGCGCCGGCGCGCATCGCAAGGTCCGGCCTGTCATTGATCAGGAACGCGACGTCATGGCGCCGCGCGACCGGCAACAGCGCGGCTGCTGCCGCTAGCACGGCGTCATCGGAGACGTCCTTCAATCGCAATTGGAGGCAAGCAACCGCGCCCGCCGACAATGCCGGCCCCAGCGCATCCGCAAAGCGCGATACGTCGGCGATTGCAGGCGGCGTAATAAGATAGAGGCGGCAGGGATCGGTCATTCCGCCTTCTTAAATGAACGCGCGCGGCATCCGCTAGGCAGGTTGGGCGACGCCGCGATCCTGTTCGCGTTCGGTCTGTGTCTTCTGCACTTTCGGGCGGAGCACGGACAGTTTCTCCGCGAGCGGAATGGCGTCGTAAATTTCCGGCTTGAAGATGCCAAGGCGCTTGCGCACGTCCGCGAGCCGCAACTCCAGCATTGCCTCGACATCTTCGCTGAAAAGAAAATCGACAGCATCGCCCATGCGGGCCGCTTCGCGCGTCGCCGCCATCACCGGCATCGACCAGCGCTCCAGCTTGATCGCCGTTACGCCCATGCCGACAATAAGCTTCAGGCCCGGATTTTTCGTCTGGCGGCGCGTGAACGTTAAATTGCAAAGTTCGCCAACCGGGTCCCGACCATAACCGGTCAACACATGCCAGAGATCATGGCTGACTTCGAGATGGCGGAAGGCGCGGGCGAACGGCTGCAGGTCCGGGTAGTCTTGCAGGCCAACGCCCGCTTCGTTGGCGGCGTCGATCAGGCCCTGGGGCGTAAAGCCCGCCTCGTCCATGAAGTCGACATATGCGCGCCCCAGCGTGCCAGGGGCCATGGCGCGCAGGCGCGGGAAATTGCCAAGAATGTCTTCAAGCCTTACCGGCTCGGTCACGACGCGCCGGCCATAGGGCGTTGCGATAAAACGCGCAAAAAGCTTCCGCACGCTGTCTCTCGTCAATGAGCGCACGACTTCAAAAACCTGACGCGTGTCGTCTTTGTTGAGGACAAGCTTGATCGCCGACACCAGCGCGTGCAGCGGGCGGTATTTTGCGGACGGCGGGGTCGCAAATCCGTCCACCCAGACGAAATCTTCGGGATCAAGGACGAGGGGTGCGGGTGCTGGCATCAGGTTGACCTTTCAGACGGCGTTGAGGCTGGCGGCGTTGTGGCTGGATCCGATCTATTACACTGACCGGTTTACTTTTGAATAATCTCCCGGGCTGGCGATTTCAAGGGGCGCCGTCCGGGAAACCCTTCCCGCGGTCACAACGGCCGCTGATATTGCCCAAGGCAGCCGGCGGCCGCAGTCTCCTTCCGAGACGCCGGCCGGCCGCTTTAAGGCGGTTGACGATCATTGCCTGCAGCCGGTTTTCAGGATTGGCGGCCGGGTCAATCGCCACACTGACGGTCTCGATCTTTCCGGCGTCATCGAGCCCGTGAACGATCAGGTCGATGTCGCCGACCGACAGGCGGTCGCCCAGTTTCGGCGGGCTTGAGAACTGCGCTTCGATATAGCTGCCGACATCAAGGCTGGCGTCGTCGCCGAATGGCGCCAGCCCATATTCGCGCGACAGATCGCCAAGGGTCGTTTCGCGCTTCAGCACGAAGTCGCCAGTGATGGCCGGATCGTCGCCGCCATGCGCGAGCGCATAAATGCGATCAAGGCTGTCGATCGCGCGCGGCCGCGCAAAAAGATAGACCTGATCATCGGCTCTCAACGCACCGGCGCTGTGGACAGAATGCATGACGCCGCTGCGCATGATCAGGACGGGGCGCGCCCAGCGCGGAATGCGCTCGCCTTTCGCAACCGTGCTGTCCGGGTGAATGCTGTAGCCGACAAGTTCAAGCTCGCCCTCGCCCGGCAATTCGAACTCGATGCGATTGACGCGGCCGGGTTCTGGCGCTGCAACCATGTTGAGAAGCCGCGCGGTGACGCCAATCGTCCACCCTTGCGCAATCAGCGAGGCGACAACCATGATGAAGACGATGTTGAAGAACAGCTTTCCGTCTTCAAGGCCGCCAAGCCCGGGCAGGATTGCCAGCATGATCGACACCGCGCCGCGCAGGCCCACCCATCCGACAAATAGTTTTTCGCGCCATTTGAACTGAAAGGGCGAAAGGCAAAGCCACGCGGCGGCCGGCCGCGCGATCAGGATAAGAACCAGCGACAGCGCGATCCCCGGCAAGATAGCGCTGCCCATTTCGGACGGGGTCGCGAGTAGGCCGAGTGTCAGGAACATGCCGATCTGCGCCAGCCAGGTCATCCCGACCTGAAAGCGGCGGATGCGATGCGCAAAACGCACCCGGCGGTTTCCGGCGACGAGCCCCGCGACATAGGCGGCAAGAAATCCGCTGCCGCCCATAAGCCCGGTGTTTGCGAAAACGACAAGCGCCGCCGACAGCCCGGTGATCGGATAAAGGCCTGCATCAAGGTCCTTCAGCCGCGCAAGAAGGGCCGTGATCCCAAGCCCGCCGAGCACGCCGAAAATCAGCCCGAGGCCGATCTGCGCGATGAATACGCCGAGAAAATTCAAGCCAGCTGCCGCGGTAAACGCCTCGCTGCTCGCGGCAAGTTCGACGAGCGCCAGCGTCAAAAAGATCGCCATCGGATCGTTGGCGCCGGATTCGACCTCCAGCGTCGCCTTGACCCTCGCCCGCAGATTGAGCCCGCCAACGCGCAACAGGAAAAAGACGGCCGCAGCATCGGTTGACGCGATGATCGCGCCGAGCATCATCGCTTCGATCCAGCCGATCCTGAAAAGGTAATGCGCCGCAACGCCGACAATGCCGGCAGTGATCAGCACGCCGACGGTCGCCATCGTCAGGGCAGGGCGGGCGGCAACCCGGTAGCTCGAAAATGGCGTTTCGAACCCGCTGTCGAACAGGATAATGGCGAGCGCAAGCGAACCGATAAAATAGGCAACGCCGCCGCTGTCGAATTCAATGCCAAGGAGGCCGTCTTCGCCCGCAAGGAGACCGATCGCCAGAAAAATCAGGAGGAGCGGCGCGCCAATCCGCCGGGATATGAGGCTCGTCAGCGTCGAGAACGCAACGAGGCCGGCGCCGATGAGAATTGCGAGATTGATCGTTTCCGTCAGCGCCGCCTCCTTTCATCGGAAAGGATCATAAGGGCGCCCTCGGGGGGCGATGCAAGGCTCGCCTCGCGTCAACCTGCGCGGCGCTGGTCGTTGGTCTCGCCGGCGCTCGCGCGTTCGAACGCTTCGACGAAAAGATGCCGCTGCGCATGGCTGCCGCCGGCAAGATGCAGGAAAGGAAGCGCGCGGGCGAGCGAGCCGGCTGCGCTTTCGCAGTCGTTGCGGGCAAAGGCGAGCACGCCTTCAGCGGCCGGCATGCCGACGCCGCGCCAGAAATCCTTGTACGGATCGGGGGCGCTTTCGGCGTGAGCCGCAAGCGAGGCCATGAAGGCGCAAGCCTCGCCGTCGCGGCCAGCGCGCGCCAGCGCGTAAAGATAATGAAGATCGTGGAATGGCAGAATGTGCTCGCCAGCGCGGCGGCGCACCTGCTCGACGACCGGCGTCCAGCGGTCGCCGACATCGGCCCCGCGCATTTCGAGGCGCCACAGCATCGACACGGCGCCGATCTGCTCTTGCGGGAATTCCGGCCACGCGCCCCAGAGGCGGTTGTCGTAGATTTCCAGCGCCTCGTCTTCGCGCCCCAGCGACAAGCGAAAAAGCGCGGCATGCCACCAGTTATGGTCGCGGATGAAGACGCCTTTGGCGTCCCAAGTGTGGGCGCAATGATCGAGCCAGCGCGCGCCGTCGCGGGCGCGGCCTTCAGCTTCCATCACATGCGCGACGGCGTGGTGCGCCCACGCGTCGTCAATCGCCAGCTCGGTCGCGCGAAGGCCCGCCTGTTCCGCCTCTTCAAGGCGATGGTTCTGTTCAAGCCCGAACGCGACGAGGCCATTTGCGTAAGGCTCGTTCTCGAAGACGATCCGCGCGCGCTCGCCAAACCGCAGCAGCGCGGCCGCATCGCCGAGATTGAAGGCGTGATACTGCCCCCATTTGATCGCGCAAAGATCGGCCGGCCAGCGCACGGTCAACGCATCGAGAAGGTCGCGCGCGCGCCAATAATCGCGGTTTGTCCAGGCCTCGACGGCGGCGCAAAAATGCTGCTCGCGTTCGGTTGCAAAACGCGCCGCGCCGCGCATCCGCTCAAGATAAGGGCGTGCGTGCGCCCAGCCTTCCGCGCCTTCAAAGGCAAGGTGCAGCGCGGCCGCATGCGCATTGAGAAGCGGCGCGTTCGGCGACGCGTCTGCGACAGCAAAAAGCGCGCGCAGCTTCGATCCATACGACAGGAACTCGCGCACATAGGCGTCATAGCCCGCCGCGCCCTCTGGCGTCGCGTTGGTAATCGATAGTCCGAAACGGTCCGGTGATGTCATCGCGCGGTTGAAGCACAGGTCATGGGGGGAACGGAAGCAGCAGCGTGATCACACCTTGTCACGATGCGCTGCCCAAAAAAAACCGCCCGCGCAATGAGCGCGGGCGGTTCTGATCGGCGAAAACTCAAGCGTTATTCGCTGCGCATGATTCCGAGAATATTGAGGATATGCACGAACAGCGTCACGAAGGAGCCATAGAGAGCAAAGGCGCCGAAGATCGACGCGCGGTCGTTGGCGGCGCCTCCTTCGATATACATTTCCTTGATCATCTGCGTCTGATAGGCGGTGACCGCCGAGAACACGACGACGACAAGGCTCGATGTCACAAGGCTCATGATGGTCGACTGGAAGATCAGCGCGTTCAGCACCATCGCGATAACGAGGCCGATCGAGGCCATGAAGAGGAACGTCGACATGCCCGACAAATTGCGCTTGGCGGTGTAGCCGTAAAGGCTTGTTGCGCCGAACGTTGCCGCGGTGATGAAGAACGCCTTGTAGATTTCCTGTCCGAGGCCGGCCTGATTGAAGTAAAACAACATTGGCGCAATCATCGCGCCCCAGAGCGCCGCATAGAGCCAGAACAGCCCATGCGCGGCAACTTTCGACCCGGAGAAGATGATCTTCGGCGCGAAGAAGCCAATGCCCAAGATACCGGCAAAGGCGACCCATTTCAGGGGCCCGCGGGCGAGAACCTGGACGAGCTCCGGGTTCGAGGCAATTGCGAGCGAGACGAGGCCCGTACCCGCCACCGCCAACGCCATATAGTTGTAAACGCCAAGCATGTACTGGCGCAGGCCCTGGTCGATAGCGAGACCGCCAGTCCGGGCGTCGGCGCGGGCAGACGCGGCGCCGTTGTTCCTGCGAAGTTCGTTCATGAAGTGAAGCCTTTCCTCAAGGTTGCAAAACCTGAGCGAAGAATATCGGAATTTCCGCGCCCTGATACAAGTGCCTTCTTGCTGGTAAACCCAAGGTTTACCGGCGACTTTGAAGGGTTAATGCCGCATGAGGCGCGCGGCGTAAAAGCCGTCGATACCGCCATCGGCAGCGAGCATCGAGGGCATTGTCCGCAGATCGCCCTCGCGCGTAAGGGCGGCGAGCCCGCCTACCTCCTCTAGCCCGATCGGCACGCGCGCCAACGCCGGTTGGCGCGCCAGCGCTGCGGCGATCTGCTTTTCGCCTTCCTCGGCCTGCAAGGAGCAGACGCAATAGACGATCATGCCGCCGGGCTTTGTCATTTCGACAGCCCGGTCGATCATCCTTGCTTGCATCGCCGTCAGTGCGCGCAAACTGTCTTCCGTTTTGGTCCAGAGCACATCGGGATGGCGCCGGATTGTGCCTGTCGCTGTGCAGGGCGCGTCGAGCAGCACGGCGTCCGCCGGGTCATCGGGCTTCCACCGCAAAACGTCCGCCTTGATCGTTTCCGCCAACAGTTTTGTCCGGGCGAGGTTTTCCGCCACGATCTTCAACCGGTCGCCGGATTCATCGACAGCGATGACCGTCCCGCCACTGGCCGCAAGCTGCATCGTCTTGCCGCCGGGTGCGGCGCAAAGGTCGAAGACGCGCTTGCCGTGCAGGTCGCCAAAAAGGCGCGCCGGAATTGCCGCCGCCGCATCTTGCACCCAGAAACGCCCGTCATCGAAACCGGGAAGCGTCGTCACCCGCGCGCCGGCTGTGAGGCGCACCGACCCGGTTGAAAGAAGAACCCCGCCAACCGCCTCGGCAAGCGCTGCCGCGTCAGTGGGATCGCGCGGGGTCAGATCGATCCGCGCCTCACTCGCATTGGCTTTGGCAATCGCGCGCGCGGCGTCGGCTCCGAACTCGCGCTCCCAGCCGCGCCACATCCACCCCGGCGTATCGATGCGCTCCGACAGTTTTTCAAGAGACTCAGGGCCCTTTGCAGCAATCTTGCGGGCAACCGCGTTGACGAGGCCGCCATAGGCCGCCGTCTCGCGATAATCCTCGGTCAGGGCGACGGCGGTCGAGACGACAGCGTGATCGGGAGTTTTCAGGATCAGACTTTGCGCCGCCGCAAGCCTCAAGATGTCGGTCGCGCGCGCGGATCGCTTGGGCAGCGGGCGGTCGATATAAAGGCCGATCAGATGGTCGATCGCCCCGCGCCGCCGCAGGACGCTTGCCGCCAGCGCGTGGGCGAAGCTCCGGTCCGGACCCTCGAGCGCATTGAACGACCGGCACTGGTCAAGCGCCTCGTCGAGCGTGCGCCCGGCGGCGACCAGCGTCAGCAGATCGAGCGCGGATCGCCTGGGGGCGAGGCCCGGCACTTCAACTTTCGGGGGCGCGGGACGAGGCGGTTTCGCCGATTTGGGGCGCGGTTTTTCCATCGCGGCGGCATCAACCATGGCCGAAAGATAAAGTCACGCGGCATTTGCGGGATTGGATTTTCGGCGTAGGATAACCTCCATTGAAAGTCGGCGGGGTCGGCTTTTCGCCAAACAGCTCGGGGTGGGGATATCCATGAAAACATTTCTCGGCCGCATGGCCTTTGCAGCGGCGGCTTTTGTCGCCGTTACGGGCGCCGCAAACGCCCAAAACCAGGACGTGATCGCCAACCCGCGGGGGATGGTGGCCAATTTCGATGCCGTCAATCTGGGGCCTCTGCTTACCGAGCTTGGCGTTGTCTGGCAGGAGCGCCGCACGTCCGACGGCCAATCGTTCATCGCCGCCTCGATTGGCGGCGCGCTCAATTTCAATATCGTCCCGCTCGCCTGCCTCGGGCCGAATAGCACCGGTTGCGTTGGCGCAAACATCGTCACCTTCTATACTGGCGGCTTTGCCAATCCGCAGTCGGTCTCGGCGTTCAACCAGAAATATGTGTTTACCAGCGCCGGCATCTTTGCCGACAACAGCGGCGCCTATCTCAGCCGCTACGAGATCGCCGACTACGGCATTCCGCGCGGCAACATCGCCTCATCGATCGGCAGCTATTTTGCTCTTGCGCAGAAATTCCGTGATGAAATCGCCGCGCGCACGGTCTCCGCCGACGGCTATGGCGAAGACCTGTCGGCCGGCATTCTCAATGTCCGGTCGGCCGAGGCGATCGGCATTGATGCGCGCATTGCCAATGACGGCTCCATGCTCGCGATCCATCAGGCCGAGCTTGAGGCGACGCCGGAATTGGTGCGCAAGCTGCTCGCGTCCGAGAACGCGCCGCGCAACAAGATTTCCAACGTAACAAAGAAATAGCGCGCGCAGCGACACCGTGATTGTTCAAGCCCCGGCCCCTCAACCAAAGGGGCCGGGGTTTTTTGTGTCAGGCGCAGACGCCAGCCGCCGTGCAGTATTTGACGCGCGTTGTCCTTCGTGGCCAGCGCGAGGCGGATTTTTCGAAGGTCATCGCGCCGATGATTTTCTGGGAAATCGGCGAGGCGTATGCATATTCGGTCTCGGCAACAATCAGCGATAAGGCGTCGTCGAACAGCGCCGCGTCAAGATCGCCCGAATAGACCGAACCCGCCGCATAGGGCTGCGCGCCGGTCGAATCATAGCTCCAGTCGACCTTCAATTCGTCCGTGCCCGCATCATAGATGACGCTGACAACGCGAAAGGTGGCGTTGATATCGCGCAAGTCGATGACGTCCTCCATGCCGACAAATAGGTCGTCGAGATTGTCCCGCGTTATTTCGGTTTCCTGCGCAACAAGGTCTGCAAGCGTGTTGGCGGAAAGCAGCGTCTTGCGGCTCGCCGACAAGGCGCCGGAGCTTTCAACGACGCCAAAAAACAAGGCAATCATGATCGGCGCGATGAGGGCAAACTCGACGGCGGCAAGACCGGCGCGCGCGGCGAAGAAGCGCTTGATCGCATTCCCACCGCTGAACTCTGTGGGCATCGTCATTGATAGGGCTCGTTTCTGAAGATCGACGTGGAAATCATCCGGAGGGCGCCGGCGTTCGACCGTTCGAGATTGAGGCCAAGCCCGGGATTGAAACTGTTGTGCAGGTAACAGACCCGCACGCGCACGATGTCGCGCGAGACGCCGGCGCTATACGGCAAGGCGTCAACGTCGGCGGGGTCCGCATCGCGGCAGACGGGCGCCGAAACGTCGGCGGCAAGCTCGGCAAAAGACGAGAAGCGCGTGACATCGACGGTCAGTTGCGTTCCGCAATCGCCGAAGATATCGACGACCTCGCAGATCTCGTCGAAGAACGCGTCGCGCGACAGGGCCGTGGTTTGCGCCTGGCCCGTGCGAATGAGACGCGCGGCGCGCGCATTCGACGCCTCGACCGCGGATTCGACGAAGTAGAAATAGCCGGCCTCGATAATCGAGAACATCAGCGCCAGAAACAGCGGCGCAATGAGCGCGAATTCAACGGCGGACGCGCCGTCGCGCGCTGCCGCAAAGCGAAAACCTCGCCCGCCTCCCGCGCGCTTCGCACTCTTCTTCATGTCCGCTCCGCTGTCCCCGGGGGCGCGGCCGCCCTTGCCCAGCTATGGCGCCGCCCGCTTAATCTTTGATGAGGCGGTATGATTAACGACGCGTGCCTCGCGGCAGGGCGGCGCGGCGCCTGCTTGCGCAAAGCCAGTTGCACAAAGGCAGGCGGCGCGGCAGTTTGCTGCAACGCAAAAGGCGAGGGAGACGCAGACATGGCGATGAACCGTGAAGGGCTTCACTTTTCGGGCGAAATCGATCAACGCGCAGACAGCGTTCTGACGCCGGAGGCTTGCGCGTTTCTCTGCGCCCTTGTTGACGCCTTTGCGGCCGAGCGCGACGGCCTGCTGGCGGCGCGCCGGCAGTGGCAGGCGAGGATTGACGCGGGCGCGCTGCCCGATTTCCGCGCCGACACTAAAGGCGTGCGCGACGGCGAGTGGCGCGTTGGCGCGCTTCCCCCCGATCTTCTCGACCGCCGCGTCGAGATTACAGGTCCCGTCGAGCGCAAGATGATCATCAACGCGCTTAACGCCGACGTGAAGGTTTTCATGGCGGATTTTGAAGATGCGCTATGCCCCTCCTGGGCCAATCTGGTCGACGGCCAGATCAATTTGAGGGACGCAATCCAGCGCGCCATTTCCTTTACGGACCCCGGTTCGGGCAAGACCTATGCCCTCAACCCGGCGCCCGCGACGCTCGTTGCCCGCGTGCGCGGCCTGCACCTCGACGAAAAGCACGTGACGCGAAACGGCCGCCGCATCCCCGGCGCGCTCTTCGATTTCGCCCTCTATTTCTTTCACAACTGGAAAGCGCTGCGCGACATCGGCTCGGGCCCCTATTTTTACGTGCCAAAACTTGAGCATGCCGAGGAAGCGCGCTGGTGGAACACGGTTTTCCTCGCCGCGCAAAAGGCCGTGGATCTTCCGGCTGGAACGATCAAGGCGACGATGCTGATCGAGACCTTGCCCGCTGTCTTTGAGATGGACGAGATCCTCTTTGAACTGAAAGATCATGCGGCGGCGCTGAATTGCGGGCGCTGGGATTATATTTTCAGCTATATCAAGACGCTGAAAAATCACCCTGACCGCATGTTGCCAGACCGGTATTCCGTGACGATGGCAAAGCCCTTTCTCGACGCCTATTCGCGCCTTCTTATCCGCACCTGCCACCGGCGCGGCGCACTGGCGATGGGCGGCATGTCGGCCTTCCTGCCGGCGAAAACCCCGGAGCAGGATGCGATCAACAAGGAAAAAGTGCGCGCCGACAAGCAGCGCGAGGCCGATAACGGCCATGACGGATCGTGGGTTGCGCACCCCGCGCTCGCCGGCGTCGTCAATGAGGTTTATTCGAATGCCTTCAAGCCGGGGCGGACGAACCAGATCGACGTCATGCGCGCCAGCGATGCCCCGGTTGCCGCATCCGACCTGCTTGCGCCGCCGGAAGGGCCGTACACCGAAGAAGGCCTGCGCACCAATATCCGCGTTGCGCTTCAGTATATCGAGGCCTGGCTCGGCGGGTCCGGCGCCGTTGCGATTTATGGCCTGATGGAGGACGCGGCAACCGCCGAAATCAGCCGCGCCTCGATCTGGCAGTGGATCAGGAACGGCGCCGTGCTTGACGGCGGAAAGACGATGACAGAGCTGGTGTTCCGGCAGGCGCTTGGCGAGGAACAGGCGGTCGTCCGCAGCGAGCTTGGCGAGACGCGCTGGGAGAAGGGTCGTTTTGCCGAGGCGTCCGCGCTGCTGGAAATGCTGTGCCTCGAGCCTGAGTTCGCCGAGTTCCTGACGCTTGGGGCGTATGAGCGGCTTTAAGGACCAGGTCGCGAGAAATCTGCGTACAAACAAAAAGGGCGGCCCGAGGGCCGCCCTTTTCGCTGTCATGTTTTCTCGAAACTAGAACACCAAGTTGATGCCGACGCCCCAGCGGCGCGGCTCAAGCAGGAACAGGTTGGTAAAGTTGCCTGCGCCCTGGCCCGCGCCGAAGGAGCCGGTGACGGCGTCTTCATTCGTCACGTTCTGCATGAACACGCGGGCAGTCCAGTTCCCATCGGTCGGGCCGAACTTTACCTGTGCGTTCACGTAAGCATAGCCTTCGAAATTGTCCTGCTGCGTGTTGAACACGTTCGCGAAGAACGACGTCTGATAGAAAGCATCGACGCGCGGCGTCAGCGAATAGTTCTCGCCAACCGCGAACTCGTACTGCAGGCCGCCGGCAATTTTGAACTCCGGCGAACCTGGAAGCTCGTTGCCCGAAAGGTCCTGGTCGATGCCGTTCACGACCGCATAGCCTTGGCCGGGCTTTAGTGCATTGATCGATCCGATATTCGCGGCGAGGGCGTCGCAGTTCGAGAAGGCGCCGACGCCGGGTACGCCGCCGAGCCCGCCGATAAGGCCATTAAGCGGGTTCGCCGCTCCGCCGGGCAGCAACGCGCCGCCATTCTGCAATAGAAGCGGAAGCGGCCCGGTCCGCGTGATCACGCAGTCGAGCGAGTTGGAGAGGTTCGACACGAGTTCGGTGTTCGCGGCGCCCGCCGTCGGGTTGCGCGCGTCAAAGGTCGAGAAGTCGCCGACTTTCGTGTTGAGGTAAGACGCGTTCAGGTTGGCGATGAGGCGATCGGTCGGGCGCCACACGAATTCGCCTTCAAGGCCCCAGATCGTCGCGTCGATATTTTCGTTGACCGACGTGTTGTTGACGATGCGCGAAATCTGCAAACCGGAATAATCATAGTAGAAGCCAGTCAGGTTCGCCTGCAGGCTGCCGCTAAGATTGGACTTGAGGCCGATCTCATAGGCTTTGATGATTTCCGCATCGAACGTCGCCGCGACGGCGGCCGACGTCGTCGCCGGGTTGAAGCCGCCCGGCTTGTAGCCGCGCGTCCACGACACATAGACCTGAATGTCGTCGGACGGCGTCCACTGCAGAACGCCGCGTCCGGTCAGCGCGTTGAAGTCGCCTTGCGAAATGCGGAAATCCTGCAAGCCGCCGGTCGGATCGCCGACGCAGGCCAGCGGCTCGGCGGCGGGACCGGCAGTCGTGCACGGGACGAGTTCGTTCGCGTCGAGAAGTCCGCGCACGGACGGCGTCCCGAACGGCACGACCGGGAAAGCCCCGGCGTTCGACGCTGAGGTCAACAGCGCTTCGCGCTCGCGCGCACCCTTTTCGTCCCAGTTATAGCGGATACCGCCAGTCAGCTTCAGCGTGTCGGTGATGTCGACATAGATTTCACCAAACGCGGCCGTCGACTTCAGCGAGACGTCGTCAGAATCGTTGAAGAAATAGGGGACGTAGAACCCAAAGCCCTGCGTCGCCGCCGCGTTGAAGGCTGTGCCGCCGGCAATTTGCGCCCCGATCGGCGCCGTGCCGTTAGAGCAGGTCGCGACCGTGCCGCCGCTCGCTGCGCAGGTTTGTACGAAAGCTGTGCTCGCTGCCGCGACCGTGCCGCCGGTGTAGGCGAAATAGTCGAGGCCCGTCGTGTTGACGCCGTAGTCGGCATAGCCGTTCGAACGCGAGTGGCTAAAGCCGAGCAGGAAGTTGACGCGGCTGTCAAAGTCAGTCGTGACGATGCCTTCGGCCGACCAGTAGTCGGTTTCGCCGATCGACAGGTCGGTCGCCTGGAAGTTGGAAGACCGGCTTTGAATGTTGCCGCCAATCGTGCCGACAAGGCCGCTCGGCCCGGTGAGGCCAACGTCGAACGACGACAGCGGGAAGGAATTTCCGCCGGGTCCGCCGGTCAGAGCGCAAACCGCCGGCAAGCCGACGCCAGGGGTCGGCGAGCAGATCGACGCGGGGACGACAAGTTCGGGGCCGACGCCGCCGTCGAAGTCAGTGCGGGTCGCGATCTTGGAATTGCCCCAGCCGCCCGTCAGTTTGACGGAGAAGGTTTCAAAGTCGTGCTTGGCGGTCAGCTGAAAGATCGTTTCTTCCGCGTCGTATTTCGGGCGCGAGTCGATGTTGACCTGGCGCAGATCCGTCGGTTGCGTGACGCCGAACTGCGGCGTGTTGATGTTGAAAAGCCCATATTGCGCCGCCGCCGGCGAGATCAGGCCGGCGAATGTCTGCTGCGAGGTGTTGGCGAAAAAGGTGCCGCGCAGGTCCTGGCGCCCGAAGGTCAGCGGGCCGTTCGGGTCGCAGCCGAGCAGCGGCGACAGCGGACCTTCCGTGCACGCCTGTTTCTGATAACGCGCGCGGTTGTCGTCTTCGCGCATGTAGCTCGCGAGGACATCGATCGTTGTATTGTCCGTCGGCAGCCAGCGCGCCGAGCCGCGCAGCGCGTAAATATTACGGTCGTCGATGTCGCGGCCGTCGAATAAATTCTCGGTGAAGCCGTCGCGCTGGATAACCGATCCGGCAAGGCGGACGGCGAGCGTGTCGGACAGCGGCACGTTGAGCGCGCCTTGCGCCTTTACAGAATTGAAGTTGCCGTATTCAGCGTCGGCGTAGCCTTCAACGCCGTCGGTCGACGCCTTCTTGGTGATGACGTTGACAACGCCGCCGGTCGCGTTGCGGCCGAACAGCGTGCCTTGCGGTCCGCGCAAGATTTCAAGCCGCTCGACGTCGAAGAACTCGGTTTCGAAAAGGCGCGGCGCATTGACGTAGAATTCGTTGAGGTGGATCGAGGTCGAGGGTTCCGTCGAGGCGCCAACCGCGAGGGCGCCGATGCCGCGGATTGAGATCGACGAACCGGTGAATTGCGTGCGCGAGAACGCAAAGTTCGGGACGTTGAACTGGATGTCCTGGAAGCTCTCTAGCTGACGCGACGCAAGATCGTCGCCGGAGAACGCGGAAACGGCGATCGGCACGTCCTGCACCGACTGTTCCTGCCGCTGCGCGGTCACGACGATCTCGTCTTCGATCGACTGGGCCACGGCGCCAGTCGCAGTGATTGCGCAGACAGCGGCGCCGCAGAAAAGACGAGCGGTCATGGTCTTGCGACCCTTGGACACGTTCATGAAGATAACCCCTTGGTTCGCGCCCCTCCCTGACGGGGCAAGTTGCACGTCCGGCGTGTTTTTGCTCACACCGGCGTTACCGACACTCATTGCGCGTCTTATGGTAAGCGTAAAGTAAACGCGGCAACGGCGCGCGACAGGGGCCAGCAACCGTCGTAAATTTACAACAAGGGCTGGGGCCTTCCATACCTGCCAACACTCAGTATTGTTGCAGTGCAGCATCAAGCGTGACGTCCGCCTTCGCCGCAAGCGCGGCTACGGCGCGACAGCCTTCGCCCTTCGGGCTCACTGCTTTTAGCGTTCGGGGCTTGCCGAGCCGTAGCCCGAAGGGCGAAGGCTGGTGGGCGCGGCAGGGTTCGAACCTGCGACCCCTACGGTGTGAACGTAGTGATCTACCGCTGAGCTACGCGCCCTTCGGCGCTCTTCTAGTTGCTCTCAAAGACGCGTCAAGCGCGGGTGGGGCAGGCGGGCAGGGCTCAGGTAGTCAAGGCTCAGGCGGCGCTCGACGCCTCGGCGCCCGCGCGACGGACGCGGTGCGCTGGCAGGACGATATAGGCGCTGGTTCCCTTGCCGGGTTCGCTGTCGATGCGGAACCGGCCATCGTGCGCCGCGACGATCGCGTTGACGAGCGGCAGCCCGAGCCCCAGCCCTTCTTTTGA
>JBJXFO010000166.1:0-14526 GCA_046154725.1 Parvularculaceae bacterium | reverse complement strand
GCGGATTATATTCTCGCCGCCTATCGCAATTTTATCGCGGCGCCCGGCCTGATCGAGGCGGCAATCGACAAGCTGAGGGCCTTTCATCCAAAAGAGCGCATTGAAGATTGGCTGAAGTTGGCCGCTGCGGGCAACCATCGCGCCCTTGCTGCGGCGCTGATGCGCGATCACTACGATCCGCTCTTTGCGCGCAGTTGCCGGAGCGCCGCCCCGCCGATCGCGACACTCCGGCTCGATCGTCTTGAGGCGGAGGATATTGCCCGGGCGGCGCATCAATTTGCAGACGCGATCGCCGCCTCGACAAGCAACTTTGCCTCGCGCGAGGCCCAGTCGGCTTCGCCCGACAGTCGGCCGATTTCACGGCCTTTGGCATCATAGAGGATCGATAGCGGCAGCGCCGTCGACCCGCCGGTTGCAATAACGAGCGACAATTTGGGGTCGGCGTACAGGGCAAGATTTCGGATGTTGAGCTTTTCCAGAAACGCCGCTGCGATCTCCGGCCCCTTCGGATCGGCTGCAACGGCAACAACCGCAAATCTCTCGCCGCCGAGTTCGGCCTCCAGCGCGTCAAGCGATGGTAACTCCTTGAGGCAGGGCGCGCACCAGGTTGCCCAGAAATTCACCAAAACCGTCCGCCCACGGAAGTCTGCCAGCGTCGTTTGCGCTCCGCTATGTAGGAAAGACTCAACAGGCGCCGAGCGGGCGCTCGCAGCGAAGACAAACTTCTCCATGGCGCCAGTCGCAAGCGCTGGCTCACTGAAGACCGAGCGGTCGCGCGGCAAGTTTTGCGGGCCCCCGCTTAACGCGGCCGAAAGGATGACGTAGAGGAGGGCAGCCCCGCCGAGGCCAAGCAGTCCTAAAAGCCAAAGGCGTAGATTGAAAAAAGCGCGCACGTCCGGCCTCCAGCAGAAGGAATGATGGCAATGTCTTCAGACACCAGCGGAGATAGGCCCTCGGCCGCAAAAAGCCAGATATGGGGCGGCCGCTTTCAAGGCGGCCCCGCCGCGATCATGCAGGAAATCAATGCATCGATCGATATCGACCGCCGCCTGTGGCGCGAGGACATCGAAGGGTCGAAGGCGCACTGCGCCATGCTGGCGTCAGCCAAAATCATCCCGGACGCCGACGCGCACGCCATCGGGAATGGCCTTGAGAGCATTGCGGCAGAGATCGAGGCGGGCACCTTTCCGTTTTCGAGAGCGCTTGAAGATATTCATATGAATATCGAAGCGCGGCTGAAAGATCTGGTCGGCGAGCCTGCCGCGCGGCTTCACACCGCGCGCTCGCGCAATGACCAGGTGGCGGTTGATTTTCGCCTGTGGTCGCGCCGCGCCTGCGACGACATAGCGCTTGCGATCGACACGCTGATGCGTGCGCTGATCGCCAAGGCTGACGAGCATGCGGCAAGCGTGATGCCGGGCTATACGCATCTGCAAATCGCCCAGCCGGTTACGCTCGGTCACCATCTCCTTGCGTATGTTGAGATGCTGGAGCGGGATTCGACACGGTTCATCGACGCCTCGTCCCGCATGAACGAATGCCCGCTTGGCGCAGCGGCGCTGGCGGGAACTCCCTATCCGATTGACCGCGATCAAACGGCGCGGGCGCTTGGCTTTCTGCGCCCGACGGCGAATTCCCTCGACAGCGTCTCGGCGCGCGACTTCGCGCTGGAGATGCTCGCCGCCGCGACGATTTGCGCCAGCCATGTGTCGCGGCTTGCAGAAGAGATCGTCCTTTGGACTTCGCCGCATTTCGCGTTTGCGAGGCTAAGCGATGCATTCTCGACCGGCTCTTCGATCATGCCGCAGAAGCGGAACCCCGACGCCGCCGAACTATGCCGCGCCAAAGTCGGGCGCATTGCCGGCGCTTTCCAGTCGCTGCTGATTGTCATGAAGGGCTTACCGCTCGCCTATTCGAAGGACATGCAGGAAGACAAGGCCGCGAGTTTTCAGGCGATCGACGACCTTGCGCTGGCGCTTGCCGCAATGACCGGCATGATTGGCGATCTGCGCTTTGACACCGGCGCGATGCGGGCCGCCGCCATGAAGGGCTATTCGACCGCGACCGATCTCGCCGATTATTTCGTCATGGCGCTCGGCATGCCCTTTCGCGATGCACATCATGCGACGGGCGCAATTGTCGCGATCGCCGAAGCCAAAGGCGTCAGGCTTGACGAGCTGACGCTCGCTGAAATGCGCAGCGTCGAGCCGAGGACGGGCGAGGATGTCTTTGCGCAGCTGACCGTTGACGCATCGGTGGCAGCGCGGGCATCTTATGGCGGCACAGCGCCGGGCAATGTGCGCGCGCAGGTCGCTCGCTGGAAAGAGATTTTGTCATGAGAATTTTTCTTGTCGCGCTCGCGGCATGTCTGTTCCTAACAGCCTGCGGGAAGAAGGCGCCCTTGCGCGCGCCGTCGGAGCCGCCGCCGTCGGATGACGGATCGCTTTGACGCCAAGCCCTGCGTCCCGGCTCTGCGCGGCGCTCCCCAAGGGGCCGCGCGAAGGGCCGGTTTCGTCCGTACTTTCCGTATTCGGCGGACGATGCGGCGCGGCTGCCTCAGGTCAAGTCCAGCATTTCCGCGGGGTTCAGTGATTTTTTCCGTACAATGCGGATTCTCGCCAAAGAGGCAAGAACACACCGGTTGCCCCGCGCCGTCATGTGGCGGGCGGGCTTTTTCACGACAGACGCGGCCAGAGGTCCATACCACCGCACCGCGCCTCAAACCGGACTTTTCAACTCAAGGCTTCGACGGGATGCCCCCGATCAAAAGGGCTGGCCCGGAATAGCGAAGCCCGAGCGTGGGGCCTTTCACGGTCGAAAGTCAAACAATCAATAAGGCGAAGTCCTTATGGTTAATTCGTGCAAAGATTGTATCCGGCAAGGCAGCTGTCTTGCGTTTGATGGCCGGGCAATCGCTGTCTTACTATCCGCCGGCTTCTCGAACGAGTGAAGCGCCCGCAGCGCTGCCTTCAATGGCCACGGAGCGGCGGGCCGCTTCAATCGCGCGCTGCCGTCGCCTTGTCATACGCCTCGATGAGGGCGCTCTCGCGATAGAGAAACGATGTGATCACGCCTTCGAGCCCCGCGGCGTTTTTCGGAATGCTGGCAACACCCTGATCGAACAGCCGCTGGAAGATGATGCCGCCAGCCGTCACTGTCTGGTCACGATAAACGGCTTGCATGTCATAGACCCTCGAAAGCCTGACGATCTCTTGATAGTCGGTGTTGGCGAGCGCGCCGGTTTCGGAAGCGCTCGACCATGCCGCAGTCGAGAGCGTCGCTGGCGATATAAATCCGCGCGGAAAATCGCTGAGGCTGAGGGGCTCGCCCGTTGCGGCGCGCTCTGCAATGAGCGCGAGGCGCTGCTCATGATAAGTTTTCGACGCCGCAGCAGCGGCCCGGTTCGAGGCAAGCTCTTCGCGGATGCTCGCCAGCGCCTCGCCCGATTCGCGGTGCTCGATTGCCGCCTCGCGCCATTCATTCGCGGCGAATGCGAGCATGACGCCGAAAACGACAAGAATTGCCTGAAACGCCGCCGACTTCATTTGCGCGCCTTTCCCTCAATGCTATCACAAACTATGTCGCGACCCTTTCGCGTCTGCAAGCGCCGGTTCCTGATATGCATCATTTCGATTACAAAGGCGGCGTTCTTCATGCGGAGGATGCAAACCTTGCCGCGCTCGCCGCCGTGGTCGGTACGCCGTTCTATTGCTACAGCGCCGCGACGCTTCGCCGGCATATCCATGTCTTCGCGACGGCGTTTGCCGGAAGCAATGCGCTGATCGCTTATTCAGTAAAGGCAAATTCGAACCTTTCAGTCCTGAAGATCATGGCCGGGGCGGGCATCGGCGCCGATGTTGTCTCGGGGGGAGAGTTAAGGCGCGCGATTGAAGCAGGGATCGCCCCTGACAGAATCGTTTTTTCCGGCGTCGGCAAAACGCGCGAAGAAATGGCGGCCGCCCTTGATGCCGGTATTTATCAGTTCAACGTCGAATCAGAGCCGGAGCTTTTCGCGCTCGACGAGGTAGCGCGGTCGAAAGGCGCGCGCGCGGCCATAGCCTTTCGGGTGAACCCGGATATTGCCGCCGGCGGCAACGAAAAAATCTCGACCGGCAAGGCGGAGGACAAATTCGGCGTGCCATGGCGCAAGGCGCGCGAGATCTATGCGCGGGCGGCGCAGTTGCAAAGCATCCGGATCGTCGGGGTCGATGTGCATATCGGCTCGCAGATCACTGACCTTGGCCCATTCGAGCGGGCGTTTGCGCGTGTCGCTGAACTGGTGACCAGTTTGCGCGCCGATGGCCATACGATCGAGAGGCTTGATCTGGGCGGCGGGCTTGGCGTGCCGTATGGCGACCCGGCGAACAGTTTGCCAGACCCTCCGCCACCGGAGCAATACGCTGCGATGGTCCGCCGCATTTCGGCGCCGCTCGGCGTCAAGCTGATCCTTGAACCCGGCCGCCTCATCGCGGCCAATGCCGGCATTCTCGTTGCGCGTGTGATTTACGTGAAGGAAGGCGAGGCCAATCCGTTTCTCATTCTGGACGCCGCAATGAACGACCTGCTGCGTCCGGCGCTTTATGGCGCCTGGCACACGGTCGCGGCTGTTGCGCCGCGCGCCGGGGCTTTGCGCGAGTACGATATCGTTGGTCCGGTTTGCGAGACTGGCGACCGCTTCGCGAAGGCGCGAGCAATGACCGAAATGCAGGCGGGCGATCTCGTCGCCTTCATGACGGCCGGCGCCTATGGCGCGGTGCTGTCATCGCAGTACAATTCGCGACCGCTCATTCCGGAAGTCATGGTTGACGGCGCGCGCTACGCGATTGTCCGGCGGCGGCCGGACTTTGAGGCGATGCTGGCGGCCGAGCGCGACCCCGAATGGACTGCGCTTGAGGGTTGAATTGTGAAGGCTTTCGGTGATCCTTCGGGGCGCCTTGCCCCGTGCGCGTTGCCGAGGATGAAAGTTTGCCATGACGGATGTCGATCCCAAGACCCGCGTGCTGCTCGACATGATCGCTATGCTTGGCGCGCCTGCGTTAAGCGAAACGACGCCGCAGCAATATCGTGACATGCGCGCCCGCAGCCGCGACATGCTGAATGCCGCCCTGCCGGAGCCGCCCGTCTATCGCACATTCTATATCACAGGGGCTGCCGGGCCGATCCGTGCACGGATGTATGACTATGATGAGGGTGCGGCGCGCCCGGCTCTCGTTTACTTTCACGGCGGCGGGTTCGTGTTTGGCGATCTTGACAGCCATGATCAGCTTTGCCGGCGCCTTTCGCGGTCCGGCGGCTTGCGCGTGATTTCGGTGGAATACCGGCTGGCGCCGGAAGCGCCCTTCCCCGCCGCGGTCGATGATGCGTGGTCGGCGCTCAACGACATCATTGCCCGCGCAGGCGAGCTTGGCGTTGACGCTGGCCGCATCGGCGTCGGCGGCGATAGCGCAGGCGCCAATCTCGCGACAGTTTGCGCGCGCCGCGCGGCTATCGAAGGCGCGCCCATCCTGCGTCATCAGTTGCTCTTTTATCCGGTAACACAATCTGTTCGATCAACGCCGTCTCGCGAGAAATTTGCAACCGGCTATTTTCTGACGAAGGACTCGATGGACTGGTTCGACGGTCACTACCTGCCGGTTGGCGTTGACCGGACAGACCCGAGAATATCGCCGCTGTTCGCGATCGTTCCGAAAGGCGTTGCGCCCGCGCTTGTCGTCACCGCGGGCTTTGATCCGCTTGTCGATGAGGGACGCGATTACGCCGAGGCGCTGCGGCGAGCGGGGGTGGCTTGCGACTACGTCGAGTACGCTGACCAGATTCATGGATTTGTGTCATTTACGAACTTTTCGTCGATTGCCGAGGACGCGATCGCCGATACCGCGCGGGCTGTCAGTGCGGCGTTGCGTTAGGCTTGGGGCAATGGGCAATTGGAAGGCGCGGCATTGAGAGGGCGGAAGTTTCGTTCGAGCGCCAAGCGCTCGCTATTGCCTATTGCCTATTGCCTATTTCCCTTTTTTGCCTTCACCCGCCAAACGCAATCCAGAAATTGTTGGCGACGATGAGCCCGTTCATCGTTACCGCGAGCGCGAAGACCCCGATAACAATCCGGTGCGGGAACCACAGCACCATGGCTGAGATGACCAGCTGAAGGAAAAGTTTCGCGGCGATCCACCCGGCGCCGTGCGCGTCCATGATGGCGCGCATCAACGGATTTGCTTCCTCGGCGCGGCCGAGTTCAATCGCTGCAATCGTCGAGACGATGTCGAGAACGCCAACAATATTGTAAGTGAGGACCGTTGCGAACGCGATTGCAATGTTGCGCCGGCCGGCGCGGGCATCCGCCGCCTGTTCGCCAAGGCTTGGGCGCCGTTTTGGAACGAAGGACCAGACCAAGCAGGCAACCCTTCCCGTTAACGTTCTTTTGACCGCAGCCCGCGACGAAAGGCCGGGGCCCATGAGGCCAAGATGCGCCGGCGCTGATCGACGACGAGCCGGTTGGCGGCTAAAGTGCAAAAAGCATGACGACCGAGTTGGCACAGTCCGGGGGAGGCCGCGAGCAACGCGCGCCGGGCGCGGATGCGCGCCAGGTCATGCGTGCGCGCCTTGCCATTCTGAGCGAGCGGTTAGCGCCCGTCGCTGCAATGGCGGGTGCGCCGGTCGCCATGATCGCAGCCCTCGGCCTGTTCGACCTCTGGCGGTTCGCCGGGTTTTGGGGCCACGCGCTGGGGCTTGCGCTTCTCCTCGCATTGTCGGGCGTCATTGTCTGGCGCCGGCGGCCTTCTCCCTTTTGGCCATTGCGCGGGGACGCGCTTGCGCGCCTCGAGCGCGACAGCGCGATGCGCCATGAACCTTTGCGCGCGCTTGAAGACATGCCTGCGGCTGGCGCCGGTGCGCTCTGGGAGGCCCATCTCGCCGAAGCGGCCGCCCGCGCGCAAAGCCCGCGGCTGGTTGCGCCCGCCGCAACGGCGAACAGCGTTGATCCCTATGGCGCGCGCTATGCGGCGCTTGGCGTCCTTGTGATCGGCGCGATTGTCGCGGGACGCGACGGCCCGGCGCGCCTTGTCGACGCCTTTCGCCCGAGCGATCAGGCGATTGCGCGCGCGGGCTTTGCGGACCTGTGGATCGAACCGCCAGCCTATACCGGCAAGGCGCCGGTTTACCTTCTGCGCGCGAACGAAGCGCTCGCCGGCTTGCGCGAGCAGATTGATGCGCCTGAAGGATCGATTGTCCGTGTATTGACAAAAACAAACGCGCGCTATCGCCTTGCGTTCCGGTCCGAGGCGGCAACGGTGAAGGCAACACGGGACGGCGGAGAGACCTCCGGCAGGGCAACGCTCGCCGTCAACGACTCTGGCGTCCTCGTCCTGTCTGCGGGCGGACGGACAGGCCGCTGGCCGATCGGCGTCATCGATGACCGTGCGCCGGCGGTCGATTACGTCGAGCCGCCAGCGACTGACCGTGACGGGCGGCTCAGCATGGCGGTGCGCATCGATGATGATTATGGCGCGAGCGCCGCCCATCTCGCGCTGAGGCTCGATCCCGGACAGCCGCGCCCCCTCGATGCGCCCGCAATTGATCCCGCCATCGCGGGTAAAACCGAGATCATCCCCCTCGATGCGCTGAAGGGTCCCGCAGGGACACGCGGGATTGCGCTCGATCTTTCCTCTCATCCGTGGGCCGGGCTCTCCGTCATCGCCAGCGTCGTCGTGACGGATGCGGCGCAACAGGAAGCGCAAACGTTGCCGGTTACGCTGACGCTGCCTGCCCGCGAATTCTTCAATCCGCTCGCGCGCGCAGTGATTGAACAGCGCCAGTCGCTGGCGGTTGCGCCCGAAGACTGGCGGCGCGTCGAATGGGCGTTCAGCGGCCTGACGCTCGGCCCGGAATATTATTTTGACCGGCCGACGGACTATCTCCTCCTGCGCACCGCGATGTGGCGCGTCAACAAGCGCGCGGGCGAAAGCACGGACGCGACCGTCGACGAATTCTGGCCTCTTGCCTTGCAGCTGGAAAATGAAGCGCTGGAGCTCGCGCGCCAGCAGCTCGATGCCGCGCGCGACGCCCTTCGCGACGCGCTGGAAAAGGGCGCAAGCGATACCGAAATCGAGCAGCGGACCGAAGCGCTGCGCAACGCGCTTCAGCAATATCTCGAAGCCTTGGCGCAATCCGGGTTGGCGCCCGACCCAAACGCTCCGCCTGCCGATCAAACCGTCACCGCCGCCGACCTTGAGGCGATGCTCGACGCCGTGCGCGATCTTGCCAAATCCGGCGCCGCGAACGCGGCAAGGCAGGCGCTCGCCGATCTTGAAAACCTGCTCGACAACCTGAACGCGCCTCGCCGCGCCTCCGGCGGCGAGGCAGGCCAAAGCGGTCAAACAGGCAGTCCCGCAGGCGCGCAAGCGGGCGGCGAGGCTGGCGGACAGGCGGGCGCCGTCGGCGATTTGATCGCCCGCCAGCGCGCGCTCGCCGACGAAGCGTTCAGGCGCGGCAATACGCAAGGCGCGGCCGGCGATGATCTCGCCGCGGATCAAGGCGCGCTGGCAGGCGAACTTGGCGACCTGACAAAGTCTCTGGAAGGCGAGAGCAATATAGGTGATAGCGCCAAGGCGCTGTCGCGGGCGCTTGACGCCATGCGCCGCTCGGAAAGCGCGCTTGCCGGTGAAAACTTTGCTGCTGCCGGCGACGCGATGGAAGAAGCAATTGCCAATCTGCGCGATGGCGCCGAAGCGCTCTCGCGCGCCGAGCGCGCAAAAGCGCAGGCGGCGCGCGGCCAGGGCGGCCAGCCCATGCGCGATCCGCTGGGTCGCCCCGTCGGCGAGCCAACGGGTCAGGGCGTCGATGTGCCGGAAATGTCCGACGCGCAGCGCGCGCGCGAATTACTCGACGAACTTCGCCGGCGCCTTTCGGATGGCGAGCGCACCGAAGAGGAGATCGAGTATCTGGAGAGGCTGCTGGAGCGGTTTTAAGGCCAGCGCGGCGTTCCGCCTACTGCCTATTGGCCCCTAATGGACACCAGGGATGACCGCCGTTAGGGTCCGCGCTTCTTTCAAATGGAACCCGCTTTCATGGCCACTCGTCTCTTTCAGATCATCATCGTTTCGATGCTTGCTGGCGTCGCGATCTGCGCGGCGGTCCACGCCAACATGACGCCGGAGCGCGCGGCGGAGTTCGCTGGCGCGATGAAAATCATCAGCGACATCTTCCTGCGCCTCATCAAAATGGTGATCGCGCCCTTGGTTCTGACGACGCTGATCGTCGGCATCGCCCATATGCGCGACCCGAAGGCCTTGGGCCGCGTCGGCCTGCGGACCATGCTGTGGTTTATTGGCGCCTCGCTGTTTTCGCTCGGGCTTGGCCTCGTTATGGTGAACCTGATCCAGCCAGGGGCGGGCTTTGACAGCGGCTCGGCGGCCGGCGCCACGGGCGCGCCGACCGCGCAGGATTTCACGCTCGCAAGTTTCATCACCCACCTTGTGCCGCGCTCCATCTTCGAAGCGATGGCGACGAACGAGATCTTGCAAATCGTCATCTTTTCGATCTTTGCCGGCGTCGCTCTCGCCAAGCTTGGCGAGAAGGCCGCGCGGGTCGTCGAGATCACCGAGCAAGTCGCCTATCTGATGTTGAAAATCACTGAATATGTGATGCTGCTCGCGCCATTCGCCGTATTTGCAGCGCTTGCGGGCGTCGTCGCGACGAAGGGCCTCGGCGTCATCGTCACCTATGGCAAGTTTGTCGGCGGATTTTATCTGTCGCTGGCGATCCTCTGGGCCGTGCTCGCGCTCGCCGGACGCGTCGTAATCGGCAAGCGCATCGGCGAGCTTATCGCGGCGATCCGCGAGCCGGTCGCGATCGCGTTTTCGACGGCGAGTTCGGAGGCCGCCTATCCGAAGCTGCTTGAACGGCTGGAACGGTTTGGCGTTCCCAATCGCATCGCCAGTTTCGTTCTGCCGCTCGGCTATTCGTTCAATCTCGACGGCTCGATGATGTACTGCGCGTTCGCGACACTGTTCATTGCGCAAGCCTATGGTATTGAAATGACGGCGGTGCAGCAGGTTACGATGCTGCTGTTCCTGATGATCACGTCGAAGGGCATGGCCGCCGTTCCCCGCGCCTCGCTTGTCGTCATCGCCGCGACGCTGACCGCATTCAACCTTCCGGAGGAGGGGCTGCTCCTTCTCCTCGCAGTCGACCAGTTTCTCGATATGGGCCGCTCAGGGACGAACATCGTCGGCAATTCGGTCGCAACCGCCGCCGTCGCCAAATGGGAAGGTCTGCTTGGCGAGAACCCGCTGCAGCCCGCACTCGCCGAGCGCGCGCTCGACGGCGACGCAACCCCGGTGATGGGGTCGCGGCGCGGCTGAGCGCGGCGGCGTTATTCGGCCCCGATGTGTTTGTTAATGAAGTCGAGCGATTTTTCGAGCATTTCGATGCGGGTTTTTTCTTTCGAGAGCCAGTGATCATCGCCCTGGAGCGTTACGTAGGTGACCGGGCGTTTTGCCTCCTCCAGCGCTTTGCGCATCAGCACGCTTTGGCCGGGCGGAACCACGATATCGTCGGTTGACTGAATAAGCATGATAGGCGGCGTCGCTTTTGATACCTGTTTGACCGGGCTGACGGCGGCGATCGCGTCCTTGTCCTTGAAGATGCTGCCGATCCGTTTGGTCCAGTATTTCTCCGCCGATTCATTTTCGGACGCGATCAGGGCCGGCAGATTCGAAACGCCGTTGACGCTGACAGCACAGGCGTAAAGCTCAGGCGTTAGCGTCGCGCCAGCCAGCGCTGCGTACCCGCCGTAACTGGCCCCGACGATGCAGACCCGCGCCGGATCGGCGAGCCCGCCGGCGATCAGCGCCTTCACGCCCTCCGAGATATCGTCCTGCATCTTGCGGCCCCATTGACTGTCGCCCGCCTTGCGGAACGCTTCGCCATAGCCGAACGACCCGCGAAAATTCGGCTGGTACACAAGATAGCCGTTCGCCGCGTAAAAGCTGGCCCACCAGTCAAAACTCATCGTGTCGCGCGCCGCGGGTCCGCCATGAGGCAAGACAATCAGCGGCCTTGCGCCAGCCGCGCCGCCGACGGGCGTCGTCAGATAACCCGGCACCTTGACGCCGTCAGACGCGGCATAGTCGAACTTGGTACGACCTGGCTGCCGGAGCCCATCAAGTTTGGGATAGGCCGAGCCGATCACAGACAAGCTCTTCTTGGCGGGTTCGAACAGGAAGTTCTGATCGGGGTGGTCTGGATAAGAGACCTCGACCACCGCGCGCGAGTAATCCCGCGACCATGACGTCACCACCGCCGACGCGCCCTTGAACGCCTTCTCGGATTTTTCCTGAAGGCCTTGTAGGGGCTCCGAGAAGTAGCGCGCGCGGGGGAAATCGTCAGTGTAGCCGACGCCGACAATCCGGTCCGTATAGGGATCTACAATCGTGGACGAAAGATCGAACTTCAGCGCGTTCTCGTCGCCCGGTTTAAACACGCCAGTGTCGAGGTCGAAGCGGCGCAGCGCAAGGACATCACCCGCTATGGCGAGGCCAGCAAGGTCGCCGGTCGGATCGAGCACGCCAAGCTCCATGATTGCGTCGTCGGAGCCGATCTTGCTTTCAATCGCAGCCTTGAATTCAAAGCCGCCGCCGGCTTTTGCTCCGTAATACCTGTTTTGCTCTTTGGACCAATCATAATCGATCCGCACAATCGGTTCGCATTCTGAGTTCAGGACCCACCCAAAGGTCGTTCCTTCGCCCGTCTGTTTCACCTTCTCGGAACCGGATTGAAGGTCGATTGTGTACAGCGAATAAGAGCTTCGATGGGCAAGGACGATGCTTCCAGGATCGGAGCCGCCAAAGCATTCGATAGTGCCAGACCCAAAATGAATGTAGCCGTAACGCGCCCCTTTAAAGAGGATGGATTTCTTCTTCGCAGCGCGGTCAATGACAACCCAGCGCCAGATTTCGTAGGTCTTCAGACCATCGCCAAACGATTCCTCAACGGCCGCCGAAACAAGCAGCATGACATGGTTGTCGCCGGCCCAGACAAGGCCCCTTGCCTTGGCGTCATCAAGATTCATCCCGACTGGCGCTGCTTTGCCGTCGAGATCGATGAAAACGATCGCCCGATTGCCGCCGCCTAGCGCTTGTATTTGAGCGATTGTCCGCCCGTCAGGAGAAATCGCCGTTTCGCTGACATGAGGCAGCGCGCCATAGACGACAGCGTCGCGTATTTCGGCGGCATGAACAGTTTGGATGAGGATTGCCGCGAGGCTCGCGATCGCCGCCACAAAGTAAGTGCCCCGCTGCCGCGCGGCGCGCGCGACCACTCTCCCTAGCAGACGATTGTCAGACATCACGCCTCCCCAAACGCGCCGGCGCTTCAATTCGTTGCCACAAGCTCCAGGCGCTTTGCCGCCTTGTCGAAGAAATAATATTCCTCGCCTTTGTCAGCGTAGGCCGCGCGCGCAATCATGCGCGCGCCATCGACAGACCTCGAGACAATCGCCACCGACGCGCCGGTCAGCGCTTTCTCAAGCGAGGCCTGCGCTTTCTGGTCGTCCGCCTCGAAGTGATACGCCCGCTCACCGCCGGCGGAAGCATAATAGGCGATGCGAGCCCTGCCAAATCGCGGATCGTAAACAGCGCGCTGAAAGGGCGCCGGCGCGTCGATCGCGGGCCCAAATCCAGGCGCTTCGAGCGAGTAGGAATACATTGCAAGCCCGCCAAACCCGCCAACCTGTTGTTTCAGGATTTGCAGCGCCCGCGCGTCTTTGACGGCGCCGAAGAACGCTGGCCGCTCTTGCTCTACCGCATCTCCCGAAATTTCGCCGGCCGCCTTCGCATTTCGCCCTGACGCATCCGTCGCCATGATCGCGATCTTTTTCGACTGCGCCGCCTGATCGATGCGCGCAATGACGGCGCCGGCCTCATCGACAATCCAGTCTATCGTATCGGGGGTTCCCTCTCGGAGGATCACGGCCTTGCCAGTCTTCAGGTTCGCGCGCTGCAGCGAATACAGCTGCTCATCGACACCTTCCTTCAGCCGCGAAGGCCCGCCCGGCTTCACTTCGATCGAGGCGCGGGCAAAGAGCGCGTTTTCATTGTCTAGCGGCAAGGCATGCAAGAGCTCGCCCGCCGCGCCAATGAAGTAATAGAAATCGCTGCCGCGCTCGTTGCCAAAGAGGGTTTGCGACTTCCCGGTTTCCCGCGCGATCGACATCCATCTGGAAAAGTTGATGGTTTTGAGGCCGGCCGTCGTGTCCAGACCGCCCTTCTCACCAGCAACGCGAAGCAGCAAATAATCGTCTCCGCCCCATTCGAAATCTTCAATATCGATCGTGCCAAGCCCGACGCCCTTCGGCGCCGCTGCCGTTTCGTCGACTGCATAAATGGCGAAGGCGCGCTGATCGCCGGCGTCGCGCAACACGGCGTAATGTCGGCCGCCGGGAGAAATCTCGACGCCGTGGACCTTTTCGGCGGCCAGTGCCTCGCTCGTCGCAGCCAACGTCGAGACAGCGAAAAGTGCAAACAATGCGTGAAGCGCAGACTTCATGACTTCCCCCAATTCATGGACCCGTAACCAGACATATCCCGCGCGCACCGACATCGCAAAGCGCGCATGAAGTTACAGTTACGGAAACTTCAAAATCAATCCGCTGTCAGCAAGCATTGTTTTCCTGCAACTGGGCGCCATTATTGCCGCCGCCGCGCGCGCTCTCCTTCTGCAATCGTTTCAACGCGCGCCGCGTTGGCGTCCCAGGTGAGGCCTTGCCGGAGGAGGCTCGCCTTTGCTGCGGCGCCGAAGCGGGCGCGCAGCGCTGGATCGGCAACAAGCGTGTCGAGCGCGCCGTGGAGCGCTGGCGGATCACCGCCGGGCACGAGGAGCGCATCCTCGCCAGACAGCACTTCGCGAATGTTGGCCGCATCCGGCGCGATAATGGCGCGCGCCGCCGCCATGTATTCGATGAGCTTCAGCGGCGACGCATAGGGCGTGACGGCGGGCTGCAACGCGATGTCGAAGGCCGCAAGATGACCCGGAACGGCGTCGCGCTGCACAACGCCGGTAAAGATCACCCTTTGTGCTACGCCCAGCGCCGTCGCTTGCCGTTCGAGACCTGCGCGTGCGTCGCCGTCGCCGACGATCAGCAGGGCGAGATCGTCGCGCCGCCGCGCGCCAAGCCACGACACGACGCGGTCAAGGCCGTGCCATTCACGCACGAAACCCGTGAAGCCGAGCACGACCTTTCCTTCGAGGCCGTAGCGCGCGCGAACGGGACGAGGATCGTGTTCGGCGAGGAACGACGCGTCAACGCCGTTCGGAATGACCGTGATGCGCGATGGCTCGACGCCGGCCAACTCGACATATTGCGCAAGCGCTTGCGTCACGGGCAGCACGCGGTCAGCCGCGCGCCAGATCGACCGCTCGCTGGCTTGCGCGGCGCCGTTGAGCGCCAAGCCGCCATGCAGACGGCGCTCCTCCGCAAGTGGAGAGTTGACTTCGAGGAGAAAGGGAAGACGCCGCGCCCGCGCCAACCGG
>JBJXFO010000162.1:0-51365 GCA_046154725.1 Parvularculaceae bacterium | reverse complement strand
GCCGCGCGCAACATCGCCGGCGAGAGCCACGACATCTGGAACGTCAATGTCGAGCGTTCCTATCACGAGGATTTCACCGTCGAGGAAAAACGAGCCGCCGGCGGGATCAAGTCAGAGCGCGAAAAGAGCCGGGCGAGCGCCGCGTAACCGCCGGGTTCATGTGGGCTTCAGGCCGGCTGCTCGCCAAGGCAAGCCCTGCCGCTCGCGGGGTCTTGCTGGGCCGGCCGCTCAAGCATCCGTATAAGGAGGATCGGCGCTGGGGGGGCGACAATGTCCTCCATCTGCCGCCCCAGAAGCCGGGCAAGACCGGTCTGGCGAATTAGCGCGTGGGTCCATCCGGTGCGGCGCGGCGCAAGCGCCTCGATCACGCACCATCGCCGGTCATATGCCGGATTGTTCCGGCGCGCTTGCGACGACATGAGGAACAAGGCGCCGGGTTCGGGCGCCCGCGCATTGATGATCTTCGCCGAAGCCTCGGCGCCGGAAAGCCCTTTCAGGCGGAGCTGGTACCGCGCGCGGTGCGCTGTCTGCGGATCGGCGGAAACCGGCTCGGGGAATGCGGCGGCGATTCTGGCCAGACCTCTGGCCTCGGCGTATTCGTCGTAGCTGATGAAATCCGCGATCGCGGCATTGACCGCAATGACGCCAAGGCCGGCAGCGATGGCGGCGCGCGGCCGGCCGCGTGACCATAAGACGGCGACCGCGACCGCTATGACGAGAATGCAGCCATAGGTCAGCAGCGGGTAATATCGAGGCAAGGAAAGGTTGAAGGCGAGCGGAACGATGATTGCAGAAAACAGCGCGGCAGCTGCAACAATCTTGAGCGCGGCAAGGCCCGGATACGCACGCAACGCCTTTGTGCGCGCCAGATACGCAATCGCGACGCCGGCAAGGGCAAGCAGCGGCGTCGTCATCGGATAAGATATGAGATACGCCGCCATACGCTTCAGACGCGACGGAAGGCTTGCTTCCTCGGCCGTCATCGTCACATCGACGCCAATGGCGCGGTGATTGAGATCGGTCTTGTACCGATAAAGCGGATCACCGGCGGCAATTGCGTAAACCGCAAGCTCAACGGCGATGACGGCGGCAAATCCTGCCCCGACGAAGAATAGAGAGCGCCAGACGTCGCGGCGGCGCGCGAGAATGGCGAGACCAAAAACGCCCATCAGGTAAATCGACGGCTCGCGCACTGTCGTCGCAAGCCCTGCGACAAGCCCCGCAGCAATGAGCCAGCGCGCGCGCGCCTTGCTCACCTCGGCCACAATGAAAAGCCACATCGCGAGAATCGCGAAAAAAGCCTCGGCGCCGTAAACCTCAAGTCCGACCGGGCGCGCGACAAAGAATGCCGAGGTTGCAACCAGTGATGCGGCAATGAAAGCTTCGCGCTCGCCAAGGGCGCGGCGCGCGAAATGCCAGGTGACGACGATCGTTAACGCGGCGTAGACGACATTGGGGATGATCGCCGCTGTCTCGCTGACGCCAAAGACAAGAAAGCTCGCGGTCATGGGCAACACAAACAGATGGCGCAGCGACCAGTGACTGTCGCCCAGCCATGGCCCTTCTCGCCAGTGCAAGGCTGCATCGAGATAGCGCTCCGCATCGCCCGGACCGATGCCGCGCCAGTAGAGCGCAAGCGCGCAACAAAAGAGCGCACAAACAAGAAGCGGCGCCCAATGGCGCCGCATCAGGGCGAAGCCATACGGCGTCGCTGTCATTCCGCAGCCGCGGGTTCGCGCGCGGCGCTGACAACGTAATTCTTCCGGCCGCCAAGGTGAAACGCCAGCGCGCAAAGCGCAAACGCCGTGCTGCTGTAGAGATAATAGACCTGATGATAGAGAAGCGCACGCACGGCAAACCATGGTCCGCGCTCACCCGCAAAGAAGGAGATCAGCGGCAAGTTCAGCGCAGCTGCAATCGCCGCAAATCCGAGAAACGCGAATACGGCGGCGGGCTGGAAGGCAAGCGCGATCATGGCAAGGAGCGACACTGCCAGAAGGCCTGCCATTGCTGCCTTGAAGCGCTCACCGGTCGAGACATTGAGATCGTTGCTGACGCCGCGGCCGGAAAGAATGAGAAAAGACCAGGGTATCGCCCGCTGGAAAATATCCGTGCGCATGACTTCGGCAAGCGTCCAGCGCTTCAAATGCGTGCCAAGCAGATCGGGAGTCAGCCGGATGGTCCACCCTGCCGCGCGAATGCGATGGCCGAATTCGACGTCTTCAATCGCCGGACGCCCGAACTGACGTTCGTCGAAGCCGCCGAGATCGAGATAGACTTTCCGCCGCACTGCGCCGCATCCCGACCAGAAGCTGTCTGACTCTCCGCGCGCGCGTTGATGATAATAGCGGTGCACAAGATTTTTGTAGGTCGATGCGAAATTCCGCTCTGGCGGATTGGTGTCATAGGAGCCGAACACGGCGCCGGTCGCCGGATCCTGGAATGCGGCGCGGATCTTTTCGGGGCCCGTTTCATGCGCGACGACATCGGCGTCAACGAGCCACAGGAAATCGCCGACCGCGGCCCGCGCCGCGAGGTTTCGCGCTGCGCCCGGCCCGCCATTGGCCGGCATGATGAGCACAGTTGCGCCAAGCTGGCGCGCTGTTTCAACCGTTGCCGGGTCGGGCGAGCAATCGTCAACGACGATCACTTCCGTCACGGCGCCGCTGTCGCGCATGGCGATCAGCGGCGGCAGCGCGCGCTCAAGGTAATGCGCGGCTTTGTATGCTGGCACGATGACGCTGATCGATATTTCCGCCGACATTAACCTTAACTCCCCATCGCTCTATGATTGCCGATGAGGCGGGTTTGCAGCAAGCGACATGCCGCGGAATTTTGACCGCCGCGAACGATTACGCGAACGATTACTGGCCATCGCGCCGGCCCGCGATGATGCGCGCTGCCGCATCATGGACCGGCTTTTCGACAAGCATCCCATCGAGAAGCGCGACGCCGCCGTCGGCCGCCGCAAAAGCGGCAGCGATCTTTTCAGCTTTGGAGATCTCGTCAGACGTTGGCGTAAAGACGCGGTTGATCGCTTCGACCTGCGCGGGATGAATGCAGGCGCGGCCCCTGAACCCCATGGCGCAAACGCGCCGGGTTTCCGCCTCGAGGCCTGCCGCGTCGGCGGTGTCGAGAAACGGCGCATCGATTGACGCCGCGCCCGCTGCCGCCGTGGCCGCAACGATTGCTGCGCGGATGTGATAGAGCGCATCCCAACCCATTGGCGCGCCAATCGCCGCCGAATAATCGACCCCGCCGAGCATGACGCCGCCCAATGGCCCCGCCGCCGCCGCGATCGCTGGCAGCGCCGCTAGCGCGTCCGGACCTTCGATCAGCGGCCACAGCGCGGGGCAGCGTACGCCGAGGGCTGCCCGCAGGCGGTGAAGATCGCTCGCCGAAATTGTCTTCGGGATCATCACAAAGTCGGTTGCCGCGCCGCTGTCCGCAAACGCGATGACGTCCCGGAAAGCGTCGAGCGTTGACAGCGCATTGACCCGAAAGCCGATCGCGACTTTTGACGCGCGGGGCGAGCCTAGAAACGAAAGCGTCGCCTGCCGGGCCGCATCCTTGTCCCGGGACGGGACAGCGTCTTCGAGATCAATGCAGACAGCATCGGCAGACGACGCGAGCGCTTTGGCGAACCGGTCGGGCCGCGAGCCGGGAACGAATAGCAAAGATCGAAACGCTACCAAGGGAGCCTCCGGCGGCCGGAAAGCGACTGGCGTAACCGCCCCTCGCCCCGCGGTCAAAGGTTGTACCTCAGCCGCCGATAACGACCGCATGCATGATGCGTCCGGGGAGAAAAGCCAGCGCGCCGGCAACGATCAGCCCGCCGATAAAAATGCCGGCGAAGGGGCTGCGGTGCCGCTTCAGGTTCGGTCCGCCGCGCACCAGAAACTGGACGCCGCCGAGAATGCCAAACGCCGTAAGCGGGACGAACAGGTGAATTGGCGTAAACCGCGCCCAGAATGGATCGCCGGGCCCAACCGGCTGCTGGATAAATACCGCGCTGACAGTGATCACTGTCATCAGCACGATCCAGAGGAACCCAAGACTTTTGTGCGGCAGCGTGCCCTTAGGCGCCGCGAACTGAATGAACCCGAGCACGACCGCAATGATCGCCCCAAAGGCGTGAATCTGGATGACGGGTGACGCGTCCAGCAGCGGCTGAAGGTTCATGCAGGTCTCTCCCGTGTCGTTCCCTGAAGCGGTTGCGGCCCCGAGTTACCCGGCCGTCGTCAGCCGCAGGCCAATCGCCCCGGCGCCAATCATCACGATGAAAAAATAATGCGTCGGCTCAAGCCGCTGGCCGAAGAAAAACGCGCCGATGACGGCGACGAGCGCAATCCCGGTCCCCGCCCAGACGGCATAGGCAACGCCCAGCGGAATGACCTTGAGCGCCGGGGCAAAAACCCAGAAACACGCCGAGTAAAAAAGGATCGACAGGGCGCCAATGAGCGGCCGCTCAAACCCGTTGGAAAGCTTCAGAAGGCTCGTCGCCGCCACCTCGAGCAGGATCGCGAGCCCCAACAGTCCCCATGCGCCCAATGCCATTCGCCGCCCCTTTGCTTGTTCAGGATTGCGCACAACGCCGGCGCAGTCCTCTACTTTGAATTTTAAAGTAGTTTGCCGGTAGCGTTTTGGCAAGCGCCATTGCGCTGAAGCGACGCCGTGTCGCGATCAGCGGCTCAATCAGGTCCGGCGCGAATAGGCGAGGAAGACGCCAAGCAGCGCGGCGGCAAGGCCAAACCACGTCAGCGCATATTCAAGATGGCGGTTCGGAAATTCGACCCGCGTCAGGCCCCCTTTGGGCCAGGCCCCAAAGCTCTCGCGCCCGAAACTGTCGATGTAGTAGCCGGGAACCGCAAAGCCCTGCGCTGCGGCGAGCGTTGCCGGATCGCGGCTGAAATAGAGATTATCTGTAGGCTGATCTTTCGGCGCGAGGCTTTTTTCAAAACCGCGCTTCTTCTCCGCACGCCGCAGCAGGCCTTCGACGCGAACATTACCCGCGACGAGGCCGTCGGCGCGCATTGCCGCTTCAGCAAAGTCCTGAGGCGCAAACCCGCGATTGATATAGAGATAGGTTGCATTGCCCTCCGGCCCTTGGCGCTGCAGCGGCGCAAAGACATAGACACCGGCCTTGCCGCCATACGTGCCAAATACACGCGCCTCGGCGTCGTGGCGATAAACGCCTTCAGCGAAGACAGGCTGGTACTCGACATCCTCGCCCGCCGCCGCGCGGGCAAGGGCGTCATCGAAAGCGACCGGCGCGGACTGCAGGCGTGCGTCCGCGCGCGCGACGAGGTCAAGTTTCCACGCGCGCCGCTGCAATTGCCAGACGCCAAGCGAGCACAAGATTGCAAGAGCCACGAGCGTCGCCGCCGTCAGGCCGGGTCGAAAACGAAACCTCACTCTTCGATGCGCCCTTCTTCGGCCTTATGGCGATACTGCAGCGCGACCATCGCCGCCTTGAACGGCCGCAACAGAGCAAGCGTCAACCCCGCCGCGACGCCGCCAGCCAGCAGAAACGCGACCGGCATCGACGCGAACCACACAAAGCGCGCAATGAATGCGACGGCAACCGCGATCGGCCCGACAAGGAACATGACAAAGACCGCCGGACCGTCGCCGGAATCGGCCTTGGACAGGTCGAGTGCGCACGCCGGGCAGCGATCGTTCAGTCCAAGGAACGTCTTGAAAAGCGCGCCCTGTCCGCAGCGCGGACACTTGCCGCCGAGACCGGCTGCGAGCGGCGATACCGGGGGGTATTGGATCATGTTGCCGGCGTATAGACGACGCGCGGCCCGTCGCGCGAGGCGCGGGTCCGCCGCCAGGCGCGCGCCGCGGCATCGACCGCCGCGACCGATTTCGCGGTGCAGGTCGTTTCCTCGACGCCGTCAAAATCGCCGCGCCGCTCGCGCGCGCGTTTGAATGCCGCTGGAAGGCCCGCGCAATCGATCATCGAAAGCGTCAGTGCGGCGCCCTTCTGCGTCGCCAGAAAATAGAACGGCTCTGCGTCGCTCGCGCCCCAGAGCTGGGCCGAATAGACGCCCGCGCCAATTTTTCGAAAGCGCGCGAACGTCAAATCCGTCTCGCCCTCGATGTCGAGACTGTATAGACCCACTGCATTGCGTCGCACACTGACCGATTTGCAATCGGGCGATTCGAGGTTTTCATCATGGCTGCAGCCGCGCCAGCGGCCGTCAGCCATCGGCGCGGCGGCGGCGTTGCCGGCGTTGAAGAGCGGCGTTTCGCTGGTGAGGCATCCGGGCGCTGCGAGCAGCGCCAGCGCTGCTGCGACGTTCCGCAAATCGGGCAATTTCGGCATTTCGATCTCCCCGCCTGGTTGGGCGCGGCGCAACGCTCCGCTCAGATCGTCCGGCATTCCCGCGGCGCTGCGTCAGGATGCAACCTACGACAACAAGCCCTGATTGCCGAGCACATAGACGAACGCAAAGAGGAACAGCCAGACCACATCGACAAAGTGCCAATACCACGCCGCCGCCTCAAACCCGAAATGGCGGTCCGGCGTGAAATGACCGGCAAGGGCCCGGAACAGGCAGACCGTCAAAAAGATCGTACCGATGATGACATGAAGGCCGTGAAAGCCCGTCGCCATGAAGAACGACGCCCCGTAAATGCCGCCGCCCGAGAACTTGAACATATCGAGGGTCAGCGCTTCGCGATATTCGACGAACTGCAGGAACGTAAAAAACGCGCCGAGAATGATCGTGACGACTAGCCCCTGAATGAGGCCCTTCTGGTCGTTGGTCACCACCGCATGGTGCGCCCATGTGACGGTCGTTCCGGAGAGCAGCAAGATCAGCGTGTTGATCAGCGGCAAGCCCCAGGCGGACAAGGGCTCGATGCCGACCGGGGGCCAGACGCCGCCCGTGAAATGCTGGCGCGCGTCATTGCCGAGGAACGCCGGATCGCCATTCAGATTGAGCATCTGTGCGCCGTCGGTCAGCAAGATTGCGTCGCGCGCGTCGGGAAAAAGGGCGGCGCCGAAGAACGCCCAGAACCACGCGGCAAAGAACATCACTTCCGACGCGATGAAAAGCACCATGCCGTAGCGCAGCCCAAGGCGTACGACGGTCGCGGTGTTCTCGCCCCGAAGGCTCTCGCGGATCATCTCGCGCCACCAGCCAGCCATCGTGACGAGGATGCCGGCAAGACCCAGGAAGAACAGCCAGTTGCCGGTCAAAGCAAAGAACGGGCGGCCATCCGCGCCCGGGGCCCCGAGCACGAGGCCAGGCTCGTTCGGGCCGGAATGCATCCACGCGACCGCGCCGATCATCATGGCTGCCGCGGCGATCGATCCGACGATCGGCCACGGGCTCGGGTTGACGAGATGATAGTCGTGCTTGACCTCAGCGCCGGCCATGGGATCCCCCTCACTTGCGTAATTTTCCGGTCTATACCCCTCTGCGCCAGCGCTTTCCAAGCCCTGCCCTGCCGCCGCTGCTGCGACAAAGCCGCAAGGGGTTAGCGCTTCTCCCACCGCATCAGGCAGAAATGCGGCGCGCGGCGGTAGCGATCGAATTTGTCCGGGCTTCCGCCATGAGGCTCAGGCTCGTCGAACAGGGTGAGATCGAGGCCTGCGGCAAAGAGTGCCTTGAAATAAAAGCTCAAGGGCCGGTGCCAGTTCACGACCCTGATCCCACGCCAGCCGACGTCTGTGGCGCGCGCGTCAAGATACCGGTCGAACGAGAAGCGCAAGGCCCCGTCAGGGCCGCGCCGCCAGCCGTCCGGTTCGGCGGCGGTCGCAAAGCCGTTGAGATGCGCGATCAGCAGCGCGCCGCCGGGTCTCAGCACCCGCGCCATTTCGGCGATGGCGGTCTCGACGGCCTCAATATCGATAAGCGACAGATAGCTGACCACAAGGTCAAACGAGGCGTCTGGAAAATCCAGCAACTCTGCCCGGCCGACGCGATAGTCGCCGCTCGGGTCGCGCAACCGCGCCTCTTCGATCAACCGCTCCGTCGGGTCGATGCCGATCGCTTTCACGCCCTCGCCCGCCAGCATCCGGCAAAAACGGCCCTCGCCGCAGCCGACATCGAGCGCGGCGGCGGGGCGGCCCCTGATCGCCCCGACAAGCATCGGCCGGTCAAGGACAAACTGCCGGCCCCAATCGCCAGCCTCGCCGAGCGACGCGATCCAGGCGTCCGCGGATTGGTCCCAGCCGGAGGTCATGGTCTTTATGCGGATTAATTGATTGCAGGGTTTGCCGCCGACGCAACTTCAACGTCATCGTCTTCCCACGGAAAGAACGTATAGGAGAGCGTGATCGTCTGTACGTCGTCGAGGCCTTCATCGTCGGCGATTGCCGGATCGATGAAATAGGTAACGGGCATCGAGACTTTTTCGCGAGGCTTCAACGTCTGCTCGGTGAAGCAGAAGCATTCGATTTTGCGGAAATACTGGCCAGCCTTCGCCGGCTGCACGTTGAAACTCGCGCGGCCCGAGACGGCGCGGCTGGTAAAATTCTCGGCGGCGTAAAAAGCAAGGCCGGTCTCGCCGACATGAAGCGTCTGGCTGACCTGCTCCGGCTTGAATGACCAAGGCAGGCCCTGCCCGACCGTTGCGTCGAAACGGATTGTGACCTTGCGCGCCAGCACCCTGTCGGCGGGCTTGTCGGCGCGCTTTGTTGTGCCGTCAAAACCGGTGATCTGACAGAACGCGCGATAGAGCGGGACCGACGCAAATGACAAGCCAACCATGCCGGCAACGACGCCGAGCGTGATGGCGGCGGTTTTGCGATTTTTCGCTTTGGTCTCCGGCATTATGGCGCTCCCGCGATGTTGCCGCCAATCCTCAGGATCGTCACCGCATAGATCGTCAAAACGAACGCGATGATGCACAAAGCGATCGCGAGATTGCGCGAGCGCCGGCTTTTATCCGCATTCGAGCCGTTGTCCCTGGCGGGCGTTTGTTTGTCAGGCGCGCGCATAGAGCGTCCACAGATCTTCGATAAGGAGCGCTGCAAACAGCACAAAGAGATAGAGGATCGAAAAGGCGAAGAGCTGTTTTGCCGCTTCTTTCGACCGCGGCGGCGCCTTGAGGAGGCGCCAGGCGATGACCAGCATTCCGGCGCCGAATGCGGACGAAATCGCCAGATAGACAAGCCCGCCAAGGCCTGTCGCGAACGGCGCAATGCCCGCCGCGACGAGCACAATCGAATAGGCGAGGATCTGTTTTCGGGTCGATGCCTCGCCCGCGACGTTGGGCATCATCGGCACGCCGGCGCGCGCATAATCGCTCTCGCGATCGAGCGCGAGCGCCCAGAAATGCGGCGGCGTCCACAAGAAAATGATGGCGAACAAGATCCACGCATCGAGCGGCGTTGTCCCGGTGACCGCCGCCCAGGCAACGACGGGAGGCAGCGCGCCCGCTGCGCCGCCGATGACAATGTTCTGCGGCGTCGACCGCTTCAGCCACATCGAATAGACGGCGACATAAAAGAAGATCGTGAAGGCAAGCCAGAACGCTGCGACATAATTCGATGACAGCGCAAGCAGCGCGACCGACAGGCCGCTGAGCAAGAGGCCGAAGCCCGCCGCTTCCGACGGCGGCACAAAGCCCAGCGGAATGGGCCGCGTTGCGGTGCGCGCCATCGCCGCGTCGATATCAGCGTCCCACCACATGTTGAGCGCCCCGGATGCGCCCGCGCCGACAGCAATTGCCAGCAGCGATATGGCGGCAAGCGCCGGGTTGACGCTCGCCCCCGCGTCAACAGCGGCAACCATGCCAACGAGCGCGGTAAACACCACAAGCGACATCACACGCGGCTTTAGCAGCGCGAAATAATGGCCGGGGCCCGCCGCGGCGGCAGAGTGTTCAAGCGCTTGGGTCATGGCGCGGTGTATGCCCGATGCGGCCCGCGCTTTCAAACGCAATAGGGCCGCAGGACAGTCGCCGGGCGTATCAGCCGCGGTTGAGGGCGGCCTTGACCCCGAACACGAGGAAAATCAGCACCATGAAGGCAATGAAATACGCGAGCAGCGTGCCCGCTTCCATGCCGTAGAATTGCGTCCAGCTCTGGTTGATCTGGCCCGCCGCGCGGCTGCCCGTCTGCGCCGCAACCGAGCCGCCGTCATTGGCGACCGGGCCGCGCAAGACGCCGCGGATAAATCCGCCGAGCGCGAAGATGACCAGCGCCAGCAAGGTCATCGAGCCGATTTGCGTGCCGCGCTGCATCATGAAAGCTGCGGTCGCCACAGCACCGAGCGCAATCGCCAGACCGACAATGTCGCCGCCGGTGAAGATCGCCCGGAATATGCCGATGACGTCACTGAGAATTGTTTCGAGCATTCGCCCCTCCAAAGCCCTTGATCGCAAAAGTCGGCCGAGCGCCGCGCGCGGCCTTCAGCGAAGAAGGTTAACGCCATTTCCCGCTTTGGGCCAGACGCAAAGCGTATTGCGTCGCAACGAAATGACCCCGGCGATCGCTCGCCGAGGTCATTTTATGTCCGGCGCGCCGTGCGGCTGCGCGCTTAGTGGAACGCGTTCGCCTCGCCCTTATCAAAGCGCGGCAGTTCGTTGAACTGGTGGAATGGCGGCGGCGAGGGCAGCGTCCATTCGAGCGTCGTTGTGCCGACGCCCCACGGATTGGCCGGCGCCTGCCGGCGATAGATGAAGAACGCATCGATCATCGCGACCAGGAAAATCAGCATTCCAACGAGCGTCACGGCATAGCCGACCGACGACCAGTAATTCCACTCCGCAAAAGCGAGCGGATAGTCGACATAGCGGCGCGGCATGCCTTGCAGGCCAAGGAAATGCTGCGGGAAGAAGATCAGGTTGACGCCGATAAACATCACCCAGAAATGCAGCTTGCCGAGCCACTCGCGATACATCTTGCCGGTCATTTTCGCGAACCAGTAATACCAGGCCGCGAAGATGCCGAACACAGCGCCAAGCGAGAGCACATAGTGGAAGTGCGCGACGACGTAATAGGTGTCGTGGAGATAATGATCGACGCCGGCATTGGCGAGGACGACGCCGGTCACGCCGCCGAGCGTAAAGAGGAAGATGAACCCGACCGCCCACAGCATCGGCGTCTTGAACTCGATCGAGCCGCCCCACATCGTCGCGATCCACGAGAAGATCTTGATGCCGGTCGGCACGGCGATGACCATCGTCGCCGCAACGAAATAGGCCTTCATGTCGACTGACAAGCCGACCGTATACATGTGGTGCGCCCAGACGATGAAGCCGACAAAGCCGATCGCCACCATCGCATACGCCATGCCGAGATAGCCGAAGATCGGCTTTTTCGAGAACGTCGAGACGATGTGGCTGACAATGCCGAAGGCCGGCAAAATCAGAATGTAGACCTCCGGGTGGCCGAAAAACCAGAACAGGTGCTGGAACAGGATCGGATCGCCGCCGGCCGACGGATCGAAGAACGCCGTGTTGAAGTTGCGGTCCGTCAGCAACATCGTGATCGCGCCCGCAAGCACCGGAAGCGATAAGACAAGCAGGAACGCCGTAACCAGAACTGACCACGCGAACAGCGGCATCTTGTGCAAGGTCATGCCCGGCGCGCGCATGTTGAAAATCGTCGTGATGAAATTGACCGCGCCAAGGATCGATGATGCGCCGGCAAGGTGAAGCGACAAGATCAGAAGATCCATTGCCGGCCCCGGATGGCCCGTATTCGACGAGAGCGGCGGATACATGACCCAGCCGCCGGCAAACCCGGTATAGGTCTGATAGGCCGGCGCAAAGATCGACATCGTGATCAAAATCCCGGACGCGCCGTAGAGCCAGAACGAGATATTGTTCATGCGCGGGAACGCCATGTCGGGCGCGCCGATCATAATCGGCACGAACCAGTTGCCGAACCCGCCGATCAGCGCCGGCATCACCATGAAGAAGATCATGATGAGGCCATGATAGGTGATGAGGACGTTATAGAAGTGCTCGGCCTCGGCCTCCGTGCCGGTCGGGACGAAATTTGTCAGCCATTGAATGCCGGGCTCGGCAAGTTCGAGGCGCATCAGGCCTGACATCGCGCCGCCGATAATCCCGGCCGTGATCGCAAAGATCAGATAGAGCGTGCCGATGTCCTTGTGGTTCGTCGAGAAGAGCCAGCGGACAAAGAAGCCCGGCTTATGGTCGTGACCATGCGCGCTAACGCCATATCCCTGGCCGTGCGCCTGGCCGTGCGCGGCCTTGTCGTGCGCGTCATGAGTGCGTGCGTCGGAAGTGTGATCGTGCGCCATTGAATTTGGGTCCCTGGAAATTTTTGTTATTGCGCAGCAGCAGGCGCGCCCGCGTCGGCAAACTTCGCCGCATCCGCATTGAACATCGGATCCAGCCCCGCGAGCGCGCGCTGACTGTCAACCCACGCTTCGAATTTCGGCCGCGACACGACCTCGACCGCAATAGGCATCGCAGAATGGCGGACGCCGCAAATTTCCGAGCATTGGCCGTAGAAGACGCCCTCGCGGTCGGACTTGAACCATGTCTCGTTGAGACGGCCCGGGACAGCGTCAACCTTGATCGCGAAATTGGGGAGCGCAAAGGCGTGGATGACATCGCGCGCGGTTGTCACGACGCGGACCGTTTCGCCAACCGGCACAACAATGCGGTTGTCCACTTCAAAGCGATAAAGCTCCGGCGTCGTTTTTTCCTCCGGCAGCATGTTCGAGGCAAACTCAAAATCGCCGAAATCGGGATAGGAATAACTCCAACCCCACTGATAGCCAGTGGCTTTGAGCGTCATCGTCGGGGCGAGCGCGATTTCACGGGTCTTGCCAGCGCCAACAAGACTGCGCCCGGTGCGAATGACGACGCTGTCGCCAGCGGCCGGGGCGGTCTTCATCGTGACGGAGATGGTCGGCGTGCCGAGCCCGGAAAGTTCGTAATCGCGGCCATGCTGGAGGCCCGTTGCGCCGGTGGCAGAGCCGGTGAAAACCTGCACATGCTTTGGCGCCGCGGCGGTGCGCGATGGCGGGAAGTCATTCTCGAACGTAAAAACGGTGTTGGCGCCGTCAGCCTTGGCGACGATCTGCTTGCCGTCCGGGATCACGTCTTCCTTGTAGAGAAGGTCGAACGAGAAGAACGAGATGACGAGAAGAATGAGGATCGGGATGCCCGTCCAGACGATCTCGATCAGCGTATTGTGGCTGAACTTCTCCGGCTCAGGGTTCGCCTTCGCGTTGTAGCGAAACACAATCCAGAGCAGCAGCGCCAGCACGAACAGGGTGATGACGGTGATGATCGGCATCAAAACGCCGTTGTGGAAAAAGTGCACCTCGCCCGCCAGTTTCGACGCGGCCGGCACCATGCCGGTGCCGCCGTCGACGGGGCCGTTCCAGCCATCTTGCGCCGCCGCAATCCCGGCAAGGGCGGCGATCGCTGCTGGCACACTCAAAAATCTTTTCATGAAGTCCTCGGTTCAGTCTGCCCGCCGCCGCACGGCGCGCAGCGCCGCTGAAGAGACGAATTTCCAGATTGCGCGCCGCTTATAGGACCTTCCCACGGCCGCCGTCATCCGCTCACGGTCAGGAAAAATGGTCGCACAAGGCGGGCGGCGCGCCATTGCCGGAAGCCGGCAGGCGGCTTATTTCGGCGCAATGACCCAATCCCTCTTTTTTTCCCAGACGGGCCTTGACGCCGCGCGCACCGAAACGATCGTCAACGATGCGCTTGGCGGCGCCGACGACGGCGAACTTTACCTCGAATACGCGCAGTCGGAAGCCTTCGTCTTCGACGACAACCGGCTGAAAACCGCAAGCTATAACGTCGAGCAGGGCTTCGGGCTTCGCGTCGTCGTCGGCGAATCGACAGGCTATGCGCATTCTTCGGACCTCTCGGAAGACGCTCTGAAGCGCGCGGCCAGCGCGGTGCAGGCGGTCAAGACCGGTCGCGGCGGCTCGCTCGCGTCGGGGCCTGCGCGCACCAACGTAAAATTGTATCCGGACGAGAACCCGCTGGACGCCCTCCCCTTCGAGGCGAAGGCTAAGCTGCTCGCGGACATCAACGAGTATGCGCGGTCGAAAGACAACCGCGTGCGCCAGGTCTCGGCTTCGCTATCAGGTGAGTGGTCGTCGATCGAGATTGTGCGGCCGGGCGGCGAGATCGTGCGCGACATCCGCCCGCTGGTGCGGGTCAATGTATCGGTGACGGCTGGCGTCGGCGACCGGCAGGAATCCGGGACCTATGGCGCGGGCGGCCGCGAAGGGTATGCGCGCTTCATTACTGATGGCGCATGGCGCGGCTATGTTGACGAAGCCTTGCGCCAGGCGCTCGTCAATCTCGACGCCGAGCCTGCTCCCGCCGGCGACATGGAAGTGGTGCTCGGGTCGGGGTGGACCGGCATTCTTCTGCATGAGGCGGTCGGGCACGGACTTGAAGGCGACTTCAACCGCAAGAAGACATCCGCCTTTGCCGGGCGCCTCGGCGAGCGCGTCGCGGCCAAGGGCGTCACCGTCGTTGACGACGGCACACTGTCGGGGCGGCGCGGATCGCTCTCCGTCGATGACGAAGGCACGCCAACGTCGCGCACGGTCTTGATCGAGGACGGCATTCTCAAAGGCTATATGCAAGACCGCCTGAACGCGCGGCTGATGGGCGTTCCGGTCACCGGCAATGGCAGGCGCGAGAATTACGCCTGTATGCCCATGCCGCGCATGACCAACACAATGATGCTCGCCGGTGACAAGGACCCTGCCGAAATCATCAGCACCGTGAAGGATGGCGTTTACGCCGTGAACTTCTCCGGCGGCCAGGTCGATATCACCTCGGGCAAATTCGTCTTCAACTGCACCGAGGCTTATCGCATTCGCGACGGCAAGATCGGCGCGCCGATCAAGAACGCCGCCCTCATCGGCGACGGGCCAAGCGTGTTGACGCGCGTTTCGATGATCGGCAACGACTTCGCGCTTGACCCCGGCATCGGCGTTTGCGGCAAAGCCGGGCAAGGCGTCCCCGTCGGGGTCGGTCAGCCGACGATCAAAGTTGACCGCCTGACGGTCGGCGGCGCTGGCGCCTGAACCCGCCCCGCACGAGGCGGCGCGGCCTCCCGCAACAATCGGGTGACGGGCGTGCTCCGGGGGCGCTATGAAATGCGCATGGACGAAGCATGCTTCCATCTCTTCGACACCAATGTCGGACGCTGCGCTATCGAATGGCGCGGCGCAAAGGTGACGCGGGTGCGGCTGCCGGCGGCCAGTGACGGGCGCTTGCGCACCGCCATCATCTGCCAGGCCGCCGACGCGCGCGAGACGGCCCCGCCGCCGTTCGCCGCCATCATCCGTGACAAGATCATCGCGCTGTGCCGGGGCGAGCGGACGGACTTTCATGGCGCGCCGCTCGATCGCGCGGGGATCGATCCCCTGGCGGCGCGCGTTTACGCAGCGCTCGTAGACGTGCCATTCGGGGAAACGACAACATACGGCGCAATCGCCGAACGGCTCGGCGACAAGGCGCTGGCGCGCGCGGTTGGCGCCGCGCTCGGCGCCAACCCCTTTCCGATCATCATCCCCTGTCACCGCGTTACTGCGAGCGGGGGCAGGATGGGCGGCTTTACAGCCCCCGGCGGCATCGAGACCAAGCGCCGACTGCTGGAGATTGAAGGCGCCTTCGCGGCGGAAAGGCTGCCGTTGTTCGCGCGATAGCCGTTAGGCGCCCCACACCTCGCCGAAGAGGCGCATGAAATTGCCGCCGAGCACTTTCTCAATCACGCGATCGGCATGCCCGCGCTTCGACAGATCGAAGGCGAGCCGCTCTAACCGGCGCGGATCGTTGTATTCCGGAATGATATTGTAGACGTCCGCCGCCTCGCCGGGCGCAGAGACGCCAGCTTCCTTCCGCGCCTCGAAGAACTTCTTGTGCGCTTCCTGAAATTTCGGATCATCGATCTTCTCTCCCGATACAAGCCCATCCGTGCCGAGGCCGACATGGTCCTCGCCGCAGACTTTCAAGGCATGATCGATATGGCGCAGCAAATCCTCGCTGCGCGGCTGTCCCTTCGCCTTCAGAAACGGCATGAAATAAACCCCCATGACCCCGCCTTTATTCGCGAGCGCTCGCATCGTCTTGTCAGGAATATTGCGCGGCACGTCGTTGAGCGCGCGGCAGCCCGAATGCGTGACCGCCATCGGCGCAGACGACAGCGCGATCGTCTCGTCGATCAGGCGGACGCCGCCATGGCTGCCGTCGAGCAGGATTTTCTGTTTGTTGATCTCCTCGACCGCCTGCCGCCCGAAGAGGCTGAGGCCGCCATTCGCCGGCTCAAGACATCCGTCGCCGGCGATGTTGCGGAGATTATAGCTGAGCTGCATCACGCGCACGCCGAGCGCGCCGAACATTTCGATATTGTCGATGTCGGCCATCAGCGGCGTCAGGTCCTGAAAGCCGTATATGATCCCCGTCCGCCCGCTCGCCTTCGCCGCGGCGATATCGCTCGCCCGGCGCACGCGCAGGAAACGATCCGGATGCGCATCGATTTCGCGCTCGAACCAAGACAGTTGAAAGATCGTATTCTGAAACGCATCATGCTTGTTGCCAACATCGCTGATCGTGACATGAAGCGCGCTGACGCCTGACGCCTTCACGTCGTCGAGGTGTCGCTGCGTCAGCCGCTCGAACGGCTCCTCGCCGTCGCCTTTGGAACCGCCCGGTCCGCCAAGCGCGTCGATGACCGTCGCGCGTTCATAGAGCCTCGGCGCTTGCGCGAAGGCAACGCCCGGCGCAGCCGCGAAAGCGGCGGCGCCCCCAATCAGAATGTGGCGGCGGTTCAGACGATGATCGGTCATGGGGTCCCCTCTGTTTGCGGCGGCATCCTGCTCTTGGCGCCCGCCTTTGGCAAAGCGCCTCGCGACAACCGGTTGGATTTTCGCGGCGTGTTAACAGGGTCCTAACGGTCCGGCGCGTAAACCGCCGTGATGGCTCCCTCTGCGCGCCCCAAGGTGTTCTGCATCGGTTTCCAGAAGACCGGCACCACCTCGCTTTTCGCCGCGCTCGAAACGCTCGGCTACAAGACCGCCGCCGTTGTCGGGCGCGCGTGGAGCGCCGAGCGTCTGGTCAGCGATGGCGCAGCGCTCTGCATCGAGACGGCTGCTGCGTTCGATGCCGCGCAGGACATGCCATGGCCGCTCTTTTTTCGCGAGCTTGACGGCGCGTTCCCGGGGTCGAAGTTCATTCTGACGGTGCGCGATCCGGAAAAATGGTTCGCCTCGATCGAGGGGCATTTTGGGTCCAACGAAGGCGAGATGCAGGCGTTCGTTTATGGCCGCGACGCGGCGGCGCCCGCCGGTAATAAAGAGCGCTATCAGGATGTGCTGGCCGCGCATGAGGCCGCCGTGCGCGCGCATTTCGCCGGGCGGCCGCGCGACCTTTTGATCATGGACCTTGAGGCGGGCGACGGCTGGGACGCGCTGTGCGGCTTCCTCGGCGCGCCGGCGCCGTATCAGCCCTTCCCCATGCGCAACAAATCCGGCGACCGCAAGACGCTGACCTTCCGTGTGCGGCGCAAGATCGGGCAGCTTCTCGGGCGCTATCTCGCGCCGGAAGAGATCTGATCTCGTCTCTTGACGGGCTCCCCGCCGAGGCTCACGCCTCGCGCATGAACAATCCCGTCTGGCTTGAAGCCGCTATTAACGGCGCCGCAGGGCGCGGCCTTCAGCCGCGTATTCCCGTCAGCGTCGCCGAGATCGTTGACGACGCCGTACGCTGCGCCGAGGCCGGAGCCGCCATCATCCATCTCCACGCATATGACGAAAAGGGCGCGCCGGTCGAGGACGCCGACATCTATGCGCGCATCATTGAGGGCGTGCGCGGGCGCTGTAACGCCATTGTCTATCCAACGCTCGCGTTAAAAGGCGGCCGCGAGGCGCGCCTTGCCCCCATCAAGGCGCTGACCCGGCGCGGTTTGATGGAATGGGGCGTCGTTGACCCGGGCAGCGTCAACATCACCCACAGAATGCAGGCGGCGGCGGGCCTTGACGGCGTTCATTATCAGAACCCGGACGATCATATTCGCGACCTGTTGAAGCACGCCGCGCGCGACGGCTGGCGGCCCGCCTATGCGATCTATGAGCCCGGCTTTGCGCGCCTTGGCGCGGCGCTTGCGGCGGCGACGCCGGGCCTGAAATCGCCGGTTTACCGCGTGATGTTCTCGGACAATCTCCTTTTCGGCATGTTGCCGTCGCGCCGCGGGCTCGATTTCTATGCGGCGCATCTCGATGAAACAGCGCCCGGCGCGCCGCGCATGCTGTCCGGCCTCGACGCCGATCTCAGCGCGCTGATCGAGCCGGCGCTGGCGCTTGGCTTTCACATCCGTGTCGGCCTTGAAGATGCGCCGTTCGGGACGGACCGCTCAAATGCCGAACTCGTCGCTGGCGCTGTCCGGACAATCGAGCGCGCGGGCTTTGCCATCGCCGCGCCCGCGCAGGTTCGGGCGGCGCCTTGAGACTGGCGCCCTTGCGCCGATTTCAAGGTCTGGCGCCGCCGCGACTTATTACCTATCTGTCGCCGCGTCATTCGAGGGAGAGACGCTGCCATGTCCGAAACCAGACGATCAACCGCGCTTCAATATCTTGACCGGGCCATGGGCGAGCTGCGCGCCCTCGGGATTGCCCCCGAAGGCGGCGCGCCGGCGCCGATTGTCGCCCTGCTGAACCAGATTGCTTCGCTCGACGAGGACAAGGTGGCCGCGATTGCCCGGACCCTCAACGAGGCCTCGACCTTCAACGAAGTGGTGCGCGAGCAGGTGTCGAACATGACCGTCGGCGAGCGCTACAAGGAGATCACCGGCGCCTTTGATTCGATCCGCGATGACGCCAAATCCCTTGTCGATCAGTATGCCGACGGCAAGATTTCGACGATGGAGCGCGTCGGCAATGTGTGGATGAAGATGACGCGCGGCGACATTGCCGCGCGCTTTGACAAGATCCGCGAGGTCTATCTCGATGTCGCGAACGAGACGCGCAACCAGGTTGAGCGCGAATCGCGCATCCTCGAGGCCTATCGCGATTTTCGCGGCGCGATGAAGCAGTCGGAAGTGCTGGCGCTTGACGTGTTGAAAACCGGCGAGGGAAAGCTGGCCGCCGCCAAGGCTGCGTTGACGGCTGCGAGCGCCAAAGTCGCAGCGTTTGCCGGCGATGACGCGGCGGCCCGCGCCGGGCTGGAACTTGATCGCGATGAAGAGTTGCGCGCGCTGCAAAAGGAAGAAAAGCGGTATCAGGTTGCCAAGGACCTCTCCGACAACATCACGATCGGCTACAACACGTCGGAAGTGATCATGACGCGGCTCGTGCAAACCACGAACGCAAAGGAGCGCATTTACGCGCAGGCGGTTTCGTTCTTCGGCACCAATGAAACCGTGCTGACAGCGCTGACCGCAACCTTTACCGGCATGCATGGGCTTCACGAGTCGACGCAGACCGTCGAGGCAATGAAAAAAGGCATCGACGAGAGCCTTGAAACGCTCTCCGAAATCGGCGGCAAGGTGCAGGAAGCCGCCGTGCGCGCCGGCTATGGTCCGACAGTCTCGGCGGCTGCGGTCAAAAAGCTCGTCGACAGCGTCGTCGCCTTTCAGGAGCGCAGCCAGATCATCATCGAGGAAATGCGCAAAGCCTCGACCGAAAATTCGAAAGAGATCCGCGAGGCCGTCGAAGACGGCAAGAAGCGCCTTGCCCATCTCATTGAGACGGGCGCAAGCGCAGCGCTCGACCGGACCTGAGAACCGACGCCGCCGATGAGCGCCACCGCCCTCGCCGACGCAAAACCGCAATCGCTCGACGATGTCATGCTTGCCATGGATGTCGTCGATACGCTGCGCCATCGCGAGCTTGTTCTCGCCAAGGAACTTGGCAGCGAGGAGCGCAAGTCCGCGCTGATCGCGCGACTGAAGGAAATCTATTCCGCGCAAGGGATCGTGGTGCCGGACGCCATTCTGGAAGACGGCGTCAAGGCGCTTGAGGAAAAGCGCTTTGTTTATGATCCGCCCAAAGACAGTTTTGAGGTCAAGCTCGCCAGGACCTATATCAACCGCGGACGATGGGGGCCGCCGATGCTTTTTGTTCTGGGCGCCGCGCTGTTTCTGTCCGCCGCATACGAGTTCGGTTTTGACCGGCCGCGCGAGGCAAAAGCCGAGCGCGAGCGCATCGAACTCGCCGTTACGCTGCCGTCGGAGATTGCGGCGGCGCGCGATGAGGCCCTGGCGCTGGCGGCTGACGACCGCGCAAAAGCCCGCATCGATGTGTCGTATCAAGCAGCAATCGCTGCGGCGAAATCCGCCGATGCGCGCGCAGCGCGCGCTGGCGTGAAGGACCTTCAGCTCCTTCGCGGGGATCTAGCCGCCACTCTTACGATCCGCGTTGTCTCCGGCGAGAATTCAACCTCAGGCGTTGCGCGCGACAATGCCGAAAGGACGGGCGCGGAGAATTTCTATCTGATCGTCGAGGCTGTCGATGCGCGCGGCTTTGCCCATGCGCTGGAAATCGAGAGCCAGGAAGACCGCCGCACGGCGCGCGTCGCACAATGGGGCATCCAGGTGCCGGAGGGCGAATTTTTCAGGATCGCCGCCGACAAACAGGACGAGCTTATCATCCAGAACGACGCGCTGGGGCGCAAGCCGGCGGGCACGCTGACGCCCGTTTACGATATTGCGACCGCCGGCGGCGCAATACTCGAATGGTGAGTCGATGACGACGGGCCGCGACGCGCTGAACGAAATCGATGCCGCTATTGCGGCAGCGCGGGGCACGCTGGCGAGGTCGAGCGACGCGGCGGCGGGCGACGCGCGCGCCATTGCCGATCTCGATCAGCGCCAGATTGGCATTTATCAAAGCCTTGCCGATTTACACCTGGTGCGGTTGCGTGCGGACGACGGCATCGGCGGCGCGCTTGGCGCGATCGACATCAAGGCCGAGCAATTTATGGCGCGCCATGACAGCGCGCTCGCCGCGCTGGCGTTGCAGCGCGATGCGGCGGCGCAGGCGCTGGACCGCCTGGAGCAGGCGCGCGTTGACGCGCAAACTGCCGTTGACGCCGCCATCGCGACGCATGACGCTGGCGCAGCCGCAACACGCGCGCGCCTTGAGCAAGATCCCGCGTGGCGCGCCAAAGCCGATGCGCTGGAAGACTTGAACGCCATGGCGGCGCGTGCGGCGCAAAAGCTGGACGTGGCGCGCGACGATCGCACGCAAAAAGGCGCCGCCTATGAGGCGGACCCGCTGTTCCGGTATTTGCGTGAGCGTAAATTTGCGACCCGCGATTATCGCGCATTTCCGGTGTTCGCGATGCTCGACGGATGGGTCGCGCGGCTGATCCGCTATCGCGATCACCGGCTCAATTATGAGCGCCTTCTGGAAATACCGGAGCGCTTTGCCGAGCACGCCGCACGCCTGAAGACGCAAGCGGCGCAAACAGCTTCAGCCGCAGAAGCGCTGGAGCGCAAGGCGCTGGAAGACGACGGCGTTGGCAAATTGCGCGATGCGGCCGCAGCCGCGCGCGCGCGCGTTGAAGCGCTTGATGCGGAGATTGCGGCGGCGGAAGATGCGCACCGGCTTGCGGGCGAGGCTTTCGCCGCCGCCGCGGCTGGCAAAGCGGGCCCGCTCGCCGAGGCGCGCGCGCTGGTCGCAGATGCGCTGCAGAAGGCGAAATTGCCGGATCTGAAGGTGCTCGCCGCGGAAACCGCGACCGTCGAAGACGACCGGCTCGTTGACGCGCTGGTCACGCTGCGCCGCCAGCGCATGGAAATCGAAGAGGCGCGCCGCACGGCTGCCGCCTCGCTCGACCGGCAGGCGCGCACCCTGTCCGATCTTGAAGGCATGCGCCGCAAGTTCAAGACCGCACGCTTTGACAGTCCGTATTCGGAGTTTACCGGCCGCGACGTCATTGCCGTCCTCGTCTCGGAGTTCCTGCGCGGCGCGCTTCCCCGCGATGATTTCTGGCGCCGCCTTGAGCGCAGCCACAAGACGCGCCGGCGCGACTGGGACAATGACCTCGGCGGCGATGTCTGGAAGGATGGGTTCGGCCTTCCGGACAATTGGGGTGGAGGCAATTGGGGTGGCGGCCATCGGGGGCGCGGGCCGGACATCCGGCCGCCGTCCGGGCCTAGGCCGCCGCGCATGCCAAGGATGCCGTCTTCGCCCAGCCGCGGCGGCTTCCGGACAACACGGCGGTTCTAGAGCGCGGCGTCTCCAAAGCGCGGCGCCCGGGCAACGGTGACCGTGGGAAGGCGGCCCGCTGCGGCAGGCCCCCCTAGCCCATCGGTAAAACAGCCGTTAATTTCTGCGGCATGATTTGTTTACGATTTGCGTTCAGGGCCGCCGCCGCGACCGTCAGTCTGGCGGCGTTTGCGATGGGGGCATCCGCGCGCGCGGAATTGCCGCCGGCGGTCAACACCGGCGAGCACTGGCGCATCCTCAAGACCGAATGGTCCGAGGCGGACGAGCTTGCCTACGCCAAATTCGTCCAGATCATCGGCCGGGCAACCTGTACGACGCTCGAATCCTGCCTTGCGATCGAAGGCAATCCTTATTTCAGCAATGACGATCCCGAGTTCACCGGCGATTGCGCCGACATGGCTTATGTCCTGCGCGCCTATTTCGCCTGGAAGAACGGTTTGCCGTTTTCCTATCAGAACGCGATGCGCACCTATGACGGCGCGCGCGAGGATCTGCGCTATTCTTCAAACGGCAATCTTGTCTCCGGCCGCCGCGATGCGGTCGGATCGTCCGCGCCGATCAAGGCCGGACCGTTCATCGCCCGGATTGGCGGCGAAGTGTCGACCGCCATGTTCCGCACCCATCCCGACAATGGCGACGGCGCCATGCACGACGATTTTTATCCGGTCGCGATCAACCGCGAGGCGGTTCGGCCCGGCGTTCTTGCCTACGACATCTACGGCCATGTCGGCATCGTTTATGACATCCAGGACGACGGGCGCGTCCTCGTTATCGCCTCGCATCCCGACCGGTCGGTGACGCGCACCAGCTATGGCGCGAATTTCCTGCGTTCAAAGCCCGACCTTGGCGCGGGCCTTAAAGGCTGGCGGCCAATCCGGCTCGACGGCGCGCGGCAGGCCGCCGACGGCAGCTTTGTCGGCGGGCGCATTCGCGCCGCGAAGAACGAAGAAATTCCGCATTATTCGATGGAACAGTTCCTCGGCAACCGCCCCGATCCCAATGGCGACTGGCGGTATGGCGATTTCGTCGCCGGCGACCGCACCGTCGATTACTATGATTATGTTCGCAGGAACCTTGCCGCGCCGGGCTTTGCCTATAATCCGGTGTCGGAGCTGCGCCTCGGCATGCAGACAATCTGCGGCGCCGCGCGCGACCGTAAGGTCGCCGTGGAGCGCGCCGTATCTGCGGGCTTTCCGAAGCAAAAGCATCCCGAGCGCCTGCCGCCGAACATCTACGGGACTTACGGTCCGTGGGAGGGCTATTCGACGCCCTCGCGCGACGCGCGCCTCAAGGTTTCCTATATCGATTTGAAGCGCACCATGCAGGAGCTGTTCGATCTCGTCGCCGCCGGCGATACGACCTCGGTCAGCTATGACGGTGACAATCTCGCCGGCGATCTCTGGAATGCCTATGTCGAGGAGAAGGACGCCTGCACCTTCACCTATTGGCGCAGCGACGACAGCCGCGTCAGGCTCAATCTTGGCCATTTGCAAGACCGGCTTTGGGAACTGTCTTTCGATCCGTTCCACTGCCCGGAGCGGCGCTGGGGCGCTACGGGCGCTGAATTTGCAACGTGTACGGACGATGAGGACAAGACCCGCTGGCACGAGGCGTTGCGGTATCTGCGCTATCAGGCCGAGCGCACCTATGACGTCAGGATGGATTTCACCGCCGGCGAGTTGAAGTCGCCCTCCGACGCCAAACCGGAAGACGGCGGGCTGGGCGTCGAAGCGCCGGCGGACGCGGACCTGCGCGGCTATCTCGCCTCGCTCAATTCCTTTGCGGTCTCAGACCTTCCCGCCGACCCCGAAATCGTCCTTGCCGCGGACGCGCCGATTGAACCCGAACCGCGGCTGCCAGCCTGGCACTCGAAGATCTTGAACGGCTGGAACGATTAGCGCTGTCCGGTGACCATGCGCCGCGTCAACATATTTGTTGACAGAAACTGGTGGCTGGGCGAATGTTTGCGGCGCATGTCGATGCGCTGTGCGTTCGCTGGGAAAGGACCCGAGATGCAAAAAATACAATCGCGAGGTCCAATTGAACTACGCAGAACTGCGCCGCTATCTGGCGAAAAACGGCTGTACGTTTGAGACGCACAAAGGCGGTAGCGGGCATATCACGGTGAGGCGCGGCGATCGAACGTCGCAACTCCCTGCGCACGGCAAAGGCAAGGAACTCGGGAAAGGCCTCGTTCACAAAATTCTGAAGGATTTGGACCTGAAGTGATTTCTTATCGCATAAAGCTGGTTCCCGACGGTGACACATTTCTTGTGACATCTCCGGACTTTTCAGAACTGACAACGTTCGGCGAGTCGCGGGATGATGCGCTAGGGTACGCCGCTGGCGCCATCGAAGAAGCAATAGAGGCGCGGATTTCGCGGCGCGAAGCCCTACCGCCACCGTCAAAAGCACGCGCTGGCGATCTGCGAGTGACTCTGTCGGTTCAGGCGGAAGTCAAAGTGCTGCTCTATCAAGCGATGCTTAAAGAGGGTGTCCGGAAATCAGATCTAGCGCGGCGCATGAATATGCATCGGCAGGAAATTGACCGATTGCTCAATCTCAACCACGCGACAAATTTTGCAAAAGTAGAGGCGGCTTTCGCAGCGCTCGGGAAGTCTCTGAAGATTGAAGTCGCTGAGGCGCCTTGACCCATAGGCCGGTGCGCCCATCGCGCCTATTCCGAAGCAAGACTGCAGGCGCGCCGTCGCGCCAACCGGAGTGTCTCCATGGACAAGCTCGTATTCTTTCTGATCCCTCTCGGCCTTGCCGCGACCCTGATCGTTCTCGGCGTCGGCATTTACTCGCTGGCCAAGGGCGGGACCTTCGCCAAGGAAAATTCCAACAAGCTGATGCGCCTGCGCGTGCTCGCGCAGGGCGTGACCATCGTTGCGATGCTGGTCTTCCTTGCGCTGATCGGGCGCGGCCCGGGCAGCTGAGACGCGGCGCTCAATGGATTTCCATTGAATGGATTTCTAAAGCGGCGTGCTGCGGCGCCATTGTGCGTTGAAAGCCCCTTTCCCCGCCGGTATGGTCGCTCTCGTTTTCGGGCGTCATGCCTGTCCCAAGTCCTTGAAATCCTGAGGATCCGCCAATGAAAGTCCTCGTGCCGGTCAAGCGCGTCGTTGACTATAACGTCAAGGTTCGGGTCAAGTCCGACCAGACGGGCGTCGACCTCGCCAATGTCAAAATGTCGATGAACCCGTTCGACGAGATCGCGGTCGAGGAAGCCGTGCGCCTGTTCGAAACAAAGATTGCGACCGAGATTGTCGTCGTCTCCATCGGACCGGAAAAGGCGCAAGACCAGATCCGCCAGGCGCTTGCGATGGGCGCCGATCGCGGCCTTCTCATTAAAACCGATGACGAGGTCGAGCCGCTCGGCGTTGCCAAGCTTTTGAAGGCGGTCTGCGAGGCGGAAAAGCCCGACCTCGTTATCATGGGCAAGCAGGCAATCGACGATGATTCGAACCAGACCGGGCAAATGCTCGCCGCGCTCCTCGGCTGGCCGCAAGGCACGTTTGCGTCAAAGCTCGTGAAAGACAGCGACAAGGTGCACGTCACGCGCGAGGTCGACGGCGGCCTGCAGACCGTGGCGCTCAAACTGCCCGCGATCGTGACAACAGATCTGCGCCTGAACGAGCCGCGCTACGCCTCGCTGCCGAACATCATGAAAGCGAAGAAAAAGCCGCTCGACATCAAGACGCCCGCCGATTTCGGCGTCGATATCGCGCCGCGCCTCAAGGTGTTGAAAGTCGCCGAGCCGCCGAAGCGCGCCGGCGGCGCCAAGGTCGACAGCGTTGCCACGCTGATTTCAAAGTTGAAGAACGAAGCGGGAGTTCTCTAGATGGCCGTTCTCGTCATCGCCGATCACAACAATGCCGCGCTTGCCGACAGCGTCGCCAAAGCCGTCACCGCCGCCGGGAAACTCGGCGGCGAGATCGACATTCTGGTCGCGGGTCTGAATGCTGGCCCTGCCGCAGCGGAAGCGGCAAAACTATCTGGCGTGCGCAAAGTTCTGCATGCGGATGATGCGATCTACGGCAAGCTGCTCGCCGAGCCGGCCGCCAGGCTGATCGTTGCGCAAGCCGCAAACTATGACGCGTTCGTTGCGCCGGCGACCGCCAACGGCAAAAACATCATGCCGCGCGTCGCGGCCCTGCTCGATGTCATGCAAATCTCCGACGCGATCGCGATTGAAAGCGCCGATACTTTTGTCCGGCCCATTTACGCTGGAAACGCAATCGCGACGGTTCGCTCGACGGACGCCAAGAAGGTCGTGACAATCCGCACCGCGACATTCAAGGCTGCTGAAGCGACGGGCTCGGCGCCGATCGAGAAGCTGGCGCCAGCGGGAGATTTGGGCATTTCCGCCTTCGTCAGCGATGAAATCGTCAAATCGGACCGACCGGAGCTGACCGCCGCCAAGATCGTCATCTCCGGCGGGCGCGCGCTCGGCAGCCACGAGAATTTCGAGAAACTGATCTATCCGATTGCCGACAAACTGGGCGCCGCCGTTGGCGCGAGCCGCGCCGCAGTCGACGCCGGCTATATGCCGAACGACCACCAGGTCGGCCAAACCGGCAAGGTGATCGCCCCGCAGCTTTATATCGCCGTCGGCATCTCCGGCGCGATCCAGCACCTTGCCGGGATGAAGGATTCGAAGGTCATCGTCGCCATCAACAAGGACGAGGAAGCCCCGATCTTCCAGATCGCCGACTATGGCCTTGTCGGCGACCTGTTCAAGATTTTACCCGAGCTTGAAGCGGCGCTTTAAGTTGCCGCCTTTTTCGCCAGCCGGCCGGAATCGACATAGATCGCGGCAATCGTCGCAAGATAGACGAGCGCGACCGAAAACGGCAGCCACGTCAGGCGATGCTCCGGGTACGCTATAAAAATATACAGCGCCAGCAGCGCACGAACGACCGCGTGCGCTGAATACAAGAGCGTGCGCCCGTAGCTCCAGCCGATCACCGGCCAGTGTAGCGACATGCCGACGGCGAGCAGCAACGGAACAAGCGCTGGCGCCTCGACAATCGCGGCCACGATGAACACCCAAAAGAGCAGCATGCTGATGAATGCGGGCAGCATCACGCCGCCGACCGCAGAGCGATCTTTCATGAACGGCTTTCGGAACACTGCGGCGAGGACAAGCGCCAGCGGAAAGATGAGGCCCGATGCCGGGAACGCAATATTGGCCCAGCCCGCAAGGTCGGTTGAATACCCGAGTGCGCCAAGCGCCGCCCAGTAGATCGCGCCGGCAAGCGGCACGGGATAGCCGCCGCGCAGGCGAATGTACTGCCCGATTCGTTCCGCTTTCAGCGCCGCTTCCAGCGGTGTTGCTTCGCGTTTGGCCATTATTGCATTCCCTTTTTTTCCGCGCGCGCCGATTGCGCGGCCATGATGAAGGCGACCACTTCGCCATTGACGGGCGTTGCAACCGCGCTGCCCCAATCCCCGACCCGCGACCAGAAGGACGCCGCTTCACGCTGTTCGGTTTCGGAGGCGACGCGGCGAAACGGCTCGAGGAGGGCGTTCCAGCGATCAAGCAGCGCTTGCGCCGCTTCCGACCCCGGCGCCAACGGCAAGGCCCGTTTGATATCTGTTGCGAGGTCGGCCCAAGCTTGATTGTAAGCCGCCGGATCGATCGCTTTGGCAAGACGTTCATTAAGCGCGGACCAGCGCGTTTGCTGTTCAGCACTGAAATATTTGTCGAAGATCGCGCGCCATGCCGGGCTTGACCCGCATGCGGCGCCGCGCGCCACCAGCGAGCAGAGGAGGTCGATGTCGCCCTCTGCGCCATCCTCAATGCGGGCAGTCAGATCTTCAAGAACGCCGATCGTGCTCGCCGTCGCCGCCTGTTCAAGCCGCAGCGCTTCTATCTGTGTGCGGAGGAGCGCGCGCAAATTGATTTGCCGCCCCTCGCGCAGGGCGCGAATCTCGGCGAGGCTGAACCCGGCGCGGCGCAGAACATCGATTGTCGCCAGCGCGGCAATGTGGGCAGCGCCGTACAGGCGCTGGCCCGACGGCGAGCGTTCGGGCGCGATCAATCCCTCGGCCTCGTAATGACGCAGCGCGCGTTCCGTCAGCCCGGTTCGGGCAACGACGTCCCCAATTCGCAAGCCGCGATTTTGTCCCATGTTTGCCAGCCTAACCCCTGACGCCGCGTCAGGGGCAAGGGGGTTTCTCGCTTCGCAAGAACCGGGTCGCTGTGGAGACGAAGGCGCGCGACAACGCGAGCCGCAAAAAAGGAAACTGCCATGACGTTCACAATCAGAGGGATTGCGGCCGAAGAGTTCCGCCCGCTCTTCGACCTTGACGATGACGGCCTTGCCGCGCGCGGCGTTGTCGCGAAACTCGCCGATGCCAAGCCGGGCTTTCCCTGCCGCATCAGTCTCGAGGACGCCGAACCCGGCGAGCGCGTGTTGCTGCTCAATTATGAGAGCCACAAGGCGGCGACGCCCTATCGGTCGGCATATGCGATTTTTGTGCGCGAAAATGCGGAGGCCGCGTCCTATGTCGATTGCCTGCCGCCAGTGATGGAGCACCGGCCAATCGCGCTGAGGATCTTCGATGCCGGCGGCATGCTGATCGGCGCGGATCTTGGCCGCAACGGGCCAGAGACGCGGGCGAAGATCGACGCCGCGTTTGCGGACCCGCAAGCCGCCTATATCCACGCGCACAACGCCATGCACGGCTGTTTTGCGGCCGAGATCCGCCGCAGCTGATGCCTCTTTGCTTCGCGCGTTAGCCCCTGTTACCGTTACCCATTCCGCTTGGGGGCGCGCGCTGGGCGCGCCTGGAAACTGAAGGAGAGCCGCATGGCCGTCGCCCGCGTGACAGAAATTATCTGCGCATCGCCCAAGAGCTTCAAGGATGCGATCGAAGCCGGCATCGAACGCGCCAACAAAACCATCAAGAATATCGAGGGCGCCTGGGTGAAGGATCAATCCCTCTCGCTCGAAAACGGCAAGATCAAGGAATACCGCGTCGTCCTGAAAGTGACATTCATTCTCGACGACACGATGTAAGCGCATGGCGGGGTAAGCGGGCGAATGCCGGATCGAACTAAAAAGGGCGGCCCCGAAGGGCCGCCCTTTAGCATTTCGCGGCGCGCCTGACTTATTGCGGATCGGCGGCGGGTTGTGTCGGTTGGACCGCCGCAGCGGCGTCAGCAGGCGCTTCGGCGCCAGTGCAGCTTGATTTCAATTTAACCGGGCCCGCATCCGTCAGAGCTTTCAATTGCGTTTCTTCATTCGCGCAGCTCGCGCCGCCGCCGCGCAAGCGGCAAACCTGAACCGCCTGTTTCAACCGGGCGATCTGATCGATGCGCGCGTCTTCGTTCTGCGACTGCTCAAGCTTGTCCTGATCACCGAGCGTGCGCGTAATTGCGTCAATATACGTCACCCAGTCCGACGCTTGCCGCGACGACCCGGGATAGCGCTGCGCATTGACGAAAGCTTGCCGCGCCCGGGTGCGCTGTGCGCAATCTTCAGGCTTTGCGGCGCTGAACCGTGCGGTGCCGATCAGCAGCCAGGCATCGCCCGTTCGCTGGGCGTTCATGCCGCCCTTGTTGATCGCCTGCGTCAGCGCCCGGTCCGCAGCGGCGTATTGTTCGTCAGCCAGCAGCACTTGTCCGAGACGATAATAAAGCTCGCCGTCGCCGGCAGTCTGCGCCGCCGACTGCAGCACCGGAATGGCGCGCTTGTGTTCGCGCGACTGGCTCCACAACTGAGACAGGAGCGTCAGGTTTTTCACGTTCCGCACGATGCGGCCCGCTTCCATCTCGCGCTCCATCAATTTCGCGCCGCGGAACGGGTTGTCAAAGAACGAATAATAATTGACGAGCGTAATCAGCTCCGACTCGCGCGTCAGAAGGCCGGCGCGATAGGCAACCTCAAGAACCGAGAACGCCTCCTGGTCCTTGCCGCTTTGCGAATAGAAGCCCGACAGCTGCACCCAATATGAGCGCTCGTTCGGCCAGAGATTGATCATCCGCTCAAGCAGCGGCCCGCGCTTGGAATTCTCGCCAAGCTCGGAATAGATGAGGTTCAACAAATCGTGGTCGGATTTCTTGGGCTCGGTGCGGCCAGCAATTGCCAATTCGCCGGGGCCCGCGGCGGCGCGCCAGTTGGGCGGCGTGACCTGCGTGTAGGCGGCTGCAAGCAAATAATACGCGTTGGCGTCAACGGGCACGCCTTCGGCTTTCGCCGCGGAAATCCACGCATTGAGGCCCTGAATTGCCGCCTGATAATTTTCCAGCTGGAACTGGATCTGCGCAATGAAATAGCGAAGCTGGTTGTTCTGGTTGGCGGGCAAGCCATTGGCGTCCAGCGCGGTCTGGAAGTCGCGCAGCGCGCCGGGGTAGTCGTCGAGTTGAACCTTCAGCGACCCGCGCATCTGATGGGAAACCGATTTGTCGTACGGCTTCATGTTCGGCCGCGCGGCGAGCAGCTCGTTCATTTTCGTCAGCGCCGGCTGCAGCTGCGGCGGCTGCAGCGCCTGCAATTCAAAGACTTCGCTCAAGATTTTTGCGACAGCCGGGTCCAGCGTCTCGGACCGCCGGCGCGGCTGGTTGTCTTCCTCGGCCTCGTCTTCCTGCGCATTTGCATTGCCGGGGCGCGACGCGTCGGCATTGCCGGTCTCGCCGACTTCAGGCTGCGCGACGGCGACGGACGCCGCCCCCATCATGAGCCCCGCGCAGAGTGCGCCGGCGATTGCGTTCTTAAGTTTCATCATCTCGTCGCCTTGACCCAAAAAGACCACATCACCCCGGCGGCCGCTGCCGCCGTATCTTGGCGCGCCTTAACCGTCAGACAGTTCAAACCGAACGTTCGTCTGCACGCCGCGGCGCCATTCTGCTTTGTTATCGACAATCTTCGGCTGGTATTTCCAGCGCTCGACCGATTTCGTCGCCGCGCTATTCAGGCAGCTGTTCGACGAATCCGCGACGCGAATATTGGTTGTCGTCCCCTCCGGCGTCACGTCGAACTCGACGAGCACGTTTTCAACCGGCGCGGCGCGCGTCTGGCACCGTTCGGGATATTGCGCGGGGATGCGCACGAGCGGCTGGGCGTCGCGGTCGGGGTTGAACCCCGTGCCGATGTTGAGTTTTACATCGAGCGTCGGAACAGCGGCGCGAACGCCGTCGAGCGACGGCCGGTTCGACGCGTCAACGGTCGATGGCGGCGGCGGCGGCGGCGTGTCGAGGGTCGGCCGCTTGAACTCCTTGTTCGCCGAAAGGTTCGAGTCGCGCAGCTTCTGCGTGATCGAAATGCTAACGGCGTCGCGCTCTTCTTCAAGCTGCGCATCCTGCCGGATCATGTAGGCCATAGCCAGGAAGATGGCGGCCGTTGCAATGACGGCGCCCGGAATGCCGAAAACTAGACGGATGATCGATCCCATATGAGGCTCTGCTTCCTAGCTCGGTTCTTGGGTCGAAACGGCGATATCATTGACGCCGGCATTTCTGATCTGGTTGACAACCTCGACGAGGTAGCGCGACTCGGCGCCTTTATCGACTTGGACGACTGCGGTGCCTTTGGGGTTCTCCAGCTTCAAACCCTCGACCGTTGAGCGAACCGCGTCGAGTTCGACCTCTTCCTTATCAATGAAGATCTTGTTGTCGCTCGTCACGGCAATCAGAATTGTTGCGAACTTGCGTTCCGAGCCGGTTTCGGCCGACGGACGATCGACATCGACGCCCGGTTCTTTCACGAAAGTCGAGGTGACGATAAAGAAGATCAGCATGATGAACACAATATCCATCAACGGCGTGACGTTGATGTCGTCCCCGCTCGATTCCGATCCAACTCTGTGACGCTTGACTGCCATGCTGCCTTCCGTCGTCATCGTTAAGGCGCCGCCGCAGGGTGCGGGGAAAACAGCGCCGGCTAAACTCTATTCATCTCGCTGCAGGGCGAGCGACACCGCCGACGCCTTGCCGGCCCACGCCTGGTCCATCACCGTCACGGTGATGCCGGCGGGCGACGTGCCCGCGGGGCTGACCAGAACGACCCCCTTCGGCTCGCGCGCCATGAATTCTTCAACGACCGGCTTTGTCGATTGCGCATCGATAATGCGAACATTGTTGACGCGCACGAAACCGTCCGACTGGATCGACAACAACAGCGCCGGCGGCGGCACCGACGTGTCGTCCGGCGGGGTATCTTCCGGCGTCCTCACGTCGATGCCCTTTTCGCGCGTAAACGTCGCCGTAACGATGAAGAAGATCAGCATGATGAACACGATGTCCATCAGCGGCGTGACGTTGATGTCATCGCCCGCACTCTGATTGGAACTGGAACGTCTTCTCGACATGATACAGAGTTCCTATTTCATCTCTTCAGACAGCTTGAGCGTCGCCTTGCGGGCGAAACTGTCATACCAGTGCGTGAACAGGACACCCGATACCGAGGTAAAGAGGCCAGCCATGGTCGGCAAAGTGGCGCGGCTGATGCCTTCAGCCATCAGGCGCGCATTGGCCGAGCCGGTCACCGCCATGACATCGAACACGTAAACCATGCCTGTCACGGTGCCGAGCAGACCCAAAAGCGGCACCACGTTCACAAGTACCTTGATCGCCATGTTGAACCGCTCGGACTCCTGACGCGCCTCGGAAAGCAGACGCGTCCGGTATTGTTCGGCAAACCACGACGTCTTGTCGGCGCGCGCAGACCAGGCGCGTTTTGCCCTGCTGGCGACAGCGCCATGCGCCGTCGTCCAGTAGAGAGCACGCTCGACAATCAGCGCCCACAAAAAGAATGTGAGGATCAAGATTGCAAGCGTAACAGGACCGCCGGCTGATACGAACGCCAGGAGCGCTTCGTATGGTCCTCTCAGAAATCCCATGTCGGGCTCCTCGAAGTTTGGGTTGCTGGCGAGTTTAGCGGCGGCCGTCAGCGTGCTCGGCGATGATGCCAGCCGCCTGCTCTTCCAGCATCTGCGCGACGCGGTTCGCCGCGCCTGCCGCAAAGGAGTGGAGGAGAACGAGCGGGATCGACACCACCAGACCGATAACCGTTGTCATCAGCGCGACAGAGATACCCGACGCCATGATTTGCGGATCGCCCGTGCCGAACAAGGTAATTGCCTGGAAGGTGATAACCATGCCGACGACGGTGCCGAGAAGGCCAAGAAGCGGCGCGACGTTCGAGATGATCTTCACGAGGTTGAGACCGCTCTCAAGTTTGGGCAGTTCCTTGAGGATCGCATCATCGAGCGCCGCCTGAACCGCACCGACATCGCTTTTGTTCGTCACAGCCTCGTAAGCAATCATCACGCGGCCGAGCGGGTTCGACTTCGACGCTTTCGGACGGCGCGACTGCGCCTTCACGGCGCTCGCCGTCGAGGACAGCGTCACCCAGCGGAAGACGCCCCAGACGAAAGCTGCAACGCCCAGTGCAATTGTCAGATAGCCGATCTCGCCGCCTTGCTGGACGCGCTCGTTAAAGCTTGGCGTTTCAACGATGAGGCCAAGGAGCGTGCCGAGCGAAGGATCGATCATGCCGCGCACGAAGCCGTCGCCCGATGCATTCTCGACCGCCTTCGCGGCGCTTGTCACCGTGCCGGCCGGCTGGCGGGCAAGGAACGCAAGCTGGTTCTGCTCGGGTTTGTAGGTGAGGTATTTGCCGTCGGAGAAAGCGACGTACGGCCCGATGCGGGTGATTTCGCGCGAGGCGGCCGAGCCGTCGGCTTGCGCAACGTTCGCGGTGAAGGTCGAGACTTTCGACTGTTCGGCGATCTGCTGAACCATCGTCTCGTAAAGATAGCGAAGCTGTGTTTCGGTCGGCAGCGTGTCGGTCTGCGCGACTTCGCGCAATTCATCTGTGCGGCCCGGGAATTCGGCGCTGATCAACGAACGCTCAAGTTGAGCGGTCAGGTCAGCGGCGGCCGAGCGCGCGGCGCCGAACAGTTCCTGAAATTCGCCCTGCTTGTCGGCGAGTTCCTGGTCGAGCTTGTCGATCGCGGCCTGGTTGGCGGCCATTGCCGCTTCGAGACGGGTCGATTCGCCTTCGGCCGAAACGACGCGGCCGCGAACGGCGCTTAGTTCGGCTTGTTGCGAGTTGCGGTCGCGCAGGAAGCGTTCTTCGCGCGCCTTGTTCTCAGCGCTTGACTCGCCGCGCTCGCGGCGCACGGCCTGGAGCACCTGGTCAAGAGTTAATTGGCGCGCGGCTGGTTGGGCCGGCGCTGCTGCGGTGTCCTGCGCAGAAACCGGAACGCTGATCGCGAGAGCCGCGACGCCGGCGACGAGGGTAGCGCCTGCAAGCTTGAAGATGTTCATGGACGTATTTCCTTCAGAGTGCGCGTTGCGTCACGGAATGCGTTACTGGGCAGCTTTGGTCGGGGCCTTCACGGGCACCGGAAGCAGGGCGGGCGCCGTCTGTTCCTTGGCCATGCGAAGGCCGAGGCGCACGTCAGGCAAATAGGATTTGTTGAGGTTGACCCACGCCTTCTGGTCTTTGTCCCAGATTTTGAGGGTCGAATCATCGGCGGTTTTGAACATCAGAGCAACGCGGCCGACGCGCAGGAACTCGCCGGTGCGAAGCGTGCCGCCGTCATCGATCGAGCCTTCATACGACCCGATCGTGCGGCCGAATTCGTTCTCGATCTGGTAGGCTTCAACGATCAGGCGATACCGCTGCGCGGCCGACAGCGCAGGATCGTTCATGACCTTCTGGAGACGTTCAATCCGGGCAAGGCGCCCGTCCGAGCCCTCGAGGTTGAAGGGAAGGTCTGCGGCAACGACGTCGCCCAACGTCTTCAGCATGTCTTCCATCAACGGCTGCATGCCGCGCTGGAGACCCGAGACATTGGTGATGTCGAGCGTCAGGCGCTCGATCTGGCGCTGCTGGGCCTGGATGTTGCGATTGAGCGAGGCGTTGTAGCGCGTCGCCGCCTCAAGCTGCTTAAGATTGGCGCGATAATCATTGATCAGCGTCGATGTCTGATCATCGAGCTGCTCGATCCGCTGCTGCGAGGCTTTGGCCTCATTCGCGGTCGCCTCGCTCTCATTGAGGGCGGAGGAGAACTGCGCCAAGGCAGTCCCGCCAAAGGCGATTGCGATCGCCGCCGTTGATCCAAGAACCAGTGCTCTCATCTTCTTTGCCTCACCTGACGGGTTGCTTCGGCGTCGATTGGATCGGGCCGTCGACTGGAACGGGCTCGCGCGCGGGCCCGCCGATTAATCTGTAGGAGGAGAATTGAAAGGGCGCGCCCATTCGTTCAAACAAAATTCCGTTCAAACAGAGTCGCATAGTAAAAAAAGCCACACCCCGACACGCAATCCCCTTCGACAAGCATCATTGAATGAAATGCGGCGCAATGCAACGACGAACATCGTGCGTCAGGCGCCGCTAAATCCCTCCGACCTCGTCACCGGCGCTTGACCACTGCGGCTGTAAACCGCACCGGTCACCCCTATCGCCAGCATGTGAGTCAATAACAGGCCTCGGCGCGTTGCGCAATACGCCGGAAAAAATGATCCGGACGCGCCAGAATTTTGCTTGCGTGACGCCCGCGCGCCGCACCTGACCCGCGCGGGCCGCACAGGTCTTCGCGAAAATCTCCAAACCGTAATGCGATAAGCGCCGGACTGCGAAGCCGCGCAACAATTGCCCGCGTTAACGATGCGCACGGCGGCAAATACTGGCTGGGGCGCTAGGGATCGAACCTAGGAATGGCGGTACCAAAAACCGCTGCCTTACCGCTTGGCTACGCCCCAAGAGGAGCGGCGTGATAGCGCTGAAGCCAAGCGAAATCAACGCCGTCTGCGCGGCGATTTTGAGCCGGAGGCTTCATTGCCAAGGCCGAATCCGGCCGCTATACGACCGCCTCCGCCGGAGTGTAGCTCAGCCTGGTAGAGCACTAGCTTCGGGAGCTAGGGGCCGGAGGTTCGAATCCTCTCACTCCGACCAGGCGGTCCAATCAGACATTCGAACCTCCATTCGTAAGCGATCGCGCCAAAGGCGCGAGGGGTTCGAATCCTCTCACTCCGACCAGGCGGACCAATCAGACGAAGGGGCGGTTGCAGGGTACGCCCGGGCTCTCCTAGACTCTCGTGATGCGCACAAATCACACCCGTTCCGCCCTCGTTTTCCTTTGCCTTCTGGCCGCCGCCTGCTCGCGCGGCGGCGACAAGCCGGCGCCGACGGCTTTGCCCCGGTCCGCCGACCGTGTCTTCGTTGGGGGGGTCATTTACACCGGCCTTCCCGGCGGCAAGGTCGAGGCGGTCGCAGTTGCGGACGGGCGTATCATCGCGGCGGCGGGGCGCGCAGAGATAGACGCAATGATTGATCCTGATACGGACGTTATCGACCTTCAAGGCGCGGCGATGTTCCCGGGCTTCGTCGATGCGCACGCCCATCTGATTGGCATTGGCATGCGCGAGATGACACTGAACCTCGAAGGCGTCGGGTCAATCGAGGAACTCGTCGATATCGTCGCGGCAGCTGCGCAGGAGACGCCCGCTGGCGAGACGATTTACGGCCGCGGCTGGATCGAGACGGGCTGGCCGGATGCGCGCTTCCCCGCGCGCGCCGACCTCGATGAGGCGAGTACGGAGCATCCGGTCATCCTCGAGCGCGCCGACGGTCACGCGGTTGTCGCCAACTCGCTGGCGCTTGAGCGCGCTGGCGTGACGCGCAAAAGCGCCGACCCGGACGGCGGCCGCATTGAACGCGACGCCAAGGGCGAGCCAACCGGCATGCTGATTGACAACGCCGCATTGCTCGTATCGACCCTCATTGCATCGCCGCCGGAAAGCGTCAGGCGCGAAGCGTTCGCCATTGGCGCCGGCGTTTACGCCGCCTACGGATGGACAGGTCTGCACAATATGTCGGTCGATCCCGCCGACGTCGCCCTCATCGAAGACGAAGCCGCGAACGGTCGCATCGGCATTCGCGTTTATAACGCCATCGACCGCGCGGGCTACGCCGCGATTTCTGCCGGCGCAAAAGAAGGCGCGGACGGCCGCGTCGTCACGCGCGCGATCAAGCTTTACGTCGATGGCGCGCTAGGATCGCGCGGCGCAGCGCTCGCCGCGCCTTACGACGATGCGCCTGACACCAGCGGCCTGCTGCTGATATCGGAGGCAGAGGCCCTTCCCTTCTTTCAACAGGCGCTGCGTGACGGCGTGCAGATCGCGACGCACGCGATTGGCGATCGCGGCAATACGCTCGTTCTCGACTGGTATGAGCAAGCCTTCGCGGCGGTGCCCGCGGCTGAGCGCCGGGTGAAAGACCCGCGCTGGCGGATCGAGCACGCGCAAATTCTGGATACGGACGATATCGCCCGTTTCAAGGCGCTGGGCGTCATTGCCTCCATGCAGCCCAGCCACGCAATCGGCGATCTTTATTTCGCGCCCGCGCGGCTCGGCGAAGCGCGGCTCGACGGCGCGTATGCATGGCGCAGTCTTCTCGACGCCGGCGCCGTCATCGCCGGCGGGTCGGACGCGCCAGTCGAGCGCGGCGACCCGCTGATCGAATTCTACGCCGCCGTGGCGAGGAAAGACCTCAAGGGGCAATCGGGCGACAATTGGCGCGCCAATGAAAAGATCACCCGCGCGGAGGCCCTCGCGCTCTTCACCTCGGCGCCCGCCTTCGCGGCGTTTCAGGAAGAAGACCTCGGCACGATAGAAATCGGCAGGCGCGCCGATTTCACCGTCTTTTCGAAGGACATCATGACGGTTCCGGAAGCGGAGATCCTGACGGCGAAACCGGTCATGACGGTGGTTGACGGGGAAATTGTTTTCAAGGCCGAGCGCTGAGCTGGCGCCTCACGTCGCGAACAACCGCCCCATATCCTCAAAGCATTTGAATTCCAGCGCGTTCCCCGCCGGGTCGCGAATGAAGAACGTGCCTTGTTCGCCGGGTTCGCCCTTGAAGCGAATGTCGGGCTCGATGATGAACGCGGCGCCCGCAAATTTAAGGCGCTCGGCGAGCGCGCGCCAATCCGGCGGCGAGAGCACCACGCCGAAATGGCGCACCGGCACGTCATGGGCATCGACGACATTCGTTCGCGCCGCCGCGCAGTCGCCGGGCGACAGGTGCGCGACCAGCTGATGTCCGAAGAAATCAAAATCGATCCATGCGTCCGACCGGCGCCCGTGCGGGCAGCCGAGAAGACCGTGGTAAAACCCGTCTGCGGCGGCGAGGTCATCGACCGCAATCGCGAGGTGGAAGGGTTGCAAAGGCCGCATAAATCGCCCGACACTCAGTTCAATAAGCACTTCATACCGTCGGCCGGCGCAGGATGAAAGTTCGCGAAATCATCGCTCTGATCGAAGCTGACGGCTGGCGGCTCGTTGCAACACGGGGCAGCCACCGGCAGTATAAGCATCCGGTCAAGGCAGGCCGGGTGACAATTGCTGGCAAACTTGGCGACGACATCGCGCCGGGAACGCTCAACAGCGTTTTGAAGCAGGCCGGTCTGAAGGAGCCACGCTGATGCGGTATGCCGTTGTCATTGAAAACGCAGGCGAGAATTATTCTGCTTATGTGCCGGACCTTCCCGGCTGCGTTGCAACTGGGCCAACGGTGGAAGCAGTCGAGCTTGAAATTCGCGACGCTATCCGGTTTCACCTCGACGGACTGCGGGAGGACGGCCTTTCGGCGCCAGCCCCGACAGCCCTCGCGGCGTATGTCGACGCATGAGGCGGCCTGCGCGGCGAACATGGCGGGCACTGGACCTAAGGGGAGCAGGCAATGACTGAACCATTCATTCCGATTTGTGACGGCTTCTGGGTCTCCCCGCAGATCACCGCCGAAGACCTTGAGGGCGCCAAGTCGATGGGTGTGTCGCTCGTCATCAATAACCGCCCCGATGGCGAGGAATTCGGACAGTGCAGCGGCCGGGAGATCGAAGCCGCGGCTGCGGCGCTGGGGCTTTCCTATGTTGCCATTCCCGTCGGGCTCGCGGGCATTTCGGGCAGCGATCTCGACGCGTTCGACCGCGCGCTCGGCGAGAACGACGGCGGCGGCGTCCTCGCCTATTGCCGGTCGGGCACGCGCTCGACGATCCTGCGCGCGCTGGCGCAGGCGCGCGCGGGGCGCTCGGTCGCCGAAATCATCGAGGAGGCGGCCAATGCCGGCTACGCGATTGCCGGCCAGCGGCGGATGCTTGAGGCGGTCGCGCCGGACTAACCCGGTTTGCGATTGCCGTGCGCCAGCACGCCCTCGGGCAAGCGAAACACAGGCGCGACATTGTTTTCAACCCGCGCGTTCGCGAAGGGCAACCGCACTTCGATCGCCGGCGGATGGAGCACGGGTTCCACCGTCCGCAGACTATTGCCGCGAATGAGGACGTCCTCGCCATTCTGCACGAAAATCCCCTGCCCCATCGATTGGTCGATCGCATTGCCGTCGATCAGGATGCCGCGTGAAGCAATTTCCGGCGACTTGATGAAGATGCCTTGCGCGGGGCGCCCCTTGCCGCGCGCTATGGTGTTGCCGCGGATAACGATCGCCTCATTCGCGCGGGACGCGCCGCGCGACCACAGCTGTATCGCATCGGGGTGCCAGCGGACCGGATCGACGGGGTCGAACTCTGTAACGCTGTTGTTTTCAATTGTCAGTCGCACGGCGCCGCGCGCGACGACACCGTCGGATCCGGCGCGCGTGATTGTATTGCCGCTGATGCCAACGTCATCGCTGTCAAAGACGGCGATGCCGCGAAAGACATCGTGAAGGCGCGACGCGACAACGTTGACGCTTTGGCTGTCGCGAATGAAAACGCCGTAGCCGTCGTCGCCGGAAACGCCGTTCGCCGCCGACGACACCGTCAGCCCTTCGAGCCGCACGCGCGCCGAGCGGCGTATTTCAATCGCGTACGTCGAGAGCGGCGCCGTCGCCGGCCCGAGCGTCACGATCAAATTCTCGAAGGTGAGGTCGTCGGCGTCGCGCACGAGGATCGACTGGAAAACCGGCGGGCCGCGCGGGTCGCTCGCCGTGAGCGTCACGGCCCCACGGCCGCGCCGCGGACCAATCGTCAGTGCGCCATACGCGCCCGGCGCCAGCACAATGCGATCGCCGGCCCGTGCCGCATCCAGCGCCGCCGTCAGCCCGGGCGCGTCCTTCGCGGCGAGATCGGCCGCCTGTGCGGCGCCACTCAAAACAGTCGATGCGATCGCCAGGATGAGCCGGATTGTCATTGCGCCGAAACTGGCGCCGTGCGCGACGCGATTCAAATCGAATTGGCGCGCCTCCGTCAGCGCCGCATTAACCCTCGCCCTGTGGCGTGCGGTTCTAAACTTGCCTAAGAGGACGCCTGAAAAACGAAGGTTCATGGCGTATGAAAGTGCTGGTCACGGGCGGGGCTGGGTTCATCGGGTCGGCTGTCGTGCGCCAAGCGCTGGATCGCGGACATGGCGTCGTCAATTTCGACAAATTGACCTATGCGGCCAATCTCGAAAATCTCGCCGGTTATGACACACGGCCGGGCTATGCGTTCGTCAAGGGCGACATCTGCGACGGCGCCGGCGTTCGCGCAGCGCTGGAGGCGCACCGGCCAGACGCCATCATGCACCTTGCCGCCGAGAGCCATGTCGACCGCTCGATCGATGGCCCCGGCGCGTTCATCGAAACGAACATCGTCGGCACGTTCATTTTGCTACAGGAAGCGCGCCGATATTTTGACGGCTTGCCGATAGCGGCAAAAGACAGGTTTCGCTTTCATCACGTCTCAACCGACGAGGTTTACGGGACGCTCGGGCCTACGGGGCTTTTCACCGAGGAGACCGCCTACAAGCCGAATTCGCCCTATTCGGCGTCGAAAGCGGCATCGGACTTTCTCGTGCGCGCGTGGAACGAGACGTTCAAATTGCCGGTTGTGACGAGCAATTGCTCGAACAATTACGGGCCCTATCAGTTTCCCGAAAAGCTCATCCCGGTCGCCGTCATCGCGGCGCTCGAGGGCCGGCCGATCCCGGTTTATGGCAAGGGCGAGAACATCCGCGACTGGCTCTATGTCGAGGATCATGCCGATGCGCTTTTGACGGTTCTTGAAAAGGGGCGCCTCGGCGAGACCTACAATATCGGCGGCTGGAACGAGCGGCGCAATATCGATCTCGTGCATATCATCTGTTCCCTGATGGATGAACTGGCGCCGAAAAATCATCCGCATGCCGACCTCATCGAATTCGTGAAAGACAGGCCGGGGCACGATCTGCGCTATGCGATCGATGCGACAAAGATCAGCCGCGAGCTTGGCTGGAAGCCCTCCGTGACGGTCGAGCAGGGCATGCGCCGCACCGTCGAATGGTATCTTTCCAATCGCGGCTGGTGGGAGCGGCTGCGCGCTGGCGGGCGGCTAGGGCTAGCGGGCAAATCCTGAACAGCGGCATTTAACGGCGGATGTCAGCGGCGGGCCGCAGCGCGCAGGCGGTAATAGCGCATCGCGACAACGGGCGCGGCAAGGAACGGGTATTGCCGCTCCCATGGCCTGACCGCGACGTCGATGCCGGCGTGGCGCTTCACTTTCCACGCGATGTAATCGAGGCCGCCCCGAAACGTTGCCGTTGCCTTCAGGAGCCGGGCAACCGACAGCAGCGCGCCTTGCGCGGCTCTCAGCCGCCACGCAAGCCTTGCGCCTTGCTCGCCGCCCCCGTCAGGCCCCGAAAGAAGAGCAAAGCGCGCAATCCGTTCCGGCCAGGAGCCATAGGCATCGAGCAATTGCGCAGCGCGGCCCGGCGCCTCGGCGCGCAATTCGGCGCGGTAGGAGGCGTTCATGCCGGCGAGCCAGATCTCGCGCCAGCCAGCGCCAGCCGGCGCGAGGCCGCGCGCGCGCCACAGGAACGTCCCGGCCGCCAGCGCCACGGCGGCAATCATCCGGGACCGGAGCGTCTCGGGGCATTCCACGAGACGGGACGGCTGCGCAAAGCGCGCCCAAAAATAGGAGTGGAACGTATTGGGGCCTGTCAGCTGCTCAAACGCGCGGACCGAGAGCAGCGCATATTTGGCGCGCAAGAGGCCGAGCGGCGTTTCGGCTTCCAGGTAATAGACGTTCGGCGGCAGCGCGCGCGCCGCGAGTCGCTCGAGGGGATTTTCGATCGCGCCATCATAGTCAGGCGCGATCACATAATAGTCGAAGAGGATGTCGGCCGCCCGCTCCGCCGCGCTGACGCTGATGCCAGAGCCATAAAGAAATATGGCGGCGCCGGGATAGCGCCGGGCAAGCGCCGCCGCGATCAGCCGCGCCGGTTCCGGCGCAGGCGCAAGCAGCACGCTTTCAATGGCGCCGGGAAAGTCTTGAGGAAAGTCAGGTGAGGAAGCCGGCGTCATGCGTCGTTTCGATGGTCATGCGTTCGCCAGCCTTGATATCGAACAATTCGCCGTCGAAGACCACCGTTCCGGCGAAATCCGCTTCAAGCGCGTTTGTCCGCCAGCTTTCGAAACCCGCATCCCGGAACCACGGCGCGGATCGCCCGCGCAGCGCGGCAGGCGCCGCCGACAGCATCTTGCGCGCCGGAAAGCCAATCGTTGTCACGGCAAGACCGCCCGCTTCCGTGCCCCAAAACGGATAGACGCCAAGCACGAGCGTGCGCAGTGTTGTCATCAGCGCGAGCGTCAGCGGCTGCGGACCATCGAGGGGCGCATTCTCGGACGTGATGGCGGCAACGAGCGGCGCGTTCGCCGGCTGCTCGCCGAACGCTGCATCAAGGATAGCTCCGCCGATCGTGAGGCCCATGGCGAGCGAGCGTTTGGCGCCCTTCCCCTGGATCTCCGACCGGCTGAATTTGACAGCGGTGTAGAACGCGCCGGCGCCGAGGAAAAACCCGTATACCGGTTCGCGATTGCCGATGCGCATCCCCATCAGAGGCCGGCGCACGCGGTTCACATGGCCGCGCGTCCGGCGGAACAAGAACCGGTCGAGCGAATCAATCGGCGAGCCATGCAAGCCGCAATCGGCGGCAATGACATTGGTCATTCCGCATGGCACCGCGACATAGTCCGGGGTGTGTTCAAATCGCCGGCGGTTGATCGCGTCGGTGACCGCCGCCTGAATGGTGCCGTCGCCGCCCGCAACGACAACTGTATCGACGCGCGCGCGATTGAAATCGGCGAGCGTGCGGTCAAGACCATCGATCCCGTTCAGCACGCTCGGGCGCACAGACGGAAACTGTTTCGCGACATGCAGGATGTCGCCGAGGATCGACTGAACCCGGCTGGAACGCTCGTTAATGATCAGTCCGATGGCCGTCATGACTCTCGAAGGTCTCTGTTACGTCTGATGGAGCGGAGAAAACCTGATGCCTGGCGCGCACCGACGTCATCGCGCCAACCGTCAATCGATTTTCGAGGCCCCAGTTCCTCTGCTGTGTGACAATATCCGCTGCGTCACCAAAATGAAACCTAACCTACATAGAAACGTCATAAAAGAGCATTGAGAGCGCAAGATGTCTTTCAAATTCTTGCGATGCTCGAAGTTTGTGCTAGGGCGAGCCCGATGCGCCTTGCCCATCTGACCGACCTCCACTTCCCGATCGAGACGGCCCCGGGATTTGTCGAACTGGCGTCCAAACGCCTGCTGGGGTTCCTGTCCTGGCAGCGAAGCCGCCGGTTCCGGCACACAAAAAGCGCATTGAATGCCATTCTCGCGGACTGCAACGCCGCAAGTCCCGATCTCGCGGTCATTACGGGCGATGTCGTGAATATCGCGCTGGAAACGGAGTTCGCGGCCGCCGGAATGGCCCTGCGCCAGGCGATGGACCTGACGCGGACAGTCTTCACGCCCGGCAACCACGACGCTTATGTAAGCGTACCCTGGCAAGGCGGGCTTGGGCATCTTGCCTTCCTGATGGTCGGCGAACGGCTTGCCGAGACGCGTGCGCGCGAAGCGAAAGACGCCGAAGATTTTCCCTTTGTCCGACGCATCGGCGACATTGCCGTCATCCTCGCGAATTCGTCGCCGCCGACCTTGCCGGGGCTCGCCACCGGGCGGCTAGGCCCCGCGCAACGCGACAGACTGAAGGCCGAGCTTGCCGCCGCCGGGGCGCAAGGCTTCTGCCGGGTCCTTGCGCTGCATCACCCGGTGACCGCCGGGGCGGCACCGCCGCGCAAGGCGCTCGAAGACGCGGCGAGCTTGCGCGCGCTGCTTGCCGAGACCGGCGTCGAACTGGTTATTCATGGGCACATGCACCGCTCGATCTGGGGCGAGGTCGAGACGCCGTCCGGCAACAGACCTGTCGCTGGCGGGGCGTCAGCCTCGCACCCAGACGCACTCGGCGCGTATCGCCCGGCGCGCTATAACCTGTTCGAAATCGAGCGCGCCGGAGCCGGCTGGCGCATCGGCGTCGAGGTTCGCGAGCTTGACGCTCGGAGCGGGCGCGTCGAGACAGCCGAACGCCGGACGCTGCTGTAGGCCGATGCCGAGGACAGACCCCATTATCGCCAATGCCGATCTGCCTGTTGACGCGCTCGTCCTTGCCGGGCGCCGTCAAGGCGAGATCGACCCGCTCGCCGGCGTCGGGAACGTGGCGCACAAGGCGCTGCTGATTGCCGGCGGCAAGCCGCTGATCCGCCGCGTCGTTGAAGCGCTGAACGCATCGGGCCGCATTGACCGCATCGCAATTGCCGCCCCGGACGATGTGCGAGGGGCCCTTGCGCAGGCGCTCGCCGGCATCGACGGCTGGGCGTTTAGCGCGCCGGCGGGCTCGCCCGCAGCAACGGCCCTCGCGCAGCTTGACGCGGCCGAGAATGCGCGGGGGCTGCTCGTTACAACCTGCGACCATGCGCTGTTGTCGGCGGACATGGTGCGCCGCTTTCTCGATGAGGCGCGCAAGAGCGATGCGGCGGCGGCGTGCGTCGATCGCGTGATTTATGAGCAGCGCTTTCCCGGCTCGAGGCGCACCTTTATCCGTCTGAAGGATTTGAGTTTCTCCGGCGCCAACCTGTTCTGGTTTGCAGGCGCGAGGGCCAAAGGCCTTGCCGCATTCTGGCGCCGGGTCGAAGCCAAGCGCAAACGCCCGCTCGACATGGCGCGCGAGATTGGCGTTTTCACCGCCCTTACCTATTTGTCAGGTCAAATGACCAAGGCGAGCCTTGAGAAAACCATCCGCCAGCGGACGAAGGTCGATGTGCGCCTTGTGACGCTTCCCAACGCTGAAGCGGCAATCGACGTTGACAAGCCAGAGGACCTCGACCTCGTCAGGAAAATCCTCGCTCTCGAGTGAAGGGCGTAGAGCTCTCTCAGCGGCGGGCTCGAAAGAACGACTTCAGGAGTTCGGAGGCTTCATCCGCGAGCGGACCTTTGACGACCAGCGGGCGAAAGTGGCAGGTCGGCTGATCGAAGAATTTCGGTCCGTGAAAGACGGCGCCGCCTTTGGGATCCTCCGCCGCGATGACCAGCCGCGCAATGCGCGCATGGCTGATCGCGCCCGCGCACATCGCGCATGGCTCGAGCGTGACATAGAGCGTCGCGCCGGTCAGGCGGTAATTGCCCGTTTTTTCTCCCGCTGCGCGCAAAGCGAGAATTTCCGCATGCGCCGTCGGATCGCAGCGCATGACGGGCGCGTTGCCAGCTTCGGCGAGAATGACGCCGCCGTCATCGACAAGAACTGCGCCGATCGGCGCTTCGCCCGCATCCGCCGCAGCACGCGCCACTGCTAGCGCGCGCGCCATCATCGCGTCATCGACATCGCCAATGGTCATTGGCGGCTTTTAGGCTGCGCGGTTGCCTTGCGCCAGCGCCGGCTTTTCAGCGAGACAAAACGCCGTGACGCCCGCAATCTTGTTGAGCGGAAAGAGCGTTGCCCGCTCAATATCGTGGATTGCGACCAGCGACCGGTTGAGCCATCCGGGCGCGGCCTTCAGCGCACTGCCCGTTGCTTCCCGATCGCCCTTCAAGGCCCGGTCCGCAAGCCGGAGCGCGGCCGCCGCCGGAAAGAGCGCTCCGAAGAAATAGCGCATCGACAAGGGCTGCAAGCCCGCAGCAAGGACGGTCTTTTCGAGCGTTTCCAGCGTGTACCGCCGGCGATGCTCCAGAAACTTGTCGTGCGAGGACCACAGAAAATTGAACGCCGGAACCGAAAGGACAAATTGCGCGCCGGGCCGCGCCATGCGGGCGTAGTCGGCGACGAGCGCAACATCGTCATCGACATGCTCGATGACGTCGATCATCAAGATGAGCGACGCGTCCGTTTCGGCAATCGAGCGGACATAGCGAAGGCGCGCGCCCGACCCCGATTTCATCTGCGCGTCGGAATAGTTCGGATCGACGCAGGTCGCATGCTCGGCAAGCCCCTCCGCCGTCAGCATGCGCGAGAACACACCCGAGCCCGCCCCGACATCGAGAATGTTGGCGTGATGCGCATCGCCAATCAGCGAGCGTATCGCCCGCCCTTTGGAAATATAGTACCAGTGAGAGGCGGGATCGCCGCCGATCGCCCGTTCTTCTTTGAGATCCATGCCCCGCACTCGACAAAACGACGTTACGCGGAGCATATGGCGCCGTGACGCTTAAAGAGCGATTAACCATGACAGCCGAAACGGCGGAAAAAGAGGCGCGCCTCGAACAGGAGGGCCTCGACAAGGACGGCGAGCGCATCGCGAAATTTCTCGCGCGCGCCGGCGTTGCGTCGCGCCGCGAGGCTGAAAAGCTCATCGAGCAAGGCATCGTCACGATCGATGGCGAAACGCTGACGACGCCCGCCTTCAAGGTGAAGCCCGGCATGGACGTGCGCGTCGACGGGACGCGCGTCAGGACGAAAGAGCCGCCGCGCTTGTGGCGGTATCACAAGCCCGCGGGTCTCGTGACGACGCACAAGGATCCGCAAGGGCGCCCGACCGTCTTCGACGCCATCGGCGACCGCCTTCCCCGCGTCATTTCCATCGGCCGCCTCGACCTGACGACCGAGGGGCTGTTGCTGCTCACGAATGATGGCGGGCTTGCGCGCCAGCTTGAATTGCCGGCGAACGCCTGGGTGCGCCGCTATCGCATCCGCGCGCATGGCCGCATCGACCAGGCAGCGCTCGATGCGCTGAGCGCCGGCGTCGAGATCGAGGGCGTCGCCTACAAGCCGATCAAGGCGACGCTCGAGCAGACCAAGGGCAGCAATGTGTGGATCGCCGCCTCGATCACCGAAGGGAAGAACCGCGAAATCCGGAAAGTGATGGAGCATCTCGGCCTCAATGTGAACCGGCTGATCCGCACCGCGTTCGGGCCCTTCCAGCTTGGCGGCCTCGAAGACGGCGCAATCGACGAAGTGCCGTCGAAGCAATTGAAAGAACAGCTCGGCAAGAAGACATGCGAGGCGCTGGGGATCTGAGCCATGAACGATGTCGTCACCCTCACCCGCGCCCGCAAGAAGAAGCGCGCCGCCGATAAAGAGACGCAGGCGGATGAAAACCGGGCGAAGTTCGGGCGGACGAAAGCGGAGAAAGCACGAGAGAAGGCTGAGAAAGCGCGGGCCGCAAAGGCGCTTGACTGCCTAAAGGTGAATGGTGGCGAATAGCGCGTCCAACGAACAGATTTTCGAGTTCGCGCTGGAGCTCGCAGGCATTCCGCCCGATCGCTTCAACTCTATGGATATCTTCGGTGGAAACTTTATCGACGGAGATGACGCATTTAATTTTATGGAAGAATACTCGAAAAAATTCGGCGTAAACCTAGATAGTTATCGTTGGTACTTTCATCATGGCGAAGAAGGATTTAACATCGGGGCTATCTTTTTCAAGCCGCCTTATGCACGCGTTAAGTCGATCCCGATGACCATGGAGATGCTGATCTCATCAGCAACCGAAGGTCGTTGGATGCTGAAATATCCAGACCATACGCTCCCGGACAAGCGAACTGATTTATCAATCAATTTGGCCTGCACGGTCGTATGCGTGCTATTGCTTATTGCAGCCGGCTTGGCAAAATTTTCTGCTCAATAATGCGTATTATCGGCGGTACCTTTTCCGGCCGCGCGATTGTCGCGCCCAAGGGTCGCGAGACGCGCCCGACCGCCGATCGCGTGCGCGAATCGCTATTCAATATCCTCGCCCATCGCGACGATTTTGCGTTTGAGGGCGCACGCGTCATTGACCTCTTTGCCGGGTCGGGCGCGCTCGGCCTCGAAGCGCTGTCGCGCGGCGCGGCGTTCTGCCTGTTCGTTGAAATCGACGCGGCCGCGCGCGGCGCGATCCGCGAGAATGTCGAGGCGATGGGCGTTATCGGCGTGACGCGTATCCATCGCCGCCCGGCCGATGCGCTGGGCGAGAAGCCCGCAGGCGTTGGCGGGCCGTTTGGCCTTGTCTTTCTCGATCCTCCGTATAGGAAGGATCTGTGCCAACCGGCGCTGGAGGCGCTGCGCAGCGGCGCATGGCTCGCCGTCGGCGCGCTTGCCATAGTCGAGCAGGGCAAGGATGAGGCGCCTGTCGCCGCAGAGGGCTTTACCGAGTTCGACCGGCGCCAGTATGGCGCGGCGCAGATCGGGTTTTATCGCTTCGGCTAGCGGCCAATTGCCTTGGCGCCGCCGCCGTCTTACCGTTCCGATCGCTTGTCCTGGGGGTTCCCGTTGAAATCCGACATTGAAATCGCGCGGGCGGCGCGCCTGCTTCCGATCGCCGAGATTGGCGCGAGGCTTGGCCTGCCGGCGGAAGCCGTCATTCCTTATGGACGCGGCAAAGCGAAGATTGACACCGGGCTGCTCGGCGACCTGAAGGCGCGCGAGACGGGCGCGCTGATCCTTGTCACCGCGATCAACCCGACGCCGGCGGGCGAAGGCAAGACGACAACAACGATCGGTCTTGGCGATGCGCTGAACCGCATTGGCAAAAAAACGGCGATTGTGCTGCGCGAGCCGTCGCTGGGGCCGTGCTTTGGCGTTAAGGGCGGCGCGACAGGGGGCGGCATGGCGCAGGTCGCGCCGATGGACGACATCAACCTTCATTTCACTGGCGATTTCCACGCGATTACATCGGCGCACAATCTGCTCGCCGCGCTGATCGACAATCACCTCCACTGGGGCAATGCGCTTGGGCTCGACGCGCGCAAAATCGCCTGGCGGCGCGTGATGGACATGAACGACCGGGCCTTGCGCGAGATCATCTGCGGTGTTGGCGAGAATAACGGCGTCGTGCGCGAGGCCGGCTTCGACATCACCGTCGCGTCGGAAGTGATGGCGATCTTGTGCCTTTCCGAAAACCTCGGCGACCTTGAGCGCCGACTTGGCGCGATCATTATCGGCTGGCGGCGCGACAAGTCCCCCGTCACCGCGAAGGATCTCAAAGCCGACGGCGCAATGGCGGCGCTTCTCAAAGATGCAATACTGCCCAATCTCGTGCAGACGCTCGAGAACAATCCGGCGATCCTGCATGGTGGGCCGTTCGCGAATATCGCGCATGGCTGCAACTCGGTGATTGCGACGCGCACCGGGCTGATGCTCGCCGATTACGTCGTCACGGAGGCGGGCTTCGGCGCCGATCTTGGCGCGGAGAAATTCTTTGACATCAAATGCCGCGCGGCCGGCCTGTCTCCGAAAGCCGCCGTCATCGTCGCGACTGTCCGTGCCCTAAAAATGAACGGCGGGGTCACCAGGGAAAACCTTGGCGCAGAAAACGCCGTGGCGGTCACCGCCGGCGCGGTCAATCTGGCGCGGCATATCGAGAATGTGCGCGGCTTCGGCGTGCCGGTCGTTGTCGCGATTAACGAATTCTCGAGCGATACGCCCGCTGAAATCGCCGCCGTCGAGGCGGCTGCCGAACGCGCCGGCGCCCGCGTCGTTCTTTGCCGCCATTGGGCGCAAGGATCGGCCGGCGCCGAGGCGCTGGCGCGCGCGGTGGTCGAGCTTGTCGACAGCGGCAAGGCGCGGTTCCGCCCCCTTTATCCCGACGCAATGCCGCTAAAGGAAAAGATCGGCACAATTGCGGAGAAAATCTACCGCGCCGCGCGCGTCGATTTCACCCCTGCGGCCGAGCGCGCGCTGGCGAGCTTTGAAAAACTGGGCTTTGCAAACTTGCCGGTCTGCATGGCGAAAACCCAGACAAGCTTTTCCGACGATCCAACCGGCCTTGGCGCGCCCGAAGGCCATGTGCTGCACGTCCGCGAAGCGCGCCTTGCCGCCGGCGCGGGCTTCGTTGTCGCGATCTGCGGCGAGATCATGACAATGCCCGGCCTGCCAAAGGCGCCGGCGGCGGAGCGCATTACGGTTAATGAACATGGGGAGATCGACGGGTTATTCTGAAGTTTCACAATATTGTTTGAGTAGGAGGGCCCGGTTTCTCGAGACCGTTTGGAAATTACCTCGCCGCTGTAATCGCTCGGCGACGCCGGGCTTCAGCATCGATTGCGGCTTTCAGGCGCTGATGTTCCGCCTCGGCAATTGCAAGCAGCGGTTCGAGCGCTGCCCGCGCCTCGCGGTCCCAGCCGACCTTCGCGTCCAGCAGTTCGAGAATTGCAAAGGAACGCGCTGAAGGCGGATCGGGCATTCGGGCCGGGAACGCCGCAACCTCGGGCCTGATCACTTCACCGGTCGGCAGCGGCGGCAGATGGACTGAGTGGCCGCCAACCTCGCCTCGCGCAGATTTTTCGAGAATGATGTCGCAGGCCATCGCGGCAAATTCAGCTGGCGTCAGTTGGCGCCGGGCCGCAAACGTGAGCTGATCGATTTCCGGTGTGCGGCTAAGGCTTTGCTGTGTCGTCACTGCAAACCAGAACCCAAAGCGAATGGCCGCAGCGCCCTTGAACCGCGAAGTCTCGGCGATGGCGGCAAATGCCCGGGGAATGCAATCGATATCGTGTTCGCTATCAATTGCCGCAAACCACGGCCTCAACACTTCGAAAGCCATCGGGTCGAGCGAAGCAAGCGCGACTGCTGGCTCGACCATCGCTGCCTTCGGCGATGCGGTTTCCAGGTGAATTTCGACGCCTTGCAACTGCTCATGGCATAACAGCTTGAAACCGTCGATCTGCTTTCCACAGCTCGCCATCAATGCGCGCAGCGCTGGCGCCAGGATTGTCCGGTCGGCTTCACTGGCGGCTCGAACATGTCCGAAAAAGGCGGATTCCGTCAGCGAGTCCTGAGGCAGGACAAAGTTGAACCCGAGCGTGTCGCGAAACACCAGCTGTTCGAGCCCGGTGTCAAGTTTTGCGGTCATCGCCGCGATAGCGGCTGCGCAGGATTGCACCGTCAGATCAGGCAATTCGATACGGTGAATGGCTCTGTCGCGCAGTTTGGCGCGGATCGGCGCCAGTTTCTTTTCATCGACGCTTAAGTAAGGCGCAGGCACATGTTCCGCC
>JBJXFO010000157.1:0-3559 GCA_046154725.1 Parvularculaceae bacterium | reverse complement strand
GCGGCTGGGTGACGGCCGAATACGGCATGCTGCCCCGCTCGACGCATGAGCGCATGAAGCGCGAGGCCAAGGGCGGGCAGTCGGGCCGCACCCAGGAAATCCAGCGCCTGATCAGCCGCGCGCTGCGCGCTGTCGTCGATCTGAAGGCGCTGGGCGAACGGCAGATCCTCATCGATTGCGATGTCTTGCAGGCCGACGGCGGCACGCGGACGGCGTCGGTCACCGGGTCTTATGTTGCGCTCGCGCAGTGCTTCAAATGGGCGACGTCGAACGGCGTGATAAAGACAAATCCCTTGAACGATACCGTGGCTGCTGTGTCGTGCGGGATCGTCAACGGCGCGCCAGTGCTCGACCTCGATTACGCGGAGGATTCGGCCGCCGGGACGGATGCGAACTTTGTCATCACTGGCAAGGGCGGGCTCGTCGAGGTACAGGGCACGGCCGAAGGCGCGCCTTTCTCCGACGAACAGTTTTTGGCGCTGCTGGCGCTCGCCAGAGCCGGCTGCACCGATCTTGCCCGTCAGCAGCGCGAAGCACTTTAGCCCCACCTCTGTATCCGGAGGCTCGTTGTTTCGATTCAGAAATGACTTGAACGTGATCCTGGTCCATTGAACCTGGGTGAATTGCGACGTATATCCTCAAGAAATCGCAGACATGCAAATTCGCAGTAACGAGAATGTGAGCAGATCATGCCGACCCGCGCTATTCTTGCTCGCGAGCTTGCGGACCTTCTGAAAGTGATTGCCCATCCCGACCGGGTGCGAATGATCGAGGAATTGCGCAATGGCGGGCTTGACGTTACGGCCCTTTCCGACCGGCTCGCGATTCCGGCGACGCGCGCGTCGCAGCATCTGGCGCTGTTGAAATCCCACCGCGTCGTTGCCGAGCGGCGCGACGGGCGCCATCACCTTTATAGCTTGATAGACAGGGCGCTCGCCGCCTGGCTGCTTGACGGCGCGCGATTTGTGCAGGCGCGAGTGGCGGCCGACATGGCCAACCGCCAGGCGCTCGACGCGGCCGCCGCGCTTTGGCGCGAAGGTCAGCCCACGAACGGATCAGAGACCGCCCAGCAACTCCTGAACGGAGAAAATCATGGATAAGATCGCCGCCGGCGTCGTGCGCTTCCAGCAGGAAGCCTATCACGAACGCCGCGACCTGTTTGAAAAGCTCGCCGAGGGTCAGTCCCCTGAAGCGCTTTTCATCACTTGCTCTGACAGCCGCATCGATCCCAATCTGCTGACGCAGACGGCGCCTGGCGAGTTGTTCATCTGCCGAAACGCCGGCAACATTGTCCCTCCACACTCGCAATACACTGGCGCGATGACCGCCTCGATCGAGTTCGCCGTCGGCGCGCTGAAAGTGCCGCACATCGTCATTTGCGGCCATTCCGAATGCGGCGCGATGAAGGGCGCGATGAACCCGGAAGGTCTCGACGATTTTCCGCATGTCAAGGAATGGCTGGGCTACGCGCGCGCAGCCGCGCTCGTCACCAAGCGTAAAGGCGCCGCGCTCGACGACAAGGACAAGCTTGACATGCTGATCCGCGAAAACGTGCTCTTGCAGATTGCGCACCTCAAAACCCACCCTTACGTCGCCGTTCAGCTGTCGACGGGCGAAACCGAGATTCACGGCTGGGTCTATGACATCCGGTCGGGCGAGGTGCTCGCCTATGACGAGAAGGCCAATGCGTTCATCCCGGTCGCCGACCATTATCAGCAGCCGGTCAGCGCCGCCCTTCACGCCCATCACCGCCAGCCGCCGCAATAATCGGTCCGTATAGGGAGTTCAATGATGACAACGACGCCAAAGGGGGCCGCCGCACCCGGCTTTTTCAACGGCTGGTTCGACTTCAGCAATTTGCGCGGCGACCTCCTCGCCGGCGTAACGACAGGCGTTGTCGCCCTGCCGCTCGCGCTCGCCTTCGGCGAGGCGTCGGGCGCAGGGCCGATTGCCGGCCTGTGGGGTGCGATCATTCTCGGCTTCTTCGCCGCGCTTCTTGGCGGCACGCCGACGCTCGTCTCCGGGCCAACGGGACCGATGGTCGTCGTCTTTGCTGGTCTTTTCGCCGCGCTCAATGGCGATCCTGCGCTCGTTTTCGCTGCGGTTTTTCTCGGCGGCCTCCTGCAAATTCTGATGGGCGTCTTGCGGCTCGGACAATACATCAAGCTTGTACCCTATCCGGTCGTTTCCGGGTTCATGAGCGGCATCGGCGTCATCATCATCGCGCTGCAGGTCTCGCGACTTTTCGGTCATGAGCCCGAAGGCAGCGGCACGATCCCCGCGCTGTCGGCTATTCCGGGCGCGGTCGGCGCGCCGGTGTGGCCGGCGCTTGCGCTCGGCCTTTTGTCGCTGGCGCTCGTTTTCGTGTGGCCGAAAGGCTGGGGCAAAATTGTGCCCGGCTCGCTCGCCGCACTGTTAATCGGGACGCTCGTCAGCCTCGTTCTTCCCGGCGCGCCGCTGCTCGGGGCCATTCCGACGGGCATCCCTTCCTTCGTCGCGCCGGGCTTTTCATCAGACACCTTCGCCATTGTCCTCGAAGCGGCTGTCATTCTCGCGCTCCTCGGTTCGATCGACAGCCTCCTGACGTCGCTTGTCGCTGACAACATGACAGCGACGCGCCACAAGTCGAATATCGAGCTCTTCGGACAAGGCGTCGGCAACGCGATTGCGGGCCTGTTTGGCGCGATCCCGGGCGCCGGCGCGACGATGCGCACGGTCATCAACATCCGCTCGGGCGCGTCGACACGCCTTTCGGGGATGATCCATGCGCTGGTGCTGCTTGCGATTGTGCTCGTATTCTCGCCCCTCGCCGGAAAGATCCCGCACGCCGTTCTCGCCGGCATTCTTGTAAAGGTCGGCTATGACATCATCGACTGGGCGTATCTGAAGCGCGCGCACAAGGGGCCGCGCTGGGACCTTGTCTTGATGGCGCTTGTCCTTGTGCTGACGGTCTTTGTCGATCTCATCACGGCGGTTGGCGTCGGCGTTGTCCTGGCGTCGCTCGCCTTCGTGAAACAGATCGCCGATATCCAGGTCGCCGCGCTCAACGGCGAGGCGCCAGTCGATGATCCCGAAGAGCGCCGCATCCTCGACGCGGCGAACGGCAAGGTCGCGCTCTTTGATTTCGCAGGCGGACCTTTGAGTTTTGGCGCGGCGGCCGATCTTGGTCACCATGTGCGCGAGAAAGCAAAGGACGGCATGGCGGCCATCGTGCTCGATTTCAGTCGCGTGCCGGCGATCGACCTCTCCGCCGCCATGGCGGTCGACACCATTGCCTCGGACGCGAAGTCCGCCGGCCGGAAAGTCTATGTTACCGGCATGAACGGAAAGGTCGCGGCAACGCTTGCAGCCCTTGGCGCCGACAAGCATCTCGTCGCCGATCTCCGCTTCAAGACGCGGCTCGATGCGCTGCGCGACGCGGCGGGCGTTGCGGCGGCGACAGTGTCCTCGCGCGAGGTTGGGGCATCCGGCCCCGCGGCTGCCGGGGCTTGGTTCCAGCTCAAATCCTGAGCACTTTTCCCCCGAAAGCCCGCATCCGGATCGTCCGGATGCGGGCTTT
>JBJXFO010000148.1:0-14710 GCA_046154725.1 Parvularculaceae bacterium | reverse complement strand
CAGACGATCGATCCGAAGCGCTGGCCGGCACGAATAAAATCAGTCAACGACTTTTAATAGCTCAACGTCGAACACCAGCGCTTCGTTCGGCCCGATTGTTCCATCGGGCGTGCCGCGTTCGGCATAGCCGAGCGCGGGCGGGATGAAGAGGCGGAACTTGTCGCCCTCGCTCATCAGCTGAACGCCTTCGGTCCACCCCGGAATGACGGCTGCCAGCGGAAACTCGATCGGCTCGCCGCGCGCATACGATGAATCGAAAACCGTTCCATCCAGCAGGCGCCCTTCATAATGAACGCTGACTTTGTTGGCGTCGGTCGGCTGCTTGCCGCCAGCCTTGCCTTCGGTCAGCACCTGATACTGAAGACCGGACGTGGTCGCCTTGACGCCGGCCTTGGCCGCATTGACCGCGAGGAATTTCGAGGCAGCCGCGCTGTTGCGCTCAGGGCTTGAGACTTTCAGGAGTTCCACATCGAAGATGAGCGCTTCATTGGCGCCGATTGGCCCGCCGGGCGTTCCTTGTTCGCCATACGCAAGCGCCGGGGGCACATAAAAGCGAAACCGGTCGCCCTCGCTCATCAACTGCACGCCCTCGGTCCAGCCGGGGATAACCTGATTGAGCGGGAAGCGGGCGGCGGCGCCGCGGGCGCGCGACGAGTCGAACTCGACGCCATCGGTCAGTGTGCCAACATAATGGACATCGACGAGATCGGTCGCCTTCGGCGCTGCGCCAGTCGCCGCGCCTTCCGCGAGTATTTCATATTGCAGGCCGCTTGGCGTCGATTTGACGCCGGCCCGCTTGGCGTTATCCGCGAGAAATTTTTCGGACTTCAGCGCGTTGTCAGCGCCGCTCTGCGGAGCGTCGCCCGCGAGCTCCGTTGGCTTGGCGGCGGCATCGGCCGCAGCATCGCCGGCATCCCCTGTCGTGGCGGCAGGATTGGCTGCGGCCTTGTCGGAAGTATCGCCCGCCCCAGTGCGACTGCACCCGGCAACAGCCAGCGCCGCAAGCGCCAGCGCAGCGGCGGAATTCGGCCCGATATTCATGAAAAACTCCTCTCACTCCCCCCGTCGGGGACCGATCTTTCCTAGCCGCGCCTGCCCGCTCACACAATCAGGCAGCACGCTTAAAACGGCCAAAAAACTGGGATAAAGGCAATCGCCAACACCGCGACAATGAAGTTGAGCGGCGTGCCAAGGCGCAAATAATCGGCGAATTTGTAGCCCCCGACACTGTAAACGAGCGTGTTCGTCTGATAGCCGATCGGCGTCATAAACGCACAGGTTGCCGAGAACATGACCGCGACAACGAAGGGGCGCGGATCGACGCCAAGCGATTCGGCGACGCCAATCGCGAGCGGCGTCACAATGATCGCGACGGCGTTGTTCGAGATCAGCTCAGTCAGGACCATCGACAGGATGTAGACTAGCGCGAGCGCAACGATCGGCGAGTTCCCGGCCAGCAACGGCGACGCGGCGTCAACAATCAGCGCGACAAGCCCGGAATTCTCGACCGCCTTGCCGATCGCCAGCATGGCGATAATCAAAGTCAGAATGCGCCAGTCGACGGCATCGAATGCCTCGTCGGCCTCGACGCAGCGTGTCGCCAGCACAAACGCCGCGCCGATCGAGGCAAGGCCGGCGATTGGCATCACTTCGAATGTTGCAAGAACAACGACAAGCGCCATCGTCGCGATGGCGATCGGCGCATGCGTGCGCTTGATCGCCCGGTCGCGCGGCATGGCGACGTTGACGAGGTCATTGTCGTCGCAGAGGCGCTTCAAATCCTCCGGCGCACCTTCGATCAACAGCGTGTCGCCGACCTGTAGCGGCGTGTGTTCAAAACGGTCTTCAAGATTGGCGCTGCGCCGATGAAGCGCGACCGGATAAACGCCGTATCGGCGGCGCAGGCGCAGATGCCGAAGCGTCTTACCGATGAACGCGGCGCCGGGCGCGAGCAGGATTTCAATCAGGATTGACGAGCGCGTGCTGAGCGGCTGCAGCCCGCCCGCTGGCGTCTGCATGTCCGGAGCCTGTTTGAAGCCGAGGATCTCCCGCATCGGCGAGCGCAAGACGACGATATCGCCTTCAGCGAGCACGACGCCGCCCATTTCGCGGCGCAGGGAGGCATCGCCGCGCACAACGTCGATCAGCCGGTTGTCTGCTTCATTGAATGCCTTGATATCGACGGCGCGCTCGCCGATGAACGGACTTTCCGCCTCTATCGCCAATTCGACCATGTAACGCGGCGTCTCATTGCGTCCGAGCAGCGAGGCCATGGCAATGCGTTCAGGTAGAAACTTGCGGAACAAAAAGACAAAGACGATGCCGATAATCGCAATGACAATCCCCAACGGCGCGATCTCGAAAATATGGAAAGGCTCAAGCCCTTTCTCGCGCGCGACGCCATCGACGAGAATGTTCGTCGATGTGCCGATCAGTGTCGTCATGCCGCCGAGCACCGCGACGTAGGACAACGGAATGAGATGGCGCGAGGGCGCTTCCTTTACCTGCTGCGCAAGCGCGAGTGCGACCGGGATCATCAGCATGACGAGCGGCGTATTATTCATGAATGCAGACAGCGTCGCGACAATGACAAAAAAGCCGAAGACTGCGAGATTGGGCCGCGTGCCGACGCGCTTGATCAGCGACCGCGCAAGTTCTTCGAGGACGCCCGTTCTGACGAGCGCTGCTGACATGATGAACATCGCGCCGATCGTCAGCGGCGCGGAGTTCGCGAGCGACGCGACAAGATCGTCGCTCGACAAGAGCCCTAGAATGAGGAAAATCGCAACCGCTGCTAGCGCTGTCACCTCGGGAGGGCGCCATTCAAGCGCGAAGGCGGCGAGCAGCGCAGCAAGGCATATTCCGGCAATCAGGGGCGCAAAAGCGTCGAGGCCGAAAATCAAGAGCATTCTCCGGGGCAAGCCAAATCGGGGCGAGGTTGATCACTGGCGGCGGAAGCGGTCAAGGGCGCTGTCGTTAACCCTCCGCGGCGGGATGCCTCCCACGCGGCGCGAGAATTGGAACGCACACAGAATAACCGGCGTCGACTAACGCGATCAGCGCAACTTGGCGGGGCCACGCAGTGCCCATATTGCGCGGCTACTCACGCAACTCGCGCCAGCGCCGGAAAGGGAACAACCTTGTTGCCGCTGTCATGCCCGATATCAGCAAGTCCGAGAAACGCAATACCTCTGCGCGCGCACCAATAGTGCACGATTTCCTCAACCGATCGTTCGAATGGCGGATCATTCTCGGGGATTTTGCTCATGCGCCCAAGGCGCAAGCCCGCACTCGCGCGAACAGCGTCGCTCGAGGTGACATGGAACATCATCCGGTCGATGCGGTAATGGTGCTCGTCAACATCCTCAATCATGATTTCCGCGCCGGTGAAATCGGGCTCTGCGCGCGTGCCAAGAATATTGCTGAGCGTCGTCAGGTTGAACGCAAAGACGCGCCCGCGCGGCGCGCATGCCGGTTCAAGCGACGCCCCATCCCGGTCGACAAGCCAGGAAAGCGCGCGCGCAACCGCAGCCTCGCCGCCCTCGCGATTGATATCGGAGGGCATCGGACCGTGCGCCTGCTTGCCGATGGCTTCCCGGTTGAGGCGCGCCAGCAAGAACCCCATGTCGCTATATCCGATATAAGTTTTCGCATGCGCGCTGGCGTTCAATTCGGCAAACACTGCATCGTCAACGCGGCATGATCCGTAGCCGCCGCGAGCAAACCACACGGCGTCAATGTCTGGATTGTTCGCAACCTCAAGAAAGGCGGCCGAGCGCGCGACGTCGTCGCCGGCGAAGTGGCCGCACGAGAGGAAGCATTGCGGATGAAATATCAGTCTGGCGCGGCCGCCATAGAGTTGGTCCGCAAGCACGGTCACGCGCGCCGCGGCGTCCGGCTGCAACCGGTTGGCTGGCGCGACCACCGCAATCGAGCAAACCCTCGCCATCCTCGTTGACTGCTCCTGCAAATAAGAGGTTGTTCGCAAACATGGTTTATTGAAGTTCCACCATGGTTGAAAAGCGTCAATATTTTCTGTGCGGCGTCGGCGGCAGCGGCATGCTGCCGCTTGCGCTTTTGCTGCGGGCCGCTGGACACGAGGTGGCAGGGTCCGACCGGGCGCTCGATCAGGGCCGCACGGCTCCGAAATTCGACTATTTGCGCGAAGCAGGGATCGCGCTTTTCCCGCAGGACGGCTCCGGCCTCGTGTCGGCAAGCCAGATCCTCGTCGCGTCGGCGGCAGTTGAAGACACCGTGCCGGACGTTCAGGCTGCAATTCGCCTTGGCGCCCCGCGCCTTAGCCGCGCCATGCTGCTCGCCAATCTTTTCAACGCCGCCCAAACGCCGATCGGCGTTGCCGGTACTTCCGGAAAATCAACGACAGTCGCGATGATTGCATGGGTCCTTCACGCGGCGGGGCGCGACCCGACGGTGATGAACGGCGCGGTGATGAAAAACTTCGTCACGCCAAAGGCGCTTTTTGCAAGCGCGCTTGTTGGCGGCGGCCCCGCTTTCGTCAGCGAGATCGACGAGAGCGATGGCTCGATCGCGCTTTTCACGCCGAAAATTGCGGTGCTGAACAATGTCTCCCTCGACCATAAATCGATGGAAGAGTTGCGCGGGCTGTTCGGCGCCTTTGTCGGCCGCGCGCAGACGGCGGTCCTCAATTTCGACAACGACGAAGCAGCCCGGCTCGCGCCGCGAGGCCCGTTGACGATCAGCTATGGTCTCGGCGCGTACGCTGATTTCAGCGCCGAAGAGCTGCGCGCGGCGCCGTTTGGCGTTTCGTTCACGGCAATCGACCGCGTTTCGGGGGCGCGCGCCGCAATCGCGCTGAAGGTTCCGGGCCGCCATAACGTCTCCAACGCGCTTGCCGCGATCGCTGCCGCGGTTGCTGCTGGCGTCCGGTTCGAGGATGCGGCGGCGGCGCTCTCGACGTTCTCCGGCGTGAAGCGGCGCTTTGAACTGGTCGGCGAGGCTTCAGGAATCGCGGTCATCGACGATTTCGGCCACAATCCGGATAAAATCGCTGCGACGCTTCTGACGCTGCGCGAGTTTCCGGGGCGCTTGCTGGTCATGTTTCAGCCGCACGGGTATGGGCCGTTGAAGAAAATGGGCGCCGAACTGATCGCCGCCTTTGCCGGTCATCTGGGACCGGACGATATTCTTTTGATGCCAGAGCCTGTCTATTTCGGCGGCACAACCGATCGCTCGGTCTCAAGCGGCGATATTGTTGACGGCGTTCGCGCGCGAGGCTTTCACGCCGAAGCTCTGGCGACGCGCGGGGACTGCGGCGAGCGGCTGCTTGAGCTTGCCCGAAGCGGCGACCGCATTGTCGTGATGGGCGCACGCGACGATACGCTGACGATGTTCGCGGAAGGCCTCGTCGCCTCGCTTAGACTGCGCTGAATTCGGCGCCCGCGCGTCGCTTCGATTTTAAGCGGAACGCTACCGCTCCAAACCCGAGCATCATCAGCGCCCAGGCTCCGGGTTCCGGCGTTGACGCCACTAGCGTTGACAGCCGGAAAGAACTGCCGATCGACGAGAACGTCGAATTGCCGATAATCAGCGCATTGCACCCGCCAAGCGCGGCGCAAGACGCGGCGAACGGATCGAGCAGCAGCGTCAACGGTCCGGCGCCGGAAAGCTGCGCATAGAGGTTCGTCGTTGCGCCGCCGGCGGGCGTCGTTGTGCCCACGGCGTTGGCGTTGGTGAAAACCGCACCCGTCAACCGTCCAAGGCGCACGAAGACATAGGCCGTGCCTGCGCTCACCGTCGTCACGTTGAGGGAAATGCGCTCGCCGATGATGGCGTTGGTCTGGATCGGCGCGGCAAAGCCAAGCCCCAAAGGCGTTGCGCCGCGGTTGAACAGCGCCGTTGACGGATTGTTGCCGATCAGATTGTTGCCGCCAGCGCCGGCGGCTTGCTGAAAGACAGACGCCGGAAAGGTCGAGATCGCGGCAGATGCCGATGAGACCGCGCCAAATGAGAGAGCCGCCGCAATCGCAACTGCGTCAAAGATCCGCATTGGTAAAGTCCCCGACTGGCCACGCCCTAAGGATTCTCAAACAATCTCTAATTTGGCGTGCTTTTGAACGGTCAAATTTTAAGCGAATTGTCCGCGCGCGGCGCTATTGCATGGTGAACAGTGTTCCGTGGCGCATCTCGGCGGCGGAGATGATCTCCTTGCCGGTGACACGCACGGAATGGAGCGGGCCGTCGATCTGCCGCGTCCAGAATTCCAGGAAACGGTTCAGCACCGGAAAGCGCGGCGCAATATCGTAGTCCTGCCAGACATAAGCCTGAAGAAGCGCAGGATGATCCGGCAGTCGGTATAGGATTTCAGCCGTAGCCAGACGATATCCTTGCAACTGCAATGCCAGCGAAGACCTCTCACGCATAAAAAACCTCTTCCACAACAATGCCACGCTAACGCGCTGAGCTTGCGCAAGCGAAAACGCGAGGGCAAGGGTTCGAACAGATTTTTTACAACAAAAACAACATATTAGCAGCCGATTAAGACGGGTGCTGATAAATTGAGGCGGTGGCGGAAATATTGGCAGGGTGCATTGAGCGAAGCGAAATGCACGATGGTCCAGTCTATGGGGCGCGATCGGCCATATCTCGACATGGCATGAATGGAAACACGAGGATGGACGCCCGCACGCGACGCCGCGTGAAGACGGGAAGCTGTCATTTCAAATGAATTCAGCGTCCCGGCGAGCGGTAACCGTGCATTTCGCTCCGCTCAATGCACCCTCTGATTGCTATGTCCTTGCCGTTATGACGGTCGGCAAGGGCTTCAATCGCTTTCCTCTGCGATCTCGCAATTTGTATTTGCTCTGATATTCTCGCCTTTGTTTAGCAACTTCGTACAGAACAATACCCGAACTCGTGCCCAGGTTAAGGCTCTCGATCATGCCGAACATTGGAATGCTGATGCACATCTCGCTTCGTTCGACTGCTCGTTCACTAATACCCAGCGCCTCACTCCCAAACCAAATGGCGAGTTTGTTGTAGGCGGTAAAGTCGCCTTCATGGAGGAAAATGCTCGTCTTTCCTTTGACATGTGGGGACGTGACGATCGACCTGAAGCGATTTTTTTCGAGGTGATCAAAGCATTCGTCGGTGCTATCGAAGCGTTTGACGAACGTCCACTTCACCGCAGACACAGAAGTTTTGGAAACGGCTTTTTGCTCGCGCAATTCCTGCCAGTCGGTAGGAAGCGATCGATAGGGGTCAACGACGTAAGCTTTTTCAACGCCAAGGGCGTTCACATTGCGGATTACGGTTCCAAGATTCCGCATGTCAGTCGGGTTTTCGAGCACGGCGATCAAATTCTTGCAGCGAAACAGTTTGATCTCGTCCGCACGCCGACGCGCAGGTCGCCTGAGTTTGACCTCGTTTTCCATGATTTTTCCTCTAGATACTAAACAAGCTTGCGGTTCAGTTTGCTACGATGGCAACGCGCCAGTTCTGTAGTCGGAGCAAATGCAAAGGATTGCCGGTAGCTACCCCGCCAACACTTCCGCCACGACATCCGGGCGATTTTCGATCACCTTGAGCAGAATGCGCGCTGCCGCTTCTGGTTGGCGTCGCCCCTGCTCCCAGTCACGCACGGCGCCGACGGTGAAGCCGTAACGGTCGGCGAAGGCGGCCTGCGTGAGCTTCATCTTGCGGCGCATCCTCTTGATATCGACGGTCGCCGGAACATGGACACGAAACGCGCGCGCATCGACCTTGCCGCTAACATAGTCAGCGGCCTCGCCAAGGCCTTTCAAAATGCGGTCAACGTTCTTTTTCCTGCTCATACGAACCTCTTTCACTTCAAACCCGCCGTAACGGACTTCGCCATTTTGGCCATTTCAGTGGTTTCCGCCCTGCTGAAATTCGATCGCGAACCCTTCGCCAGCACGGCGACTAGAAAGACCGGAAAATTCGTCGCCGCGAAGTAGGTCACAACTCTGTAGCCGCCGGACTTTCCTTTGCCCTTGCCCGCTACACGGACTTTCCGGCATCCGCCAGAACCGACGATCAGTTCGCCGCAGGCGGGATCGGCGGCGACCATTTCCACGACCAAATTCATTTCTTCGGCCGTCATCCCCTCTTCCTTTGCGGAAGACAGATAGGACGGCGTTTCGACGACCGTGTGCATCGAGGTTGATATACGGCATTGCCGTAGTATCTGCAAGACCGGCCTTCATCCCGGCGAACATCGATCGTTGCGGCCGCGACAGGCGGCCCCCGCCCGCCCCAAAATTCCCTCCCCGCCAGCGTTCGCCAAATCTTTACAAATCGGCGAAACATTCTTACATGCCTGCCTCGTCAGACCCATGGGACCTCTCCGCAAGTTTGACGCCTTGGTTGAAGTCACGAATTGCGAGGTTCCATGAGATGGACAAATACCAGACTGCGCTTGCCCTGGTCCTAGCGGACCAGCCTGAACTTCCCGTTCATTGCTTGCGCCCGCATGCCGCCACGAAGGCGGCAGATTTCTTTGTGCGCAATTTCCCCGGGGACGTGCTCTACGCCGTCAAGGCGAACCCGCACCCAGTCATCATTGATGCCGTCTATGCGGCGGGCGTGCGCTCGTTCGACGTCGCCTCGCTGAATGAGATTGAGGCGGTTGCCTCGCGCTGCCCGGAAGCGCGCCTTGCCTTTATGCACCCCGTGAAATCACGCCTCGCGATACGCCGCGCTTATTTTGACTATGGCGTGCGAATCTTCTCGCTCGACAGCCTCGATGAGCTCGACAAGATCATCAAGGAAACCAATGGCGCGAGCGATTTGCACCTCGTCGTGCGCATCGCAGTGTCCTCCGACTACGCCCAGCACAAGCTGAACGGCAAGTTCGGCGCGTCGGGACCGGAAGCGGTGCTCCTGCTGCGTCAGGCGCGCGCGTCTTGCGAAGAGTTGGGCGTCTCGTTCCACGTCGGCTCGCAATGCATGCGGCCGGAAGCTTATCGCGCGGCAATGGAAATTGTTTCGGACCTGATCCGCCAGGCGCAAGTGACGATCGATATCGTCGATGTTGGCGGCGGCTTTCCGGTGTCCTATCCGGGCCTGACGCCGCCGCCGCTCGATACCTACATCGAAGCGATCGCGCGCGCTTTCGAGGACATGCCCGTGCTGCAGAACGCCGATCTGTGGTGCGAGCCGGGCCGCGCGTTGTGCGCGGAGGCCGGCAGCCACATTGTGCGTGTCGAGCTTCGCAAGGGCGACGCGCTGTACCTGAACGACGGCGCCTACGGCGCCCTCTTTGACGCCGCGCATGACGGGCTCGTCTATCCGACACGGCTCTTGCGCGCCAAGAAAGGCCCGCGCCGCGTCGTCAAGCCGTTCAAGCTCTATGGCCCGACTTGCGATTCGATCGACACGCTGAAGGGCCCGTTCCTGTTGCCAGCGGATGTGCGCGAAGGCGATTACATCGAATTCGGTCAGACCGGCGCCTATGGCTCTGCGCTGGCGACGCGCTTCAACGGCTTTGGCGAATATGTTGAAGCCATCGTCGACGACGCGCCGCTGATGTCTGTTTACGGCGAAGTCGAGCAGGAAAACGTCGTTGCCATGTCGAAGGCGCGCTAACGATCGATTGAAAAACAGCGGCGCGCCTCGATTTCAAGGCGCGCCGTTTCTAGCGCTTCAGGCGTTTGATAGGAAACGCCAGAAGCGCTAGTCTTTCTTAGTGGTCGCGCCGGGTTCCGAAAAACCGGTCATTCCACTTTTTCGCCCGGCGCTCTATTCCAGCCGCACGTCGTTCTCCAACCTGACTTTGCTTTCGGCGCGCGCAGCAGCGAGCGTCTCGCGCGACACCGGCGCAGGCCGATAAGTCAATCAAACCAGTTCCACTGCCAAACTCGTCGCCTCGCCGCCGCCGATACAGAGCGAGGCGACGCCGCGCTTTCCGCCGGTCTGCTTCAGGGCATTGATCAGGGTAATGATGATCCGCGCGCCGGAGGCGCCGATCGGGTGGCCGAGCGCAATCGCGCCGCCGTGGATGTTCACTTTCTCCGCCGGAATTTTTAACTCGCGCATCGCCGCCATGGGCACGACGGCGAAGGCTTCATTGATTTCGAAGAGATCGACGTCGTTCACTGACCAGCCGGCTTTGGCGAGCAGCTTTTGAATTGAGGCGACTGGCGCTGTTGTGAACCATTCGGGCTCTTGCGCGTGCGTCGCGTGCGCGACAATGCGCGCAACCGCATTGGGGGCTTTTGCCGCACGCATGATAACGAGCGCCGCCGCGCCGTCGGAGATTGCCGACGACGAGCCCGCGGTCACGGTGCCGTCTTTCTCGAAGGCGGCCTTCAGCGACGGGATTTTCGCCGCATCGACGGTGCCGGGCTTTTCATCGTCGGCGACCATGACGGGGCCCTTGCGCGTCGCGACTTCATAGGGCGCGATTTCAGCGGCGAAATTGCCGTCCTTGATCGCGCTTTGCGCGCGCGTCACCGAACGCTGCGCGAAGTCGTCTTGGTCGGCGCGGCTGAACTGCCATTCGCGCGCGCATTTTTCGGCAAAGACCCCCATCGCCGTTTTCTTCTTGTAGGCGTCTTCGAGACCGTCCCACGCCATGTGATCAAGGATTTCTCCGTGTCCGAACTTTATCCCGGTGCGGCCCGTGAGCAGAAGATGCGGCGCGTTGGTCATTGATTCCATCCCGCCGGCGACGATCGTGTCGCCAGAGCCGGCAAGGATCGCATCATGCGCCATCATCACCGCCTTCATGCCGGAGCCGCAGACCTTGTTGAGCGTGACAGCGCCCGCCGCCATGGGGAGCCCCGCGCCAAGTGCCGCTTGCCGCGCCGGCGCCTGGCCCAATCCTGCCGGGAGCACGCAGCCCATCAGTGCTTCGTCGACCGCCTCCGGCTTGACGCCCGCGCGCGTCAGCGCCGCCTTGATTGCATGGGACCCGAGCGCGGTCGCCGGAACGCCAGTAAACGCGCCCTGAAAATTGCCGATGGCCGTGCGCGCCATTCCGGCGATGACGATGTCTTCTTTCATGAGGGGCTCCTTGGGCTGCGCGATGGTTGGGCGTTCTTTACGCCTGGCGGCGCGGTGATACAAACCCGGCACCCTACCCCCGCAAATACCCGATCGCGAGCCTTGCCAGCTCTTCCTCGAACGCCGGGTCGTCGAGCACCTGCGCGTTCTCCATCATCGCCGAGCGGATCGCGCCCATTACCGCGCGCGTCAGCACATAGGCGCGCACCGGCGTGAGCGGCCTCGCAACATCGGCCGGATATCGCGCGGCGGCGCTGGCAATAAGATCGGCGACGCGGTCGAGCATGGCGCCTGTCTCATCGGCATCGTGCGTGCGCATCGCCATCGCCAGCGCAACGAGGCGGCGGCGCTGGCGGCGAGGACGCAACACCGCAAGGAGCGCGCCGATGATGTCGCGCACAAGCGCTTCGCCGGTCTGCGGGTTTCCTTCTGCGATGCGCCGCGCAATCGCCGCGGCAATCGTCTCGCGGTCGCGGCGGATCATCGCGGCAAGAATGGCGTCGCGGTTGTCGAAATACTGATAGACGGAGCCGATCGACACGCCGGCGCGCGCCGCAATCGCCGCCGTCGTTGCCGCATCCTCGCCGCCGCTCTCGACAATCTGAGACGCCGCCTCGACAATCGCGAGCATCGTCGCCTGACTGCGCGCCTGACGAGGTTTTTTGCGAGTGATTTGAGACCCTTGCGCCTTAACAGCCATTGCGACTTCGGCTCCCGTCAAATGCGAGTGGTAAAACCTGAGGATTACTCACATATCGAAAAGGTCAGTCAAGGAGTCCTGGATGGGTATCAACGGGCCGATGTTTTACTATTTCGCGCCGTTTTTCCTCGTGATGGTAGCGTGGGAGATCTGGGAAGGAAAAAAACGCGGCCTGACGCTGTACACGACGGGCGAAACGCTGACGTCAATCGGGATCGCGATTGGCCAGCGCCTGATCGGCCTCATTCCTTTGGGCCTTGTCTCGGTGCTCGCCGTCGCTGCCTATGACAACCGCGTCTTTGAGATCGCGATGACCGACTGGCGAAGCTGGGCGGTTCTCTTCGTGCTGCTTGAATTCACCTATTACTGGTTCCACCGCGCGAGCCATGAGGTGCGCTGGTTCTGGACGACGCATTCGGTTCATCACTCGCTTGAGGAACTGAACATTCTCGGCTCCTATCGGCTCGGGTGGACCGGCAAATTGTCGATGGGCTATCTCTTTCATTTGCCGCTGATGTTTGTTGGCTTTTCGCCGGAAGCCGTCGCGACCATGCTGGCGCTCAATCTCTTTTATCAGTCGTGGCTGCACACAGTGCTGATCGGCAAGCTCGGCCCGTTTGAAGGTGTGTTCAACACGCCCTCCGCGCACCGCGTTCATCACGCGCGCAACGCCGATTACCTCGATCGAAATTATGGCGGCGTCACCGTCCTCTTCGATCGCCTGTTCGGAACGTATCAAGGCGAGCGCGATGAGACCCCTTGCGAATTCGGACTTGTAAAGCCGGTCGGCTCGGCAAATGTGTTCGCGGTCGCGTTCCATGAATGGGGGCGGATGATTGCCGATTTGAGGACGCATAACGTCCGGCATTGGCCGGGATTGATGTTTGGGCCGCCGGGCTGGCAACCAAACGGCGCGGGCCTGACAAGCCGCGATTTGCGCGCGCGCCATCGCGACGCAACCGCCGCCCCATCCCTCGCCCCCGCTGAGTGACACGCCGCGTGCGATCACCGCGCGTCGATCAACCCGGCGCTACCGCAGCGCTTGATCGAAGCTGAGGCCCTCCTGCGCGGCGGACGCCAGCAGCGGCGTGGCTTGTACGCTATAGCGCTGCAGGCGCGCGGCGATAGCGCCGAGCCCTTGTTGCTCGGCCCAATACATCGGTCCGCCGAGGTGACGCGGGAAGCCGTAACCAGCAACATACGTCACATCGATATCGCCCGACCGGAGCGCGATACGTTCCTTGAGGATGCGTGCGCCTTCGTTGACGAGCGTCAGCAGGCATCGATCGACAATGTCTTCATCGGCGATGGTAGCGCGCCGCACAACGCCATGCCGCGCCGCGACGCCGGCGATCATCGCGTCAACATCCGGATCGAGCAGCGCCGCGCGGCTCCCACCTTCATACCGGTAAAAACCGGCGCCCGATTTTTGCCCCGTGCGCCCCATCGCATATAGCTGATCGACAACCTCAAACGCGCGCGCATCGATCAGGTCCGGGTCTGCTTGCGCGCGCATCTTTACGTTGACCTCAAGGCCAGTCAGATCCATCAGCGCGAAAGGCCCCATCGGCATGCCGAACGCGGCCATCGCCTTGTCGATCTGCGCAATTGCCGCGCCCTCAAGCGCGAGGTTTAGCGCATGCGTCCGGTACGCGTTGAGCATCCGGTTGCCGATGAACCCGAAGCCTACGCCTGCAACAACGCCCGTCTTGCGCAAACGCCGCGCAATATCGACCCCCGCCGCGAGCGTCGCGCCCGACGTCGCGCCGGCGCGCACGATCTCGAGCAGTTTCATGATGTGGGCCGGATTGAAGAAATGCAGGCCCAGCACTCTGTACGGCCGCCGCGTCGCGCCAGCGATCGCATCAATGTCGAGATAGGACGTGTTCGTCGCCAGGATCGCTTCCGGCTTGCAGGCCCGGTCGAGCTCCGCGAAAACGCGTTTCTTTAGCGCCAAATCTTCAAATACGGCCTCGACAACGAGATCGGCGTTTCGGATAGCGCCGTAATCGGTCGCGCTTGCAACGCCGGCCAGCGCGTGGTCACAAGCCTCGCGCGTCATTTTCCCCTTGGCGACTGCAATCTCGCAATTCTGCCGGATCGCCGCGAGGCCGTGCTCAACTGCCTCCGCCGAGATATCAACGAGCGTGACCGAAATGCCGGCCGTTGCAAAACACGTGGCGATGCCAGCGCCCATTGCGCCGGCGCCAATCACGGCTGCCGACGTCACCTCGCCGGACGCCGCTTCCAACCCGGGAACCGCCAAGGCTTCGCGTTCTGCGTTGTCGACATGGAGAAGCGCCGCCGCTTTGGCCATAGCAGACACTTGCGGATTGCTGGCAATCGGAATTGCAGCGCCTTCACTCGTTTCTCTCGGCGCCGTGTCTTTCGCTTCGGTCATGGACGGCGCTTTCTAAATGTCTTCATGGGCGCAGCCTTCAGGGACACGGTGGTATGTGGGGTCTTTGGTCATCCTTGGCGGGTCTATCTGCCGGACGCAGTCACTTTTCAAGCAAGAGCCCGCCGTGATGCCCGACGATCGGCCCGCATGACCCAGGGCTGGCGTTTCCCTTTGCTCTTTCGCGCAGATTGAACATCGCAACCCCAAACGAAAGCGCCCGCCTGTCGCCAGGCGGGCGCGTCCTCAGGTTTAAGCGGTCAGCCTAGCAGCAAGCGCCGCCAGCGCAGCAGCCCGCGAGTACTGCGCAGCATGCTTCGGCGGCCTTGGTCACGGCATCCGGCGCGGCTGCATAGGCGCTGGTGAAGCCGAGAGCGGCGACACCGGCGATATACGTCAGTAGCTTTTTCATAAGGCACTCCTTTGAGTGTTGATTTGAAAGCACTTTGTCCGCGCACTCAATGTCGCGGAGGCGGGGCCGGCGGTTGCAGCGCCAAACCGTCGCCAGCTGTTTTCATAACAAGCCGCCCCGGATCGGCGGGCGGGACTTGCGGCAACGCGTCTATCATTGAGGGCGCCGCCGCGTGACAACAGGCGGCGCACGCCAT
>JBJXFO010000144.1:0-21195 GCA_046154725.1 Parvularculaceae bacterium | reverse complement strand
GAGGAGCAAAGGCGCCTGTTGCAAGAGTGTCCCCCTCAGTCACGGCGGAGCCGTGACAGCTCCCCCGCAAGCGGGTGGAGCGGACGGGGCCGAATTCACGGCGCGACGAGCGCCGGGACCTCGCTGGCTTCGATTGCCTGCTGCTCGTCCGGAATGAATTCGAACGCCAGCTTTTCCGGATCGTTGCGGTCGAGGCGCACTTTGACAATGCCGCCGCCTTTCAGCGCGCCGAACAGGATCTCGTCGGCAATCGGTTTTTTCACGTGCTCCTGAATAATGCGCGCCAAGGGCCTTGCGCCCATTTCCTCGTCGAAGCCGCGCTTGGCAAGCCAGCGCGTGGCGTCGGCGTCGACGTCGAAGGTAACGCCGCGATCTGCAAGCTGGGCCTCTAATTGCAGGATGAATTTCTCGACCACGCGGTCGATGATTTCCGGCGTCAGTCCGCCGAACCCGACAACCGCGTCGAGGCGGTTTCTGAATTCCGGCGAGAACATCCGCTTGATCGCCTGTTCGGTCTCGTCGCTTTTCTTGCCGCCGGCAAAACCGATGTTGAAGCGCGCGGCGTCCGCTGCGCCGGCATTGGTTGTCATGATCATGATGACATTGCGGAAGTCAATCTTCTTGCCGTTGGTGTCGGTAAGCGTGCCGTTGTCCATCACTTGCAAGAGGATGTTGAAGATTTCCGGATGCGCCTTCTCGATCTCGTCGAGCAGCAACACCGAATGCGGATGCTGGTCGATCGCATCGGTCAGGAGCCCCCCCTGATCGTAACCGACATAGCCCGGAGGCGCGCCAATGAGACGCGAGACCGTGTGCCGTTCCATATATTCCGACATGTCGAAGCGGAGCAGTTCTACGCCGAGAACGGCGGCGAGTTGCTTTGCGACTTCGGTTTTGCCAACGCCCGTCGGCCCCGAGAACAAATAGCTGCCGATCGGCTTGTTCGGTTCGCGAAGGCCCGCGCGCGCCAGCTTGATCGCGGCGGCGACCTGCGCAATCGCGGCGTCCTGGCCGAAGACCACGCGCTGGAGATCGGCGGCGAGGGTCTTCAAGCGCTCCGTATCGCTCTTCGACACCGATTTGGCCGGGATGCGCGCCATCTTGGCGATGATTTCCTCGACGTCCTCGACATCGATCACCTTTTTGCGCTTGTCCGGCGCGAACAGCATCTGGCGTGCGCCGGCTTCGTCGATGACGTCGATTGCCTTGTCGGGCAGTTTGCGGTCGGTCATGTACTTTGCCGACAGATCCGCCGCGGCCTTCACGGCTTCGAACGTGTAGGTGACCTTGTGATGTTCCTCGAAATAGGGCTTCAGCCCGGTGAGGATCTTGATCGTGTCGTCAACGCTCGGCTCGGCAACATCGATTTTCTGGAACCGCCGGGCGAGCGCACGGTCTTTCTCGAAATGCTGGCGATATTCCTTGTACGTCGTCGAGCCCATGCAGCGCAGCGCGCCCGACTGCAACGCGGGCTTCAAAAGGTTTGACGCGTCCATCGCCCCGCCGGACGTTGCGCCGGCGCCGATCACGGTGTGAATTTCGTCGATGAAGAGGATCGCATCTTCGTGCGCTTCCAGCTCTTTCAGGACGGACTTGATGCGTTCTTCAAAGTCGCCGCGATAGCGCGTGCCGGCGAGAAGCGCGCCAAGGTCGAGCGAGAAAATCGTCGAATTCGCGAGCACTTCCGGCACGTCTTCGTCGACAATCATGCGGGCGAGCCCTTCGGCAATCGCCGTCTTGCCGACGCCGGGATCGCCGACGAGCAGCGGATTGTTCTTGCGGCGCCGGCAGAGAACCTGAATCGAGCGCTCGATCTCGCCGGAGCGTCCGATCAGCGGGTCGATTTTGCCTTTGCGCGCCTTGTCATTGAGATCGACGCAATAGGCGCTCAGCGCGCTCTCGGCCTGTTTGCCGCCCGCTTCGTTTTCTTCCGTCGCGCCGCGCGGGGTTTTCTGTTGCGTCTCGCCGGGGCGCTTGGCGAGGCCGTGCGAGATATAATTGACAGCGTCGAACCGCGTCATGTCCTGTTGCTGCAGAAAATGCGCGGCGTGCGATTCGCGTTCGGCAAAGAGGGCGACGAGCACATTGGCGCCGGTGACTTCTTCGCGCCCGGACGACTGGACGTGAATCACCGCGCGCTGAATGACGCGCTGGAAGCTTGCTGTCGGCTTTGCCTGCTCGGGCGCGTCGGTCTTGAGGTTGGCGAGGTTGTTCTCGACGAACTCGAACAGATTGCGGCGCAATTCCTCAAGGTCGACATTGCAGGCGCGCATCACCGCCGCGGCATCCTGATCGGTCGTCAGGGCGAGCAGAAGGTGTTCGAGCGTCACGAGTTCGTGGTCGCGCTCGGAGGCGAGCGCAATTGCGCGGTGGAGCGAGTCGTCGAGGTTTCTGCTGAAAGACGCCACTGTTAGTCCCTTTCCATCGTGCACTGGAGCGGATGCTGATGCCGGCGCGAAAGCTCCATGACTTGCGCGACCTTTGTTTCCGCTACCTCGTAGGTATAAACGCCGCAAACGCCGACGCCGGTTTGGTGGACGTGCAGCATGATCCGCACCGCATCCTCGGCGCCTTTGCTGAACACAGCCTGTAAGAGCCAGACGACGAATTCCTGCGGGGTATAGTCGTCGTTAAGGAGCAGCACCTTGTAGAGCGAGGGCTTTTTCGTCTTGGGCGCGGTTCGGGTGACGACGCCGATGCCGACATCGCCGCCAGGACCCTGTTCGTTGTCGTCTTCAGCCGCCATGAACGCCGCGCAAATCCTCTGATGCGTGAGGCCCGCGCCGCACGCTCCATTAAGTATGTATTGCGGCCGGGTTGAAAAGAAGGAAATCCGGCGTCGCGCGGTAAATTACCGCGTGAGGGAAAACAAAAACGCCCGGCTCCTGAACGGAACCGGGCGTTAAACAGTGATCGCGTGACAGTGTGTGCGGCGATCAGGCGCGGTAGGATTGGGCCATCTCGACGAATTCGCCGTAGCGCTTGGACAGCGGCTCGGAGACTTCCTTGGCAACGCCGTTCCAGTGATCGGTCATCTTGGTGAAGAGCGCCATGTTGCGCTCGAACGAGGCGCGGGCGAAGTCGGTTTGCAGCTCGATCGCTTCCTGCATGCTTTTTGTCGAGGTCGCGGCCTTCGTCAGCGCGACGACTTCTTCGTACTGCTCTTTGGCAAAGCCCGCCTGCGCGGAGGTCGCCTGCTCGACGCCCTTGGCGAACGCATTGGCGGACGCCATCATCGCCTCAAGCGATCCTTTCTGGAAATCCGCAAAGGAATTCAATCCCTTGCTGAACTTGTCATAGGTATCCTTCAGCGCTTCCGGATTGAGGGAAACGGTCTCGAAACCTTCAACGTCTGATACTCTTTTGGCGGCCATGGAAATCTCCCGAATGTTGCCCGGCCGTTTACCCGGCGGAGCGGATTTCATTTATTGTGCGATGCAACATAGACTGCCAGACGTTGATCGTCAAGGAAGTATTTTGCTGTGCACAACACCAATGAGGCGACTTGCCCCGTTGCGGGTTGCTTTTCGCACGGCTTCAATTTTACCGTTAATCAATTGTTTACTAGCTGCCGGGATGGTCGGGGCTCCGCCGCGTTTTTGGGGGCGGCATGCGCCTTGCTGTTGTGCTGAAAGGTCCCCTTGAGGGCTGAGGCGCCTTCAAGGTTGCCGGACGTATTGGGCCATGCAGTTTATTGGCGGTTTCATGGGCGCGGGGCGGAATCGTGGCGGGACCAGCTAAAATTAAGTTGCAAGACGCCGAGGTTCTCGCGAGTGTCAGGGGATGAGCGTGATGTTGCGTCTTGCGCTGTCTGTTTTTGCCGTCGTCATGCTCGTCAGCGCGGCCGCGTCGCCGGCGGAAGCTGCACGGCGCCGCGCCCCGGCGCAGCCGAAATACGCCGCGATCGTCATTCACGCTGATACGGGCGACGTGCTGCTCGACAAATATTCGGACGCAAAACGCTATCCAGCGTCTCTCACAAAGATGATGACGCTCTATCTCCTGTTCGAGGAAATGGCGGCGGGACGGCTTTCCGCAGACTCCATGCTGACCGTATCGGCGCAAGGCGCGGGTCAGCCGCCCTCAAAGCTCGGCGTTACAGCCGGCACGAAGATTTCCGTCGATGACGCCATCAAGGCGCTTGTCGTCAAATCGGCCAACGATGTCGCCGTCACTGTTGCCGAGAATATTTCCGGCTCGGAATGGAAGTTCGCGCAAGCCATGACAACGCGCGCCCGCGCGCTCGGCATGCGCAACACGACGTTCAAGAATGCGTCCGGCCTGCCGAACTCCAAACAGATGACGACCGCGCGCGATCTCGCCGTTTTGTCCCAGCGCTTGCTCAAGGACTTTCCGCAGTATTTCGACTATTTCAACACCCAGGAATTTGCCTGGAACGGGCGCACCTACCGGACGCATAACGCGCTCGTCAAAACGTTTGCCGGGGCCGACGGCCTCAAAACGGGGTACACGCAGCGGTCGGGCTTTAACCTTGCGACCACGGCAAAGCGTGACGGCGAACGCTTGATCGGCGTCGTTCTCGGCGGCCGGTCGGTGCGCACCAGAGATTCGCACATGGCGGACATTCTCACCACCGCCTTTAGCGACATCGAAGCAAACCCGATGCTGATCGCCGCCGTTCAGCGGCTCAAGCCCACCCCTCGCCTGAAGCCGACGCTCGTTGCGGAACTTGCCCGCGCCAATGCGACGCCAACGCTTGCAGGCAATGACGCCATGAGAACCGAAATCCGCATTGCGGCGGCGGGCTTTTCGACCGGCGCTTCTGACGGCGCTCGCAGCGACACGATTTCGGCGCTGATCGCCGCGGCCGACAGCGACGACTTCAACGAATATGAGCGCGTGCGCCTTTCGGCTGTTACCCTCGACGAGGATCATGCCGGCGAAGGCGATATCGAGGAACGCCCCGTCTGGAGCGTGCAGATCGGCGCGTATTCGACCAAGGACATGGCGCAGCAGGAACTTGAAACAGCGGCGATCGCGGCCGGCCTGACCGAGCGGACGCGCGGCGTCTCGCCCATGCCAAAGCTGGACGGGCAGTTGCTCTACCGCGCCCGGTTTGTGAACCTTACCGAGACCGAAGCGGCGAGCGCCTGCGCGAAAATTCAGGATGTCCGGCTCACCTGTTTTATCGCCAGCGACACTGGCTTCGAACTCCCCGGCGCTCAGTAGGCTCGGCCGGACTGGCGCTTGCAAGGCGAGCAGCTATGCGGTCACAAGCTTCCGGCATCCTCATCCGCCTACTGCATCAAATTTTTTGGTCATCCACGGGCTCGTCCCGTGGATCTGAGGCCGCGAGGCGCCGGCGCCGGTTGCCTGAGGCCCACGGAACAAGTCCGTGGGCGACTTATGTTTGATCTGGATTTGACCGCTTCTGATCTCAACTCCGCGCGCGCCAGGGATCGCTCGTCCGTCGGCGTTCTTCGGTTTGCAATTGCGCTCGGCGTCGTACTTGCGGTCATGCATCCCGAAGCCGGCGACATGGCCCGGCAATGGACGTGGTCGTCGAGCTATCATCATGGCTGGGTCGCCGCGCCTATAACGCTGTGGCTCCTGTCTCGGGCCAGCGCGCCGTCCGATCCCGAGCGTCCGCTAGATTGGCGCGGTCTTGCAGTGTTGGCGCTCGCGCTTTTCCTGATGGCTGCCGGACGACTTGGCTCCATCCAGATCCTCGGCCATTTCAGCCTGGTCGTCGCCATCATCGGCGCGGCAGTCCTGACGCTGGGCGCACCCTATGTGCGACGGTCGGCGTTTGCGTTTGGCTATCTCGTTTTCATGGTTCCTTTTGGCGAAAGTCTGATCCCCGCCCTCCAGAACGCGGCGGCGATTGCGGTTGCCGCGATGTTGAACCTTGCGGGGGTCGAGACCTTGCGGGACGGCCTGATCCTGACGACGGATGCGGGACGCTTCGAGATGGCGGAAAGCTGCGCCGGCTTGCGGTTCCTTTTGGCCGCGCTGATGATTGCCACGCTGGCGGCGCATCTCGCGTTCACCAGCGTCAGGCGGCAGTTGGCGTTCGTGCTCGCGAGCGTTGCGCTGGCGATTGCCGCAAACTGGCTGCGCGCCTTCCTGATCGTTGCGCTCTCGACGGTCTCCGATATGAGATTTGGCGCGGGGCCGGAACATGTTGGGCTCGGCTGGGTTCTTTATGGCGCATTGCTGATCGCCCTTCTCGTTCTTGCCCGGCGGCTCGGCGACCGCCCTCTTGGCGCGCGATTGGCGGTTAACTCCGGCATGGCGCCCCAAGGGTCTGTTGTGAAATAAGCGTCTTCGGTCATTCGACTGCGGCAAAGGCAGTCATAAGGACCGATAAATTTGGGGGACGGAGAGAATGACCAGGCGGTCTCAAAACGCCCGAGACAGTTGTTGTCTCACTCGTCGCCGGTAGCGCACGCGGATGTGCGGGATTGCCGGCATCGTCGATCTTCGCGGCGCGCGCGATGTCAATCGGGCGGCCTTGAAACGCATGACGGATGCGCTTGCCCATCGCGGTCCTGACGGCGAAGGCTTTTTTGTCGAAGGCGGCATTGGCTTTGGCCATCGCCGGCTGGCGGTCATCGATATTGCCGGCGGCGTGCAGCCGATGAAATCGGCCAATGGCGGCGGCGTTCTGATCTTTAACGGCGAGATCTACAATTTCCGCGAGCTGGCGCGCGAGCTTGCCGACAAGGGCGTGTCGCTGAAAACCAATTCCGACGCCGAGGTTCTCACTGAGGGTCTGCAACGCGAAGGGCGCCGGTTTATCGACAAGCTGCGCGGCATGTTTGCTTTCGCGTATTGGGAGCGCGCGACGAAAACGCTGATCCTTGCGCGCGACCGGTTTGGCGAAAAGCCGCTTTACCTGTCGGAAACGCCCGACGGCTTTCTCCTGTTCGCCTCTGAAATCGGCGCCTTGCGCGCCGCGCGCCTGACAGCCTTCGACTACGCGCCGGACGCCATCGCCGATTATTTCTTTTACGGCTATGTGCCGCAGCCTAAATCGATCTACCGGCAAGCGCGGCAGCTGGAGCCCGCAAGCTATATGATCGCAGGGCCGGAGCAGCGCACGACCGCGCACCGGTATTGGCGCCCGGTGTTCGAGCCTGACCGGTCGCTCGACTTCAAGACTGCGCAAGGCCGTCTGCTCGAACTCCTCGATGACGCCGTCGCCGCGCAGCGCGTTGCCGACGTGCCGCTCGGCGCTTTCTTGTCAGGCGGCGTCGACAGCTCGGCAATTGTCAGTTCGATGGCAATGCATGGCGGCCCGGTTCGCACCTGCACGATCGGTTTCGACAGCATCCGGCACGATGAGCGCGAGCCCGCGCGCCGCACAGCCGCGCGCTATCAGACAACGCATGTCGAAGAGGTCGCGACGCTCGATGCCGCCGCCATGATCGACCGCATCGCCGGCATTTACGGCGAGCCGTTTGCCGATGCTTCCGCGCTGCCAACCTATCTCGTGTGCGCGGCAGCCCGCCGCCAGGTGACGGTCGCGCTGTCGGGCGACGGCGGCGACGAAATTTTCGGCGGCTATCGGCGCTACCGGTTTTTTGCCGGCGAAGAACACATGCGGCGCCGGATGCCGCTCACTGCTCGCCGCGCGGTTTTCGGCGCTGCCGGGGAGCATTATCCAAAGCTCGACTGGCTGCCGCAACCCTTTCGTCTCAAGACAACATTGCAGGCGCTCGGCGAAGACAGCATTGCCGCCTATGCGCGCGCCGCGGCTGCAACGCTGCCCGACCGTTTCACCGCGATGATGTCGCGCGATTTTCGCCGCGCGCTCGGGCAATACGATCCCGTCGATGCGCTGGCCGGCCATGCCGATGACGGGCTCGATCCGCTGAGCGAAGCGCAACTGATCGACATTCATTCCTGGCTTCCGGGGCGCATGCTGACAAAAGTCGACCGCGCCGCCATGGCCAACGGGCTAGAGGTTCGCGCGCCCTTTCTCGATCATCGCCTCGCCGAATTCGCGTTCAGCCTGCCGCCGCATTTTCGCGCAACGCTGTCGTCGGGAAAACGCGTCCTCAAAGCCGCGCTCGAGGACCGCGTCGACAAAGACATCCTGCATGCGCCAAAACGCGGCTTCAGCCCGCCGGTTGCTGAATGGCTGCGCGATCCGTCTGGCCCGATCAGCCGTTTAGCGGATTCCAGCGCCTGGCGCGACAGCGGCGTTCTTGATACGGATGAAGTCGCGAACATGACGCGGCGCCACGCGGCGGGTCAGGGAAATTATTCGCAAGAGCTGTGGTCGGTTGTCATGTTTGACGCGTTCTTGCGTTCCGAAACCGCCGTACAAGCGATCGCACCGTCTGCCTTGCGCCTCGCCGCTCAAGGACAATAGAGGTCAGCGTCTCGCGTTCAACGCCGAGGCGGCGCTTGTATTCCGCCTCGCCCGCCATCAGATCGTAAATGCGAAAGCCGGCCTTGCGGTAATGGTCGGCAGCGAAGGCGTGAGCCAGAAATCCAGGCGACACCTGGTTCTCGGCGTCAAAGCGGATACCGCTCTGATAATTGTACGCGCGGCCAGCCGCGGCCAGATTATAAAGAATGGCGATCGTATCGCCGCCAGCCGTCAGCCGCAGCAAATCGGCAGCCTCCGGCGCGCGCTCGATCAGACCCCGATGAAAGGCGTTGAGGTCCGCATCTGCAAACGCGCCGGGCTCGCCGCGCGCGTTCCAGTACGCCGTGTGCAACGCCATCATTTCCTCAAACGCCTCCGTGCGCGCGCTGGCGGAGCGCATCGCCTCGAAACGAACGGGCCCGCGCGGCGCATAGCCGCGCAAGCTGCGCCTGATCTTTGCACGGACGGACGCCGAAAAGCCCGACGTGACATCGCCCGCAACGCCGTTCCCGAGATCGATCTGAAATGTTGGCTGTTGCCGGAGAACGATGAGATCGAGCTTGTGTCTTGCGGCGGCGCGCTCGCACGCGGCAGCCAGCGCTGGCCGTGCGTTCCGGAAAACAAGATCGGCCGATGCGGTTGTTCCGGCCAGAAGCGCATCGAGCGCCGCGTCGCGCGCCGCGCCATCGTTTTCGTCCGCCATCAGGAAATCGGCGTATTCGACATAGAGGCGGTCAAACCGCGCGCGCCCGGTTTCGATAAGCCGCACCTCGGACGGATGCAGAATGGATGCTTTCGCTGGCGTTCCGGCAAGGCCGAGCGCGCGGGTTTCTCCGTCATCGCCGGTGACACGCACAGCAAAGATGCGCGAGCCAGCCTGCGCCGCCTCAAGCCAGGCCGACAGGAACGGCGGCGACAGAAAAAAATTGGGCGCAGCGCTTTCGTAGAGTTGCGTCCATTCCGCCATCAGCGAAGGCGTGTCGAAGGATTTGAGAAATTCGGCGCGCATTACATCGTCCGGCCCGCAGCGCGCGCATACAGCGCCCGGAAGGCGTCAACCATCGCGCGCGCGTCAAAAGACGCCGATCGCCAATGATTGGCGCGGCCGACGGTCTCGCGCAGGCCCGCGTTGGCAATCAGGCGCCGCAGCGCGACCGCGTAAGCGTCTTCATCCGCGACCGCGACGACGAACGCGCGGTTCTCCGCGCTGACCATCGCCGCAATGTCGCCGACATCGGTCGCAACCAACGGCAGACCGCTTGCCATCGCTTCGATGAGGCTGATCGGCGTTTGTTCGGTATCCGACGAAAGCGCGAAAATGTCAGCGCCGCCCAGCGCAGCATGCGGCGCATGCGTTGGCCCGGGCAGCGAGATCCGGTCGCTGGCGGGGCTTTGCGCCGCGCGGCCGCGCAACGCCTCAATCTGCGGGCCGTCGCCGAAAATTGCCAATTGCGAGTTCCCCGCCGGGTCGGCCTTTTCAAAGCTGGCGATCAGGCGCGCAAAATTCTTTTCACGCCGCAGCGCGCCAATCGCCACAACCTTCACCGGCGTGCGGCGATAAGTGCGGGCCGGCTCGCGAAAGCGGGCAAGATCGACGCCGACCGGATTGCGGACAATGCGCGACGAGTCGAGACGCCAGACCTCGCGGGCGATGCGCTCAAGGCCCGCCGAGGGGATGGTAACGTAACTGCCGCGCAGAATGAGGCGGCGCGCAAGAATGCGGCGCGGCAATTGCTCGCCATTCAATTCGTCGGGCCCAAAGCCGTCTTCATGGTGAACATGCGGCGCACGGGGGCCAAGCCGGTTTGCCAGTGCGGCTTCCAGCGAGCCCCAATTATAGGTGCACAGAACATCGGGCGCAGCCGCGCGGATGGCGCGCCCGAGACGCGCAATATTGCCGAAGTCAATCGTTGCGGATTTCCGAAACTCGATCGCCTCTGCGGTCGCCGCGCCATCGACGAGCGGCATCGCGCCGAGATCGCCGTCAAGCGAGACGATCTTGTGGGTGAAATCGGCCCCTAGCCCTGCAACGAGCGAGGCAAGACGCCGCTGCTGGCCGCCCATGGCGAAGGATGGGAAGACGTGGAGAAGGCGGAGAGGCCGCGTCAGGCGAGAACGTCCGTGTACAGCTCGGCGCTGGCGGGCTCCGGGCTTTCCAGCGAAAAGTCCGCCGCGTCCTTGACGATCGCCTTGATCTCCGTGTCGATCGCTTTCAGCTCGGCCTCGGTTGCATGCTTGCCGTCGAGGATGCGGGCCTCGCAGCGCTTGATCGGGTCATTGTGCTCGCGCATCTGGTCGACTTCCTCGCGCGTGCGGTATTTCGCGGGGTCGGACATCGAATGTCCGCGATAGCGATAGGTTTTCATTTCAAGCACGAATGGCCCCTCGCCCGCCCGCGCCCTGTCCATCGCCTCGCGCGCCGCCTCGCGCACCGCCAAGACGTCCATGCCGTCGACTTCCTTTCCAGGAATGCCGAACGAGGCGCCGCGGCGATAAAGATGGGTCTCCGAGTGCGCGCGCTCGATGCTTGTTCCCATCGCATACTGATTGTTCTCGATGATGAAGATGACGGGCAACTTCCACAGCTGCGCCATGTTCATCGCCTCGAAGATCTGTCCCTGGTTCGAGGCGCCGTCGCCGAAATAGGTGAGGCTGACGCTGCCGTTCTTGCGGTACTTGTTGGCAAAGGCGAGCCCGGCGCCGAGCGGCACTTGCGCGCCGACAATGCCATGGCCGCCATAGAACTGCGCCTCCTTCGAGAACATGTGCATCGAGCCGCCTTTGCCCTTCGAATATCCGCCCGAGCGCCCGGTCAACTCCGCCATCACACCCCTGGGGTCCATGCCGCACGCAAGCATGTGGCCGTGGTCGCGATAGCCGGTAATCGTTTGGTCGCCAGGGCGTTTCACTGCCTCGACGCCAACGACGAGCGCTTCCTGGCCGATGTAGAGATGGCAAAATCCGCCAATCGACCCCATGCCGTAGAGTTGCCCGGCCCGCTCCTCAAAGCGGCGGATCAGCAGCATGTCGCGATAGTATTTCAGGAGTTCGTCTTTAGTCGCCGTCAGATTGGCGTCCGTCACGGCCGAAGGTATCGAGGGCTTTTCCTGCTTCTTCGCGGCCGTCGCCATAAGGCGCTCTCCACTTGAATTGCACTCGCAGCTTTAAGGAATGGGCCGACGTTGAACAAGAGCTTAGCGCGGGGCCTTGCGTGCCCGCTCCAGCATCCGCTCCAACTCGTCGCGCGGGATGACGATGTCGCCGTCGGCGGCGTAGCCGAGGACGCTGCGGATTTTTTCGTCGAGAATATCGGGATCGAGCGAGCGGCGGTTCAGCTGGTTTGCAGCGCGCTCGAGGCTCTCGCGCTGGGCGACGAGGACGGCGACCTCGACGCGCTTGCGCGCTAACTCGGCGCGCGCCTCGCTCAGCGCGCGATAGCCGGTCGGGCCAGCAACCGCGTCATAGGCCATGAACGCTGCCCAGCACACCGTCAGCGCTGGCGCAACGACATCCCTGAACAGCCTCACTGTGCCGCTACTCAACCGTCCGCCCCTCAATCGCGACTCAGCTAGAGTCGATTTTGGGTAAACAAAGCCTTAACGCCCGATCGCTGCTCTGCCTGCATAGCGGGCTGCGGACCCCAGCTCTTCCTCGATGCGCAAGATCTGGTTGTATTTCGCCGTGCGGTCCGAGCGCGCGAGGCTGCCTGTTTTGATCTGACCGCAATTCGTTGCGACCGCGAGGTCGGCGATCGTCGCATCCTCGGTCTCGCCGGAGCGATGCGACATCACCGCCGTATAGCTGGCGCGGTGCGCCACATCGACCGCGCGCAAGGTCTCGGTCAGGGTGCCGATCTGGTTGACCTTGACGAGGATCGAATTCGCGCACCCCTTCGCGATCCCGTCGCGCAGTCGCTTTTCGTTCGTGACGAACAGATCGTCGCCGACCAGCTGGCAGGTCTTGCCAATGCGCTGCGTCAACAGCGCCCAGCCGCGCCAGTCGTCTTCCGCCATGCCGTCTTCGATCGAGACAATCGGATAGTTCGCGATCAACGCCTCGTAATAGGCGGCCATGCCCTCCGCATCGAGTGTCTTGCCCTCGCCCTCGAGACGGTACTTGCCGTCGCGGTAAAACTCCGTAGACGCCGCATCGAGCGCGATGGTGACGTCCGCGCCGGGCGTGAGGCCCGCCGCTTCAATTGCTTTCATGATGAAAGACAGCGCTTCATCGGCGGATTTGAGGTTCGGCGCAAAGCCGCCCTCGTCGCCGACATTGGTGTTGTGACCGGCAGCCTTCAGGCCTTTCTTCAGCGCATGAAAAACTTCAGCGCCCCAGCGCAACGCCTCAGCAAACGCCGGCGCGCCGGCGGGCACGATCATGAATTCCTGGATGTCGATCGGATTGTCGGCATGCGCGCCGCCATTGATGATGTTCATCATCGGCGCCGGCAGCAAGGATGCCGACACACCCCCGACATAGCGATAGAGCGGCAGGGACGCCGCTTCCGCCGCCGCCTTGGCGACGGCGAGCGAGACGCCGAGGATCGCGTTCGCGCCAAGGCGGGATTTGTTGTCCGTGCCGTCAAGCTCGATCATCGCGGCGTCGACGCCGATCTGATCTTCCGCATCGAAGCCGCGCAGCGCATCGGCGATCTCGCCATTGACGCCGGCTGCCGCCTTCATGACGCCCTTGCCGCCATAGCGCTTGCCGCCGTCGCGCAATTCATGGGCTTCATGCGCGCCGGTCGAGGCGCCCGACGGCACGCCCGCGCGCCCCATCGAGCCGTCTTCCAGCACCACATCGACTTCGACGGTGGGGTTGCCGCGGCTGTCGAGAATTTCGCGGGCGATAATATCGACGATGGCGGTCATGCGATGCGGCTCCGGATGAGGAATAATCGGGAGCCGCCTCTATAACCGCCGCCGCCAGCAATTCAACGCGGGTCGCTGAAGGCTGGCGCGCGCGCCCGTCAATTGGGCTGACGCTCGCCCTCGTCGTTGCGCGGCGTGGATGGCCGCTGCGGGCGGTCTTCGCTTGTGCGCGGCGGAGGCGGGCTGGCCTGCGACGGCGGAGCCGATTGCGGCGGCGCAGATGGCGGCGGCGTGTACGTGGGCTGCGGCGCCGATTGCGGGACCGATTGCGGAGGGGGCGTGAAATTTGGCCGGGGTTGCGCCGGAGTTTGCGGCTGCCCCGGATTACGCCCGCGCTGACGGTCGCCCCGGAAATCGTCCGGCTGACGGCGTGGCGGTTGGCCAGAGGGGGGTTGGCCTATTGGCGGTTGACCTGAGGGGGGTTGCCCCTGATTGCCGCCGCGCGGCGGTCGCCCGCCTGGCGGCCGATAGCCGGGCTGGTTGTTGTTATAGCCGCCGCCGGGCTGATTACCGTAATTGCCGCCACGGGGCGGATTGCCGTAGCGCGGGGGATGCGGGCGCTGTTTGCGATAGCCGTACCGGTCGTAGGAGCTGTAATCGAGATAGAACCCATAGCTCGGATACCACGAGCCATAGCGCCCATACCACGGCGAGCCATAACCGGAATTGCCATAGCCGCTGCCGTAACCGCCATATCCGTAAGCCGATGACTGGTAGCTGTCATAGGCCTGATCGAAGCAGCGGTTGGCCGACCGGTCGCAATGCGACTGGCAATTGGTATAGCCGCGCTCGTCCGGAATATCCTCGCAGATCCGGTAGCAGCTGTTGGCCTCGGCCTCACAGCCGTTGAAAGCCGTTTCATAGGGAAGCGTCACACAGGACGACAGCAAAAGCCCGCCCGTCGTCAGCGCCGCCAGCTTGACCGACTGCCACGAAACGCGGCCGAAAAAACCTTGCATGAATGCCTCAATGCCCAAGACCCCGCGCGCTGGCCGACACTTCGCGCCCCAAACCCCACATGGCCGACAGCGCAATGGTCGGCCATGAATCGGCGCCAAATTGCGGCGGAAATGCCTACAAGGTTGCTGCGACCGGTCACAATTAAAACAAAAGCGCCGCACGGATGGCGGCGCTTTTTGCCTCAACCCGGCAAGCGGGTCAGTCCGCTTTGGGTTCAAGCACCTTGCGACCGCGATAGCGGCCCGACTTCAGGTCGATATGGTGCGGGCGGCGCAGTTCGCCGGACTCGCGATCCTCGACATAAGTCGGCATGGCAAGCCTGTCATGGGCGCGGCGCATGCCGCGGCGCGAGGGCGAGGTTTTCTTCTTCGGAACAGCCATGGACGCCTCTGTCGATTGGGCAAGGAAATGGCGGGCGGATGCCCGATGCGAGGCGGGTCGATACCGGATGCGTGCGCCCTGCGCAAGGCGTCGGTGCGATTTTGCGCGGCCGCAAGCGGGTGGAGCGGAAGGGCCCCCCTTTTCCTCCCCCATTTACGGGGGAGCTGTCGCGCAGCGACTGAAGGGGCGCACTGTTTCCACAGGCGAAGGCGCCCGCTGAAAGAGCGTCCCCCTCAGTCACGGCTTCGCCGTGACAGCTCCCCCGCAAGCGGGTGGAGCGGAAGGACGCTTTTGCTTAGCTCCTCCCGCGTAGCGGGGGAGCTGTCGCGCAGCGACTGAGGGGGCGCGCTGTTGCCGCACGCGGTGACGCCCGTTGAAAAGGTGTCCCCCTCAGTCACGGCGGAGCCGTGACAGCTCCCCCGCTCCGCAGGCGGAGAGAAAGGGCGGGCGGGCGTCAAACAGCGTTTCGGCGCACTTAACGCGGCGCGGCCAATTCGGCGCGGCGGGTTCAACGCGCCGAAAGCCGGACCCTGTACGCTCTGTAACAGTTGCGTAGATGGAGTGTCGCCCTTGCGCTTGCGGGTCATGGCCGGATTGGCGATTGCCGCCGTCGTCTTGTTCCCGAGCCCCGGCCGGTCAGAGCCGTTCTCGACCTATTGGTCGACGCTCAATGACAGCGAGCAGATGTTTGTCGATCAGGTTGCTTCCGGCATTTATGCAGAGGAACGCGGCCGGCGCCTCGCAGAATACGAGCGGCTGAACAGCGCCAGCAAGCAGCGCTTTCGCGCGCGCGCCGTCGAAGCGCTTGGCGTTGAAAACCGGCCCGCGCGCGTGCGCAAGAAAGCGACCGAACTTTAGCAGCCGGGCTGCACTACCCCCGCAACTGGCTGCACTACCGCACCCCGGATTGGCGAAAAATTCCCGCAAACAGAAAATCCGCGCTGCAAGTGCGAAGACTATGAAATTATCTGTGTGCGGCATAATGTGATCGGCGAAATGTTGTATTTGCCGTAAACTCTGCTTGACAGTCGGCTGCCCCACCCTAGCATTGCGGGTGGCTCGAACGTCGCTGGGGGTGACATTCCAAATGCTGGCCAGCGCCCAGCGGCGCGTTTTCAATGGCCTGTGTGTTCAATGTCTTTGACGAGATAGCGCTCTTCCGTTCCGGGCAACCCATAGCCCAGGCGGCGCCTTCCCAGGAGAGAGTTGCGTCTTGTCCAGTCAACAAGGGAAGGCTTTATGACGATTAACAAGTGTCTTATTGGCGCCAGCGTATTCGCGCTCGCCGCAGGGTTTGGTTCGGCGGCTTCGGCCGCAAAGCCTGAAATGGCGAAGATGGGCGATGCCCTGACCGCCATGTATGAACAGTCAAAGTCCGGCGCGCCGAAGGCAAGCGACACGGGCCGGGAAGCGGCTGAGAACGGGCGCCTCTCTGGCGAGGGAACACAATCGGCCCAGCGCACGCGGCGCACAGCGGCCGATCTTGTTCTTGGGCGCACGACGCCCGACGGTTACGTCATTCTCGACGCGGTTGCCGCCGGCAACGCCGGTGACCTCGCCGCCACCATGCAGAGCCTTGGCGGGCGCAAGCTTGCAACGCGCGGGCGCACTGTGTCGGGCCAGTTCCCGATCCGTCAACTCGAAACGCTGGCGGGCAGTGCTTATCTCGCCTTTGCCAAGCCGTCCCTCGCCGCAACGCGCGTGGGTCTGACAACGTCGCAAGGCGACCGCTCGATGCGCTCGGACGAGATCCGGCGCCGCTTCGGCTTTGATGGAACAGGGCTTACCGTTGGCGTGCTTTCCGACAGTTTTTCGTGCACGACCGAAAGCCTTGCCGGCGGCAATTACACCTCGACGGCCGAGGACATCGCCAATAACGACCTGCCGCAGAACGTCACAATCCTCAAAGACCTCAACTTCGGCGGCTGCATCGATGAGGGCCGCGGGATGGCGCAGCTCATCCATGACGTGGCGCCCGGCGCCAATATCGCCTTTTACACGGCGTTTGACGGCGAAGCGGATTTCGCCAACGGCATTCTCGAACTCGCGCGCGCGGGCGCTGACGTCATTGTCGATGACGTCATCTATTTCACCGAGCCGATGTTCCAGGATGGCATCATCGCGCAGGCCGCCGATGAAGTTGCGCGCCTCGGCGTGCCTTACTACTCCTCCAACGGCAATGGCGGACGCGAAGGCTTTCAGTCGGCCTATCGCGCCGTGACAACGGCCGAAGGCGTCTTTCACGATTTCGATCCGGGCCCCGGCGTCGATATCATGAGCGCGGTGACTCTCGACGGCTCGCTGCAGACGAACCTCGTTTTGAACTGGGACAGCCCCAATTTCTCCGTGTCCGGCGGCGCCGGCGCGCAGAATGATGTCGACGTGATCATGTTCGACGACGCCGGCGCGCGCGTTGCCGACTGCTTCCCCGGCGGCGTTTTCGAGTTTCCGGCCAACGGGCTTTGCCAGTTCGTTTTCGTCGGCGACATTCCGCTGGACGGCGGCGCCGGCGGCGATGCGGTCGAGTTCGTCTCGCTTGTCGATTTCAACGGCGGTTCAACCGTCAGCATCGGATTTGAGACGCAAGCTGGCGCGGCGCCCGGATTTATACAGGCCGTTCCGACAGCCGGCACGCTTGCCGGCGCCGAATTTCCGCTCGACGGCGGCCCGACCGGTTATGGCCACTCGAACGCGGCCGGCGCCGAAGCCGTCGGCGCAGCCGCCTTCTTCATCACGGAGGAATTCATTGGCGACACCGCGACGCGCCAGCTTCGCGCGCTTGCCGGCGAGCCCGAATGCGTTCCCGCCTGCCTCAACGACTTTTCATCCGCAGGCGGAACGCCGAATATCTTCAACCTCGCGGGCCGGCGCTTGCGCACGCCGGTCACGCGCCTGAAGCCCGGAATCACCGGGCCCGATGGAACCAACACCAGCTTCTTCTTCTCCGACTCGCGCAGCGACGACGATGACGGCGACCTCGTATTCGAGTCCGGGGAAGCCGGCGAGTTTCCGAACTTCTTCGGCACGTCGGCGTCAGCGCCGCACGTCGCGGCGATCGCCGCACTTCTCCTGCAGGGCCGCGACGCGGCGATCCTGCGCGAACGGGACGGCGGACGCATCGACTTCCGCATGTGCCCCGCAGCCGCCAATGGCCGCCGCGACACGAGCGCGGCTCTCCGCTTCGTCGCCGCCGCGGATGTGCCGGCGCGGATCGCGGAAGGGTTCCTGCTTGGTCCCTGCAATCGTCCGGAACCAAGGGCTGTCTATAACGTCATGCGGCGAACCGCGCAGAACATGACCTTGCGCGTCAGTCTCGGCGACGGCTCGACGATCCAGACCTTCGACGAGGGCGTCGTGCCCGCCTCGCCGACCTTCGACTTCGACAGCGGTTTTGGCTTCGTCGACGGGCTTGAATCAATCCGCCGCTTCGTGCCGGGCCTGCCGCGTCAGGATCGCCCTGCGGGGCAGTAAGGCGCCACCACGCGCCGTTGCGAAAAAAGAGAGCCGCCAGCGTTCGCGCTGGCGGTTTTTTTGCAACCGCCTTGATAATTGCTCCGTACACATACCATCAGCCCCGCTCGCCGGCCGTCCACGGACTTGTTCCGTGGATGACCAGAAAACTTGATGCGGCCTTGGTGCTCGGCCACTGCAGCCGCGTCTGACAATCCCGCTCTACTTCCGGTTCGTCTTGCCGGGCAGAATGCCCATGTATTTGCAGATAATCGACAGCATCACTTCGTCGGCGCCGCCGCCGATCGAGGCGAGGCGCCCATCGCGATAGGCGCGGCTGACCGGCGTTTCCTCCATGAAACCCATGCCGCCCCAATATTGCAGGCAGGCATCGTTCAGTTCACGGATCAAGCGGCCGGCCTTCAGCTTTGCCATCGAGGCCAGCATGGTCGCATCCTCGCCGCCCAGCATTTTTCCAACCGCATCCCATGTCATCGACCGCAGCGCCTGCACTTCGGTCCGGAGTTCCGCCATGCGGAAATGCACGACCTGATTGTCGAGGATCGACTGGCCGAACGCCTTGCGCTGGCGCGTATAGTCGATCGTCGCGTCGATTGTCGCATCCATTGCGTTAAGTCCCGAGAGCGCGCCCCACAGGCGCTCCTCCTGAAATTGCAGCATCTGGTACATGAACCCGGCACCCTCCTCGCCAATGCGATAGCGCTGGGGCACGCGCACGTCTTCAAAATAGAACTGCGCCGTGTCGGAGGAGCGCATGCCGAGCTTTTTCAGCTTGCGCGCAATCTCGATGCCTTTGCGGTGCCGGCCATTGTCGTCGCGCAAGGGCAGCGCAATCAGCGTCTTGTTGCGATGCGCGCCCTGATTCGGGATGGCGGCATCCGACGTGTTTGCGAGAAGACACATCCAGTCGGCCTGAACGCCATTGGTCGTCCACATCTTGCCGCCATTGATGACGTAGTCGTCGCCGTCTTTCCGGGCGGTCGTTTTGATCGACGCGACATCGGAGCCCGAGCCGACTTCCGAGACACCAAGACAGGCGACAAAGTCGCCGCTGATCGACGGGACCAGAAAGTCCTGTTTTGCGGCGTCCGATCCGAACCGCGCCAATGCCGGCGTTGCCATATCGGTCTGAACGCCAATCGCCATCGGCACGCCGCCGCAGTGGATATGCCCCAGCGTTTCGGCGACAACCGCGCCATAAGACCAGTCGAGCCCCATGCCGCCGTATTCAACCGGCTTCGTGACGCCGAGCAGGCCAAGCTCGCCCAGCCCTTTAAAAACCTGATGCGCGGGGAATTGCCCCTCCTCCTCCCACGCATCGACATGCGGGTTGATCTCGGCATCGATAAACTTTTTCAGCGTGCTGCGCAGCTGGTCATGTTCGGGCGTCAACTGCATTGGCGATGTTCCTTTACTGCCCGGTTTCATTGACAGGGGCGGCCGTCAGCGTTTCGATCAGGGGTATGGATCACGCCATCGACGGTCAAGCGCCGGACGCAGCGCCGGACTCGGAAGACGTCTACAGCCGCCAGCGCGAGAAAAGCGAGGCGATGCGCCTGCGCGTCTGCGAGGCGGCGGTCGAGTGCCTCGCGCGTCAGGGTTTTCACGGCGCCTCGATCAGCAAGGTGGCAAAGCGCGCCGGCGTCAGTCAGGGCGCGCTCCAGCATCATTATCCAACGCGCGACGCGCTGATCGCGGCGCTTGCCGATTATCTGCTCGGGCGCTCGGTGCGCTGGTTTTCGCGCGCGCGCCTCGAACTCGCGCGCTCGCCCGACGCCTTTGCAGAAATCGTGCGGCGGTCCTGGCGCGAGCAGTTCAAGAATGACGACTTCGCCGCGCTTCTCGAAATTCTGACCGCCTCGCGAACGGACGACGCCTTGCGCGCGCGCATCACGCCCGCGCTCACGGGCTGGCGCGACGCCATCGACGCCGAGCTTGCCGAACTCTTGCCGGCAACAACGCGCAGTGCCGCAGAGCTTGATGCGATCCTCTCGATTTCACGCGCGATGATGACCGGGCTTTTGGTGCATGACGACCTCATCAAGGACGACGCGCATATCGACTTCGTCATCGACCACTGGATCAGGATTGCAAGGCGCTAGCCGCCGCAGGAGGCATTACTATGACGCACGGACTTGATCGCAGCGCTTTTTCTGGCGACCTCAACGCGGCGTCCGCAGGATACCTTCCGGGCCTCCTTGGCATTGCCTTCACCAGCGCCGGCGACGGCTGGATCGAGGCCGGGCTTGCCATCCGGCAAGCCGTCATGGCCCCCAATGGTTTCCTGCACGCCGGAACGGTGGTGACACTTGCGGACAGCTGCTGCGGGCACGGCTGCATGCGCACGCTGCCCGATGGCGCCGCAGGATTTACAACGGTTGAACTGAAATCAAATTTCCTCGGCACCGCGCGCGAGGGGTTCATCGACTGCCGCGCAGAGATCGCGCATCGCGGCAGCTCGACGCAATTGTGGGACGCGAAAGTCACCCACCGCGAAACAGGCAAGACGCTCGCCCTTTTCCGCTGTACACAGATGATCCTCTGGCCGCGGTGATGCGAGGCCCGCGGTACTGGCGGCGAACTGGCCGCCATAACCGCCGACGCCAAAATCGCCGAAGCGCGCATTGAGCCCGCCGCCGCGCACGGTTAGGGCGCCGGAGGCCGAACCCTGCCCGTAGGAGTTGAGGCCGAGAGGTCCTGGCCGAAGTCGGCGAAGAAGGTTCCAGCGGTTGCGCCGTTCCTGAAATGCCCCGTCCCCGGCGCCGCCTGACGCTCGGTGATCGAGGCATTGTACGTCCCCTCGTACCCGCCATTGTTGCCGACCGTGCCGAGCTCCTTGCCGCCAAAGCGCGTGTGCCGCTCGAACGGGCTCAGCGTCGTGCCGCTGATCGCCTCCCGGCGCTGGATGATCTGCCCGCCGATGGCGCCGCCGACGGTACCGCCGATGATATCCGGGAGCGCGGCGAGGATATTGTCGCCGAAGCTGGTTTCGGTGACGAGCGAACGCGTTGCGGCGTTGACGATGCCGCTCACCGTGTTGGCGCCGAGATTGGCGGCGAGATTGCCGCCTAACGCTGCGCCATCACTGCCGCCAGTTCCTTGACCAGCCGCACAACGACGCGCGCGGTGGTCATCATCGGATCGCGCTCGGGGTTCAGCTCGACAATGTCG
>JBJXFO010000110.1:0-27599 GCA_046154725.1 Parvularculaceae bacterium | reverse complement strand
CGCCGGCAGTCAGGCGATACAGCGGCGGCTGCGCCATATAGAGGCGCCCGGCGTCGATCAGGTCTTTCATCTCCTGATAGAAGAACGTGATCAGCAGCGACGCGATGTGCGCGCCGTCGACGTCGGCATCGGTCATGATGATGATTTTTTCGTAGCGCAGGTCCTCAACGTCGAACTTCGCATTGAGGCCGACGCCGAGCGCTTGCGCGATGTCCTGAATTTCTTCGTTCGCCGTGATCTTGTCGCGCGTTGCCGAGGCGACGTTCAGGATTTTTCCGCGCAAGGGCAAGATCGCTTGCGTCGCGCGGTTCCTTGCCTGCTTCGCGCTGCCGCCAGCCGAGTCGCCCTCGACGAGAAAAATCTCGGTGCCCCAGCGATCTTTCTGCGAACAGTCGGCGAGCTTGCCCGGCAGGCGCAATTTGCGCGTTGCCGCCGCGCGGTTGACTTCTTTCTCCTTGCGCCGGCGCATCCGGTCGTCGGCGCGATCGATCACCCAGTTCAGCAATTCGTTCGCCTGCTTCGGGTGGCTGGCGAGCCAGTGGTCAAAGGCGGGACGGATCGCGTTCTCGACGAGGCGCAGCGCTTCCGCCGTTGCCAGCTTGTCTTTTGTCTGGCCCTGAAATTCCGGATTTCTGACGAACACGGACAATAACGCGCCCGCCGACGTCATGATGTCTTCGGGCGTGACGTTGCCGGCCTTCTTGTTTCCCGCAAGGTCGGCATAGGCTTTCAATCCCTTGGAGAGCGCCGCGCGCAGGCCCGCCTCATGCGTGCCGCCTTCCGCTGTCGGGATCGTGTTACAGTACGAGTGGATGAAGCCGTCTTCCTCGCCAAAGCCCGCCGCGCCCCAGCATACCGCCCATTCGACCGCGCCATGGCCGCCGTCTTCCTTGCGCTCGATCTTGCCGGTGAATGCCTCGTCGGTGACGGTCGGCTTGCCATTTATCAGCGTCGTCAGATAATCCGTAAGCCCCGCTTCGAAGTGGAAGACCGCTTCCGCCGGCGTCTCGTCCTTGATGAGCGCGGGTGCGCATTTCCAGCGAATTTCAACGCCGCCGAACAGATACGCCTTCGACCGCGCCATGCGGTAGAGCCGCGCCGGCTTGAAGGCGGCCTTTGCCCCGAAAATTTCCGGATCGGGGTGAAATTTCACCATCGTGCCGCGCTTGTTCGGCGCGGGGCCTGCGTCCTTCAGCTTCGAGGTTGGCGCGCCCCTGGAATAAGTCTGGCGCCACATCTGACGATTGCGGCACACCTCAACGATGAGATCGTCGGAGAGCGCGTTGACAACCGAGACGCCGACGCCGTGCAAGCCGCCCGACGTCTGATAGGCTTTCGGTTCAAACTTGGCGCCGGAATGCAGCGTCGTCAAAATGACTTCGAGCGCCGACTTGTTTTTGAACTTCGGATGCGGGTCGATCGGAACGCCGCGGCCATTGTCGGTGACGGAGAGGTAACCGTCCTCGTGCAATTCGACCTCGATGCGGCTGGCGTGGCCGGCAACCGCTTCGTCCATTGAATTGTCGAGCACTTCGGCGAACAGGTGATGCAGCGCCTTCTCGTCGGTGCCGCCGATATACATGCCGGGCCGCTTCCGGACTGGTTCGAGCCCCTCCAGCACCTCGATGTCCTTCGCCGTGTAATCGCTGCCCGGCGCGGCAAAGAGATCGGCGTCCGGCGATTTTTTCGGTGGGCGGCTGGCCATGAGTATTGCGCGATCTCCGCTATCTGCCGCTGCCCATAGGACGATTGAGGCCCATCCGCCAAGCGTTGGCGGCAATCGACGCGATTGACCTCTGCCTGAGACAAGAATCACGGACTGCCGCGGCGCCAGCGCCCACGTCGAGTCCAGAGAGTCGGTCCAGCCGGCGCCGTCGCTCTTTTCCAGTTGCCGGCATGAAAGCGGGAGAGCATCATGTTAGCCAAACCAGTTGTTTGCGCGGTCGCCGCCGTAGTATCCCTTGGCGCTGCGCCTGCCTTTGCCGAGGACGGCAACCGAACCTTCGCGCAGATTGTGAATACGTTCACACCCGGCAATCCGGCGGCGTGCTGCCGTCGGCTGCTGAATTACGAAGGACGGCTGGCGGCGTTGAATTGTCTGCGCGCCTGTCAGGATTGACCCCCAATTCCGCCTATTCGGCGTGGTGGGTGATCTTCAACCAGCCGCAGCGCTGCACGTTTCCGTGCGGGATGGACGACGTCGGGTCCGGCGTCGGCCAAGTGTTCAACGCCACGGGTTACCTTTCCGGAGCGGACGGCGTCGCGAACGTCACGGCGTCTTTGCGCCGGGGTCCCATTGCTAACGGCGTCGACCGGCGCAGCAACACGGCGCCAGCGCTCAATCCGGCGTTTGAGGTTGGCTTGCGCCAACCGGTCAGCGCTGAGATCCACGTCGTGATCGCGCGCCTCCACGGGCCGATGATCGCCGGACGCGTTGCGGAGCAGACGTTGATTTTTCTCGGCGGGTGCGATGTCTTTGCCTGCGCCGATCAGCAGGCAGTCATCTTTGCGCCGATAACGCTCGAGTGATCGGCGCAAAGACAGCTTGACCGGGATTTGCATTTATAGGTTGATCATCCGGTCAAATCTTGGCTCGCTCGCAGCGTCAACAGGGGCTCTCTCGGCATGCCTTTCATGGTCGACGATCAGCACCTGTGCGAGCGGGTCCTTGCCGCAGCGATGGCGATGGAGGGCGGGACCGTCCCGGAGCAGACGCGCCTTGAACTTGCCGAAGACATCTTCGGTATGGAAGACCGCTTCGTCACCGAGCTTGAGGCAAGCCCGCTGCCGTTCGAGATTGAACGCCGGCAAAGCGGCGCGCGCAATTTCGTCGTCAAGCGCGGCCTTGTTTATATTCATGTGAAGTCGCGCCCGAACGTCGCGATCCTTGTGCCGCCGCATTTCGTGACGGACTTCGCTTCTGTGCCGGCAGCGTTCCGCTGGCTCGTGCCGCAAGATGGGCCTTACTCGGCGGCCGCAGTCATCCACGACTGGCTCTATTCAATCGCCGCGCCGCCGAAAAGGCCGCCGCAATTTCGCAAGGAGCGCTTCCGCGCTGACAGGATTTTTTTTGAGGCAATGCGCACAAGCGGCGTCAATGTGTTCAAGAACAGCGTGCTCTACCGGGCGGCGCGCCTCTTCGGCGCGGGCGGATTTGGCGCGCTCGACGAACTTCGCTTCCTCGATCCCGCCTCGCCGGACCGCCTTATCGACCCTGCGCGCTTTGACAAGACCGTGCTTCGCGATTTCACGATCCTTCCGCGTCCGGAGAAACCGAAAGTCCGCGCCCGTCTCTGGTTCTAGCGTCCCTGGTTTTAGCGACCTGCGGTTGCATTCCTGACCTTGTTCCTCATCAAGGCGGTTGATAGTCTGTGCCCGTTGCATTGAAACGCGTCACAATGGGAACGGGAGAGACCTATGACCGGAACGGCAGCAGCAAAGACGCCCTGGCACTTATGGACAGTCGGGATTGTCGGACTATTCTGGAACGCATTCGGCTGCTTTGACTATTTCATGTCAAACACGGTGGGCGAGGCGTATTTCAAACAAGCTGGCATGACGGACGCGCAGATCGCGCATTATAACGCCGCGCCCGCGTGGATGACGGCTGTCTGGGCAATCGGCGTGTGGGGCGCTCTCCTCGGCTCGCTCTTGCTGCTCTTGCGCAGCCGCTGGTCGGTCGAGGTATTTCTGGCGTCGCTTGTCGCTTATGTGGCCAGCCTCGTTTACGCCTATTTCATCTCGCCGGCCCCGGATCAGGGCTCGTCGATGATGATCATGCAAGCGGTGATCTTCGCCGGCTGCGTGTTCTTCCTCTGGTATGCGCACGCGCAGCGTAAAGCCGGACGCTTGCGTTAGAGGCTCTTGCCGCCTCGGCCTTCGCCGCCTTGAAAGCGCGTCGCGCCGGCGAGCGTTTCACCCGATTGCAGGGTCGCGCGCCCAAGCGCGAATTCTGCCGCGATTGCCTGGTCTTCGTCCAACGACCATTGCGCCAGCGCCGACCGGCGATCGTTCCGCATACAGATTTGCGGCAGGCGCGCGAGGTCGTGCGCCAGCGCCTTGGCGCCCGGAAGCGCGGCGCCGGGCGCCGCAAGCCGGTTTGCGAGGCCCCACGCAAACGCCTCTTCAGCGCTGACGCTGCGCCCGGTCAGGATCATGTCCATCGCCCGCGACGCGCCGATGAGGCGCGGCAAGCGTACTGTGCCGCCATCAATGAGCGGCACGCCGAAGCGGCGGCAGTAGACGCCAAAAACTGCGTCGCTCGCCGCGACCCTCAAATCGCACCAGAGCGCAAGTTCGAGGCCCCCGGCAACCGCGTGCCCTTCGACCGCGGCAATCACGGGCTTTGACAGAATCATGCGCGACGGGCCCATCGGGCCGTCGCCGTCCGGTTCGGTGCGATTGCCGCGCCCGTCCGCGACGGCTTTCAGATCGGCGCCCGCGCAGAAATTCCCGCCAGCGCCGGTGAGGATCGCGACCGCCAGATCAGGATCGGCGTCATAGGCCCGGAAGGCATCGGCAAGCGCATCCGCCGTTGCCAGATCGACAGCGTTCCGCCGCTGCGGCCTGTTGATGGTGACGACGAATACGGGGCCGTCGATTTCGGTCAGGATCAGCGGCGCATTCATCATCACCGGATGCTGCACCGGCGATCCGCAAAGGTAAAGAAAAAGGCCGCCCGTTTCCGGGCGGCCTCGTCCAGCAAGAGTCCGGTGCAAGGACTAATTGTTTTTCCGCTTCCGCGTTGCAAGCGTAATGCCGCCGAGGCCCGCAATCATCAAAAGCCCCGCTGCGGGCAAGGGCGCGTCCAGCGTTTCAAGATCGAAGGAGCGCAGCGCAAGCTGCTGTGCGGCGGCGGCGTCAAGATTGATGGAGATCACTGGCCCCGCAAGTGACAACTTCGCCAGTTCCGAGAGCCGGTACGCGATGCCGTTGACAGTGACCGTCCGGTCAGCCTCCGGCGCCTCGCCGGCAAACATGTCGTCGAACGAGAAATTGCGGATCGTGACGCCCTCGTCGAGAAAGACCGTCAGCAGCGTCTCGCCGTCTGCGAGACGCGCAGGGGCGCGCCGCGAACAAAAATTGCCGCGTTCGGTGCTGCAAATCCTTAACTCCGCGTCGCAACTCTTGGCGCGCGAGAGCGTTTCAACGGGCGCCGGCGCTGTCACCACAAGGCGCGCGCCAGCGATCTCAAAACTGCCGCCCGCGTTCACGATGTCGCCAATTACGACCGTCCGGGCCTGGGCGGCGCCGAGCAGGCTTGAGGCGATGGCGGCGGCAATGATAAAGCGGCTCATGTCAGGATCCCCGAAAAACAAAAATACCGTGGCGGCATTGCGCCGCGCCTCCGCCTATCTCGCGCGGTAAAGGTGACGATAAGGTTAATCAGGTCCGAATCAGTCTCAAAAAACTTTGCAGCGCCCGTTAACCTCTTGGCGCCTTTCGGGACCATTTCATGCCTCTAAGCATCGCTGATCCATTGACGCTGCCTTGCGGCGTCCGGCTGAAGAACCGGCTGGTGAAGGCGGCGATGACCGAGGGGCTCGCCGACGCGCAAAACCAGGCGACGATACGCCATGAGACGCTTTATGCGCGGTGGGCAAAAGGCGGGGCGGGGCTCCTCATCACGGGCAATATTGTAGTTGACCGGCGCTATCTTGAGCGTCCCGGCAATGTCGCAATCGATGGCGCGCAAAGCGCAAACGCCATGCGCGCGCTTGAAGCCTATGCGCGCGCGGCGACCAACAATGGCGCCGAAATCATGGCGCAGCTCAGCCATGCCGGACGCCAGACGCCGGTTTATGTGAACCGCACGCCGGTCGCGCCGTCCGCGGTTGCGGTCGATCTGCCCGGCGGCCAGTTCGGCTCGCCCCGCGCGCTTTCCGGCGATGAAATTGCGGACGTCATAGCGCGCTTTGCAAACGCGGCGTCGGTCTGCAAAGCGGCGGGGTTTTCCGGCGTGCAGGTGCATGCCGCGCACGGCTATCTGATCTCCGAGTTCCTGAACCCGCGCGTTAATCAGCGCACCGATGAATGGGGCGGCAGTCTCGATAACCGCGCCCGCCTGTTGTTGAAGACCGTCGCCAGGGTACGCAAATCCGTCGGCTCCGGCTTTCCGGTGGCGGTGAAGCTCAATTCCTCCGACTTTCAAAAGGGCGGGTTTTCCTTCGACGAAAGCCTCCAGGTGATTGACTGGCTGAACGGCGAGGGCGTCGATTTTCTCGAGATTTCCGGCGGCTCCTATGAGCAGCCGCGCATGATGGACATCGACGGCATGGAGGCGCCGGTCGAGGATGCAAAGCGCGCTTCGACGCGGCGGCGTGAGGCGTATTTTCTTCAGTTCGCGGAGGAAGCCGCGCGCGTCGCGAAAATGCCGCTGATGGTGACGGGCGGATTTCGCAGCCGCGCTGGCATGGATGAGGCGCTTTCCGGCGGCGCTGTTGAACTGATCGGCCTTGCGCGCCCGCTTTGCGTTGATCCCGATGCGCCCCGCAAATTGCTGTCGGGCGAGATGACGGCCGCGCCATCCTACGAGAAATCCCTTCGACTCGGGCAAGGGTGGTGGGGGCCGGCATCGCCGAACACGTTGATCAAGGCGGTCAACGGGTTTGCGGCAATGGCGTTTTTCTACCAGAACCTTTACCGCCTTGCTGACGGGAAGAGCGCGCAAGAAAAAATGCCGCTCTTGCCGGCCTTTCTGCGCCATCAGATGGATGAGCGTAAAGCCGGCAAGGCGTTGGTGCGGGGTTAGCGAGAAACGCCCGCGGCTATTTTTTTCCGAACACCGGCGGTTTCTTTGCGCCGGCGCCTTTGAAGGATTCGCTGACCTGCGAAAGCGCGGAATCAGCCTTCTTTTTCTTGTCCTGTTTCGGCTTTTTTATTTCGCGGGTGCTGCGTTTTTGGCCTTTGGCCATGGGGTGATCCTTTCGGGATGCGAACGGCGCGCGAGGGGCGCACGCCGCCAGATCACACCTTACGCACTGTTGGCTGCCGCACACAAATCTTTGCGGCGTGCGAGCCTTGCCGTCTTACCGGGGCTGCATCGCCATGATCGCGCTATCGAGCGCCTGCAGAAATCGGGAGCGGTCTTCTTTGGAAAACGGACGTGCGCCGCCGCCGGCTGTCGGGTCGCCGGAGCCGCGGATGTCGGCCATGATCGCACGCATGGCGATGGCGCTGCCGATCGAACTCGTGGTGAACGGCTTGCCGTTCGGGGCGATGACGCTGGCGCCGAGTTTGAGGCATCGCTCAGCCAGGAGGATGTCGCCGGTGACGACGATGCAGCGCTCGCCCGCAGCCGCAGCGATGAGGTCATCAGCTGCGTCGAAGGCGCTGCTGACAATCTCGCGCGCGATGAGGGGGTGATCGGGAATGCGCACGCCGCCATTGGTGACGACCGTCACCGGCGTTTGATGGCGCAGCGCGACCTTATAGATTTCGTCCTTCACCGGACAGGCGTCGGCATCGACGAGAATGCGCACTGCCCTCATCGCATCAAATAACGGATTGGCATTTTCTTGATCCCCGAAACAAAGCCGCCCTCCGTATACTGGGCCATCCCGGCGCGCTCGATCGTTTGCAGGCGCGGCAAAAGGCGGCGAAAGAAGATCTCCGTTTCCATCCGCGCCAGATGCTTGCCAAGGCAGACATGGGGACCATACCCGAACGCGAGATGCTGATTGACTGCCCGGTCGACGGTAATGCGATCGGGATTTGAAAAGACCGTCTCGTCACGCGCCGCGGAGGAGTAGGCGAGCATGATGGTCTCACCCGCCTTGATCGGCACGCCTGCGATTTCGACATCGCGCGTCGGCGTGCGCAGGAAATGCTTCACCGGCGCCGCAAGGCGGATGAATTCGTCCGCCGCCGTCGCGCAAAGGTCAGGTTCAGCTTTTAGTCGCGCCATGGCCGACGGGTCGTCGATCAGGGCGTTGAGGCCCTCGGCGATTGAGGCGCTCGTCGTATCGTGGCCGGCAGTCGTCACGAGAATGAAATAGGAAAGCTGCTTGAAGCTGTCGATCGGCGCGCCGTCGATTTCGGCGGTTGCTAGCACCGTTCCGAGGTCATCTGAGGGCCGCGCACGCCGGTCGGCGATCAACGTGTCAACATAAGTTGAGAAGTCGCCAATCACCTTCAAGACGCCCATCTCGCCAAGTTCTTGGGCGAGGCCCAAATCCGGGTCCATGAAGCCGAACAATTGCTGCGTCAGCTTGAGGACATGGGCGTCGTCCTCTGGCGGCACGCCCATGATCGACAAGACGACGCGCAACGGAAACCAGAATGCGACGTCGGCGGCGAAATCGCACTTGCCGTTCATCGCCGCCATCTTATCGATGAAGTGGTCCGCCTGCGCTTGCGTCCGTGTGCGCAGTTTCTCGATGTTTGACCGGTTAAAAAACCCTTGCGCGATCAGCCGATGCTTGCGGTGCTCCTCGCCATCCATATGAACGAGCGTTTTAAGGCCGTTGACGCTGCCGAGCTTTTCGAAGTTGACCTGCTCTTGCGCCAGCGATTGCAGCACCGTGCGCGGCTCCGCCAGGAACTTTGCGCTATCGTTCTCAATTGCCTTGATGTCGTCATGGCGCGTGACCAGCCAGAAGGGCGGGAATCCCTCTGCTTCGACTTTTGTCACCGGCGCGTCGCGGCGCAACCGGGCAAACATTGCATGAAGCCGCGCCGGGTTTGCGAAGGCGGCAGGGTCGGCGACGGCGGCGGGCAAAAAACCGGTCATGGCGTCCTTGGCGATCGAGGTGCGCCATGGCTAGCGATTTTCTGGAGCCGCGAGAACACCCGCGCGCAGTCGCAGCCGCTTTGAGCCGGTCAGTCAGGATATGGCTTTGAGGCGCGGCGTTGACAGAAGCGAGGGGCGCGCGGAACTGTTCGCGCCGATGACTGGCGACCTTCTCCTGATCGACACACTTTTGCGCGGCATGACGGTTGGCGCGCATGCGCTGATTACGCTTGCGTTTTTGTCGCGCTGGCCAGTCACCTTGCGGCGCGGGCTTGGCGCCGCGTTCGTTGTGTCGGCCAGCTGTTACATCATCAACACTTCGAACCCGCTGACGGGCGCCCTCGGGTCGTTAATCGTTCCGCTCCAGGTATTATCGATTATCGCGCCTGTCATCTTCTGGTGGTTCGCGCTGTCCTTGTTCGACGACGGGTTCCGGATGCGCTGGCCAGCGCTGATCCCGCTCTTGCTCGTGTCGCAGCTTGTCATCGCGCATTTCATCCATGTGCGGGGCTGGTATTGGGAATTTGCGTTGATCCTCGCGCGCGTGACGATGATCGGCGCTTTCGGCCACGCAATGTTTACGGCGCTGCGCTATCTTAACGACGATCTGATCGAGGGGCGCCGCCGGTTCCGAATCATCTTTGCGGTCGCAGTCGGCGTAACGGGCTTCATCATCAATTATCAGGAAACGGTCGGCTATCGCGACCATCCGCCGGCCTGGCTGCTGCTTTTTCAGGCAAGCGCCATCTTGATCATGACGCTGGCTTTCGGGGTCTGGCTGCTTGGCATGCGGGCCGCCGTTCTCGATGGACAAATGCCTGCGCCGTCCGACGCCCCGGCGCCGTTGGCTGACGACGGCCTCAAGCCCGCCGACCGGCCGGCCTATCAGCGCCTTGTGGCGTTAATGGATGAAGGCGTCTGGCGCGAGGAAGGGCTGACGGTGCCGGCGCTTGCCGCAAAGGTCGGCCTCCCCGAGCACCAGTTGCGCCAACTCATCAATGGCCAGCTTGGCCACCGGAATTTTTCTGCGTTCCTCAATGCACGGCGCCTGACGGAGGCAAAGCGCCTGCTGGCCGACCCCGAACAAGCGCGCCGCCAGGTCCTGCAAATCGCCCTCGACGTCGGCTTTGGGTCAATTGCGCCGTTCAACCGCGCCTTCAAAGAGGCAACCGGCGAGACGCCGACCGAATATCGCAAGCGGACTTCGGGATCTGGCTGATCACTTCCGAAAATCTTTGAGTGAATTTGAAAAAGCCCAGCAAATTTTGCCTTTGCGGAGACCGGAGGGCTCGGGGTGGCGGATGACGGCGTCGTTCCAATCGGGAGACGCTTTATGCCGCATGACCACGCCACGCTCGCCGCCGACGGGCTATTCACGGCCGCCGGGCATTGGTTCCTTCACATTCTGCCGTTCGAGTTCACCCGCTATTCGATCGTTGCCGGCGGCATGTTCCTCATTGTCTGGGTGCTGCTTGCCCGGCCGCTCGCAGGCCGCAAGATCAGGACGGCGCGGCCAACCGCGCGCCAGATGGCGATCGAGACGCTGGCTTCTTTCCGAACCTCTGCCGTCTTCGCGCTTGCAGGCGTTGTGTCGGTGCTGGGCTCGCAGGCGGGCATTCTCAAATCCTATGACGATCCGGCGCTTTACGGCTGGGGATATTTCTGGCTGTCGCTGGGGGGGATCATCGTCCTGCACGACGCGTGGTTTTACTGGACGCACCGGTTGATCCACGATCCCCGGCTGTTCCGGCGGGTTCACCGGCTGCACCATAAATCCTTTAATCCGTCGCCGTTTACAGCGTACTCCTTCGATCTCGGCGAAGCGGCGATCAACGCGGCGTTTGTGCCGCTCATCTTGTTGATTGTGCCTGTGTCGCAGCTGGCGATCTTTATCTTTCTTGCGCACATGATCGTCCGGAACGTCATCGGTCACACGGGCTATGAGCTGTTTCCGGCGCGCCGCGACGGGCGCCCGCTGTTCGACTGGATGACCAGCGTCACGCATCACGATCTTCACCATGCGCAAGCGGGCTGGAACTTCGGCCTCTACTTCTCGTGGTGGGACCGGCTGATGAAAACAGAGCACCCGCTCTATCACGAGAAATTCGCCGAAGCGGTCAGGAAGCCGCTCGATGGCTCGGCGGTGAGGGCGATGCGGCCATCGCCCAAAGGCGCGGCGACCCTGCTGATTGCGCTGGCGTCATTCGCCGTGTTCGCGATCAACGCCAGGGCGCTTGCGGCCGATGCAGCGCCCTTCGAGTCTGTTACTGGCCTGTGGGCGACCGAAGGGCATGGCGCGCATGTTGCTCTTTCTGCTTGCCCGGAGGCGCCGCAGGAACTTTGTGGACGCCTCGTCTGGTCATGGGACCCGGCGATCGCTGCGAAAGGGACAGTGCTGCCAATGCTCGGCGGCTTCGTGTGGAACGGCGAGAGTTTCGACGGCGGCTGGCTTCGCAACCCGGAGGACGGGCGCACTTATCGCGGCAAGATCAGCCTCGGCGAGGACGGCGCGCTGCGCTTGAAAGGCTGCGCGCTGGTCTTCTGCCAAGCCCAAGTCTGGCGCAGGCTCGACGACATCCCCGGCTGTGCGGCGCCGCCAGCGGATGGTGTGGTTGGGAAGGCGGCAGACCAACTATGAAGCACCGCATTATCGTCCCTGTTATTCTCGGTGGACTGGTCCTTGTTGTCGCTCTTTTTGCGGGCGGCTCGCTGCCCGGACTTATCGGCGGCGCGACGGCGCTCGATATTGCGGGGGCCGCGACCCGCCATGGCGAGGCGGAGCCGGCCAGCGCCGGTTGGGCCTATTACGGCGGCGATCAGGGCGGTAACCGGTACAGCGCCCTCGACGCGATTACGCCGGAGAATGTCGGCACGCTCGAAATTGCCTGGAAATACGCGACCGGCGACCTTCAACGTCCGCTTGACGTGCGGCGGCAGGCGGCGGCGGAGGGCACGCCCATCCTCGTCGAAGATACGCTCGTCTTCTGCACGCCGTTCAACGAGGTTATCGCCCTCAATCCGGGCAGCGGCGCCGAGATTTGGCGGTACGATCCGAAGATCGATCTTGATCGCCGTCCTGCCAATCAGTTTGTCTGTCGCGGCGTTGCCTATTGGAAAGCTCCGGACACGCATGAAGGGGCCTGCGCTGCGCGTATTTACACCGCAACGACCGACAGCCGGCTGATCGCTCTGGATGCGCGCACGGGCGCGCCTTGCGCGTCATTCGGCGACAACGGCGCTGTCGCTGTCGGCGCGGATATCGACCTTGTCTGGCCCGGCGAATTCCAGATGACGTCGCCCCCGGTCGTCATCGGCGAGACCGTCGTCGTCGGCTCGTCGATCTCCGACAATGTTCGCGTCGCGGCGCCGTCCGGCGCGGTGCGGGCGTTTGATGCCCGGACAGGCGCCGCAAAATGGTCGTTCGATCCGGCGCCGGGCCTGAAACACGGCAATGTGTGGGCGCCAATTTCTGTCGACGAAAAGCGCGGGCTCATCTTTCTGCCGACGACGAGCGCGAGCCCCGATTTCTTTGGCGGTTTGCGCAAGGGCAATGATGACTTCACCGATTCCGTCGTCGCACTGCGAGGCGAGACAGGCGAGATCGCCTGGAGTTTCCAGACCGTTCATCACGATGTCTGGGATTACGATCTTCCGGCCCAGCCGGGACTTTACACCGTATGGCGCGACGGCGCGGCGCATGACGTCGTGGCGCAGGTGACAAAGACGGGCCTCGTCTTCGTTCTTGATCGCGACACCGGCGCGCCGTTTCTGCCGATTGAGGAAAGGCCAGTGCCTCAAGGCGGCGTTGCCGGTGAAACCTTATCGCCAACGCAGCCGTTCCCGGCGGTAACGCCGCCGATCGTTCCGAGCCGATTGTCGCCAGAGGACGCCTTTGGCCTGACGCTCCTCGACAAAAAATTCTGCGAGGGGGAAATCAGGAAAATGCGCCGCGAGGGGTTGTTTACGCCGCCATCGCTTGAAGGAACGCTGATCTATCCCTTCAACGGCGGCGGCGCGAACTGGGGCGGCGCTGCCTATGATGAAACGCGCAATCTCCTGATCGTCAACATGAGTAACGCGGCGCACCGTGTGACGCTCGTTCCGGCCAGCGATGTGAATGCCGCCATGGACCTTCATCACGACGCAGAGATCGCGCCGCAGACCGGCGCGCCGTACGGCGTTCGCCGCGACCTTCTCCTTTCGCCCTTGTCGCTTCCCTGTACGCCGCCGCCCTGGGGCGTCATCGCCGGCGTTGATCTCGACAGCGGTGAGATCGTCTGGCGGCGCCGGATTGGCACGACGAAAGACGTCGCTGGCGGCATAGCGCTCGATCTCGGCACGCCCAATCTTGGCGGACCGATCGCGACCGGCGGCGGCCTCGTCTTCATCGGCGCCGCAATGGACGATTATCTGCGCGCTTTTTCAACCGAGACCGGTGAGGAAATCTGGAAAGGCCGGCTCCCGGCAGGCGGGCAGGCAACGCCGATGACATATGAGTGGAAGGGCCGCCAATACGTTGTCATCTACGCTGGCGGCCATGGCCGTATGACGACGACGCTCGGCGACTCCATTGTCGCGTTTGCCTTGCCGCACAGCGAGGGCGGATGAACGCCAATACCGGATGAAATCCGGTCAGACGCTGCGCGGGGCAATACGATAGACAGCCGCTTTCTCCGCTTTCGTTTGCCGCACATCGCCGTTCGCAAACTCCCGATAAACGATTGCCTCGGGTGTTTGAGACAGAAATTCGCCGACCGTGCCGCGCAGCGCGCTTCTGGCGCTCTGTACCCTGACAATGAACGCGTCGTCGCCCGCGGTCGCGCGCTCTGATGGCGACACCCAAACGATCTCTCCGGTCTTGAATCGCGGCCACGCGGCGGCGTCGGGCGCAGCAAAGCCAAACAGCTCGGCCAGCGTTGTCTCTGGCGCCGGCGGCAGTGCAAAGCGCAAGGGCGCCGCCGCCAGATCAACAGCCCATTCGCCGTTTGCAAGGGTCCGCGATGGATAGACAGGCGAGCCTTGGGCAGTCTCTGCGCCGAAACCGGCTGGCGCCTCTGCAAATCCGGTCTTGAGTTGCGCGGCAACGTGCGCCTCAAGCCGCGCGAACTCGTCGGCGCTGATCCCGCGCATCCCGGCGATGATTTTGCTGACCGCGGTCTCATGGATCTGCATGGCGGCGGCGGCGTCCTTTTGCTTGACGCCGTGAACCTTCAGCAATTGCCGCGCCCGATCGACCATCGTGGTCATCGCAGAACTTTCCGGCGCCTTGTGCGCAGGAATTTTGGTGGCCGGAGCCGGCCTGCGGGAGCTACCGACTTGCGCGGGTGGTTCTGATTGCGCTAAATCTCAGGTTGTGCATGGATCAGGCAGCTTTCGGATCGGGAACCAGCGGCGTCGATTGAGGCATAGCCGTTCCAACGTAGAAAAACCTTGGAAACCCGCGCGCATTGGCGCTCTGGCCGCTTCCGGGGAATGCCGCTAAAGACGCGCACCTCTTCAAAGTCGACGCCATGCGGATGCGGGAATGACCGACCTCAGAAAAATCAAAGTGAACGGCCGCGACGTTGAAGTCGCGCCGAACCTGACGCTGCTCCAGGCGTGCGAAGTGGCGGGAGAAGAGATCCCGCGGTTTTGCTATCACGAGCGTCTGTCGGTCGCCGGCAATTGCCGCATGTGCCTGATCGAGGTCAAAGGCGGGCCGCCAAAACCCGTCGCCTCGTGCGCCCAGAATGTGCGCGACCTGCGCAGCGGCCCGAATGGCGAGCCGCCGGAACTGTTCACCAATACGCCGATGGTCAAAAAAGCGCGCGAAGGCGTGATGGAATTTTTGCTTATCAATCACCCGCTCGATTGTCCCATCTGCGATCAGGGCGGCGAATGCGATTTGCAAGATCAGGCGGTCGCCTATGGCCGCGACGGCTCGCGCTATGACGAGAACAAACGCGCGGTCGAAGAAAAATACATGGGGCCGCTGATCAAGACGATCATGACGCGCTGCATTCAATGCACGCGCTGCGTTCGATTTGCGACAGAGGTCGCGGGCGTTGACGATCTGGGGCTGATCAATCGCGGTGAGAACGCGGAGATCACCACCTATCTCGAACAGGCCGTTCGGAGCGAACTGACCGGCAATTTGATTGACGTTTGCCCGGTCGGCGCGCTGACGTCCAAGCCTTATGCCTTCAATGCCCGCCCGTGGGAATTGACCAAGACCGAGACGATCGATGTCATGGATGCGGCCGGCTCCAACATCCGCGTCGATACGCGCGGGCGCGAAGTATTGCGCATCCTTCCGCGCGTCAACGAAGAAATCAACGAAGAGTGGATTGCCGACAAAACACGCTTCATCTGGGACGGGCTGAAACGCCAGCGCCTAGATAAGCCCTATGTGCGCGAACATGGGCGCTTGCGTCCCGCGCGCTGGGATGAGGCGTTCGCGCTGATTGCCGACAAGATCAAGGCGTCAAGCGCTGACCGTATTGCCGCGATCGTCGGCGACCTCGTGCCCGCCGAAGCGATCAAGGCGCTGAAGGACCTGATGGCGGCAGTCGGCTCTCCGCATACGGATTGCCGTCAGGACGGAGCGCCGCTTGGCGAGGCCCTCGGAGGCGGCGAGCGCGCGTCATATCTTTTCAACTCAGGGATTGCCGGCATCGAGCGCGCTGACCGGCTTTTGCTGATCGGGACCAATCCGCGCGTTGAAGCGCCAATCATCAACGCCCGCATTCGCAAGGCGTGGCTCGCCAATCTCGGCCTGAAGATTGCGGTGATCGGTGAAGCGCCGCCGCTGACTTACGACTATGAATGCCTCGGCGCCGGTCCAGAAACCCTCGGCAAGGGTGCAGATTTTCTGCAGGGCGCCGAGCGTCCGATGATCATTATCGGCATGGGCGCAATTGGGCGCGCCGACGGGGCCGCGGTGCTAGCCGATGTCGCCGCGATGGCCGCTGCAGCGGGCGTCGTGAAAGACGGCTGGAACGGCTTCAACGTTCTTCACACAGCCGCCGCACGCGTCGCCGCGCTCGATCTGCAGTTTTTGCCAAAAGCGGGCGGGCGCGATTTCGCGGGCATCGTCAAAGGAGCCAGCGAAGGTGCGATCGACGTCGTTTACAATCTCGGTTGCGACGAATTTGACGCCGGCAAGCTCGCGGGCGCGTTCGTCATCTATCAGGGACATCATGGCGACGCCGGTGCGCGTTTTGCCGATGTCATTCTGCCGGGCGCGTCCTATGTCGAGCAGAGCGGCATTTACGTGAACACCGAGGGCCGCGCGCAGATGACAGCGCGCGCGCATTTCCCGTTTGGCGAGGCGCGCGAAGATTGGGCGATCCTGCGCGCGCTGTCGGACAAGATTGGCAAGACGTTGCCCTATGACGACCTCTTCGCCTTGCGTCTTGCGGTGGTCGCCGACGCGCCCGCGCTCGGCCGTATCGGCCAGCGCCCGAAAGAGGACGTATTCGATCTGGCAAAACTTGGCGTCAAAGGCGCGCTGTCCGCCGCGCCCTTCCGCTCGCCCATCCGCGACTATTATCTGACGAACCCGGTCGCGCGCGCGTCAAAAACCATGGCGGAATGCTCGGCGGCGCTTTCTGGCGCCTTCAAAATCGCTGCGGAATGAAGCGGCCAATCAAGCGGCAAGGCGCATGACGACGCCAGCATCGCCCGAAGACCCGGTTCTCGCCTCGATCAAGGCGAATGTCGTATTCGAAAAAATGATCGTCTCGGTGCTGACGGTTGCCGGCGTCTCCGGCGCCGCGCATTTGCTGATCAACGCAGGCGCCGCGCTCGCCGCCGGACGGCTTGGCGCCGGAGAGGTCGGCATTGCGCTGCTCAACGCGGCAACTTTCACGCTGCTGTTTTTCTTTATTGCGTTTGCCGCAGCCGTTGCCGTCGGCGTGCCGCTTTACTTGCAAATGGAGCGGATGAAAATCAGGAAGGCATGGCCGTATGCCGCCGCCGCCGCGCTGGTCAGCGTCGCTGTCCTGACCGCCGTCGGCGCCGCGCCGGCCTTCGAAGCGCCAGAGCGCGCGCTGTATCTCGTCCCCGGCATCGCCGCAGCGCTGGTCTTTGCCCGGAAGATGACGCCGTTCTGGCGTATCGCCGAGCGGATGGACAACGCGCCGCCGTCAGCGGTCATGCGGCTGCACTGATGGCGGAAATCGCGCGCGAAACTTGCTGGGTCGTCACCGATGGACGGGCCGGCATCGAAGCGCAGGCGCAGGGGCTTGCCGAAGCGGTCGCGCGCAAGGCGCCGATTGTCATCGAAACAAAGCGCGTCAAGGTCATGCCCCCGCACCGCTCGTGGCCGCGCGTGCTGTGGGGCGATCCGTTCGCGCGCCTCGATATGGCGGGCGACGCGCTCGCAGCGCCCTGGCCAGCCTTGTGGATCGCGTGCGGGCGCCTTTCGGTTCCGTTCTCGATGGCGGTCAAATTGCGCTCGCCGCAAACTTATGTTGTGCAGCTGCAAACTCCGCACGCGCCTTTAAAGTATTTCGATCTCGTCATTCCGCCGCTGCATGACCGCTTGTCGGGCGACAATGTCTTCCCGATTCTTGGCGCGCCAAACCGCCTCGACGCCGCGCGGCTGGCGACCAACTCTGCGCCCGGCCTTGCGCCTGTTGCGGTGCTGATCGGCGGGCCCAACAAGGCGTTTAGCCTCGAGCCTGCCGACGCCGTCTTGCTTGCGGATTGGCTTGCGGCGTTGCAAATGCCGCTCGACGTAACACTGTCGCGACGCACGCCGCGCAAGGCCGCCGAAATTTTTGCGACGCGCCTCGGCAGCCAGTCGGCGCGCTTCTATGACCCGATAAAGGACGGCGCCGGCGCCAATCCCTACCTGGCAATGCTTGGAACAGCGCGCGCAATTCTTGTGACCGAAGACAGCGTCAACATGGCGACGGAAGCTGCATCGACCGGCAAGCCTGTCTACATACTGCCGCTGCGGCGCAAAGCTTTTGCATCAGCCGGCAAGTTCGATGGGTTTCACGCAAGCCTGCGCAATCATGGCGCGGCGCGGCTTTTTAATGGCGAAATTGAGGCTTGGACTTACGCGCCGCTCGATGAGACAGCGCGCGCCGCCAGCGAGGTCATTCGCCGTTGGCGCGCATATCGCGGCGAATAATCAGCGCTGACATTTTCGTGTTCGATGAAGCGTTCGCATGTTGCGGCAGGCTGGCTTCGCATTCGTGCAACGGCGCTCTACATTTGTCGCATAAGATCACGGGATGCGAAGACCTCGACGACCCAACCGGCGAACGCCCCCTCCGCCGGACCTTTGCATCCCGCGACTGTTCGAGCAAATGTGAGCCCTCTGATCTTGCTCGACAACTGGCCGGACCCTTCCCCCAAGGGTCCGGCCTTTTCTTGTTACTCTGTCATCGCGCGCAACATCCACGCAGTCTTTTCGTGCGTCTGAATACGCTGGGTCAGCAAGTCTTCGCTCGCCGCGTCATCAACATCGTCAGCAACATCGAGCGCTTTCCTCGCACGCCGGATCAGCGCTTCGTGCCCGGCAAGCAAATTCTTCACCATCTGCTCCGCGGGCGGCGGCGCCGCATCAGAGCTTTCGATCGACGAGTTCTCCAGGAACGCCTTGCCGCTCGACGGCGCAAACGCGCCAAGGGCGCGCACACGCTCCGCGATGATGTCGAGGGCTGCCCAGATCTCGCGATATTGTTGCTCGAACATAACGTGCAGGGAATGAAACTGCGGCCCCGTCACGTTCCAGTGATAGGCATGCGTCTTTTGATAGAGCACGTAGCTATCAGCGAGGACGCCGTTCAGCGCTTCGGCAACAGCTTTGCGGGCATTGTCGTCAAGGCCGGTGTTGATGTCGACCATCGAAATTCTCCTAAATTTGCTGCGGTGAAGATAGGGAGCAGCCCCGATCGATTCAAATGAATAACGGCGAATTGTCGCATCGGTTCCGTCGATAGTTTACAATGCCAGCGCCGCGCAGAAGCGCTGAATGCGCCGGCATGCGTCCTCAAGCTCGCTCATCGCCGCCGCATACGAAATCCGGAAATGCGGGCTCAAGCCGAAGGCGGCGCCGAACACGACGGCGACGCCCTCAGCGTCCAGCAGCGCGGATGCAAAGTCTTCGTCCGTATTGATTGCGCGCCCTTGCGGCGTCTTTTTGCCGATAACGCCCGCGCAGGACGGGTAGACATAAAACGCGCCTTCCGGCGTCAGGCAGGAAATCCCCGGCGCCGCGTTCAGCATGCTGACGACCCTGTCGCGGCGCAGGGCGAACGCCGCGTTGCGCTCTGCGAGGAACGAGTGGTCGCCATTGAGCGCGGCGACCGCCGCCCACTGGCTGATCGACGACGGGTTGGTTGTCGACTGCGACATCACCTTCGCCATCGCTGCAATCAGCGGCGCAGGACCGCCCGCATAGCCAAGCCGCCAGCCGGTCATCGCATAGGACTTCGATGCGCCGTTGCAGGTCAGGGTGCGCTCGAACAGCGCCGGCTCGACCTCAGCAACCGTTGAAAAACTGTGGCCGTCATAGAGAATGTGCTCGTAGATATCGTCCGTCATCACCATCACATGGGGATGGCGCACGAGCACTTCGGCGAGGGCTTTGAGCGCAGCGCGGTCATAGACAGCGCCAGTCGGATTTGACGGCGAATTGAGGATGACCCATTTCGTCTTTGCGGTGATTGCAGCGTCGAGGGCCTCGGGGCGCAACCGGAAACCATCCGCTTGCGTTGCTTTGACGATAATGGGACTGCCCCCGGCAAGCCGCACCATGTCGGGATACGAGACCCAATACGGCGCCGGAATGACAACTTCATCGCCAGCATCAAGGCTTGCGGTCAGGGCGTTGTAAAGAATTGCCTTGCCGCCCGGCGCGACTGAAATTTCCGATGCCTTGTAGGAGAGATGATTGTCGCGCAGGAATTTCGCGGCGACTGCCGCCTTCAATTCCGGAATGCCGTCGACATTCGTATATTTTGTCTCGCCGCGGCGAATGGCGGCGATCGCCGCCTCCTTGACATGGTCTGGCGTGTCGAAGTCGGGCTCGCCGGCGGAAAGACTGATGATGTCGCGCCCTTTTGCTTTCAACTCGCGCGCCATCTGCGTTATCGCCAGCGTTGGCGATGGCGCGATGCGCGCAAGGGCGAGGGACTGACGAAATTCGGGCATGGCGAGGCGCTTTCCAAACTCTGGTTTCCATAGCGGCATGCGCGCGTTACGCCAACACTGCGCGTGTTCCTTGATCGCCGCTGCGGCGCGCCTGTAGCGTCGGCGACGGGGCGAAAGGGACCAATACATGAGCGTGCTGAACGGTGTCCGCGTCGTCGAGTTCGAAGGTCTGGGGCCGGGCCCGTTTTGCGGCATGCTGCTGGCCGATCTCGGCGCCGATGTCATCCTCATTGGCCGGGCGGGCGGCGTTGCCGGCTCTGCGGCCGTTTTCAATCGCGGCAAGCGGACGATTGCGCTCGATCTGAAGAAGCCGGCGCATGTCGCCGCCGCAATCGCCATTGCAGCAAAGGCCGACGCGACGATCGAAGGCTTGCGGCCCGGCGTCATGGAGCGCCTTGGCCTTGGCCCTGAAACGCTGATGGCCAACAATCCGCGTCTCGTTTACGGGCGGATTACCGGCTGGGGCCAAACGGGGCCGCTCGCGAACGCGGCTGGACACGATCTCAATTACGCAAGCCTTGCGGGCGCCGCGTGGTATTCGGCGCAGGCAGGGGCCGCGCCAGCGCCGCCGCCGACGCTGGTCGGCGATATTGGCGGGGGCGCGCTCTATCTCGCGATCGGCATTCTGTCGGGCATTTTGCGCGCGCGAGAAACAGGCAAGGGCGCGGTTGTCGATGCGGCGATTGTCGACGGCTCCGCGCACATGCTCGGGCTGTTGATGAGCCTTCGCGCCGCCGGCGGCTTTCCCGATGAGCGCGGGGGCTCGATGCTCGATGGCGCGGATTTCTATGATGTTTATCAGTGTGCGGACGCCAAGTGGATTTCCATCGGCCCGCTGGAGCCGAAATTCTATGCGGTGCTCCTTGAGAAATTGGAGCTGTCCGGGGACGCGCGGTTTACAGTGCAGTTCGACGCCGCGCGCTGGCCGGAGCGAAAATCAGGGCTGACGGCGCTGTTTGCCTCGCGCCCGCGCGCGCACTGGTGCGCTCTGCTTGAAGGAACGGATGCGTGCTTTGCTCCGGTGCTGACACCCGTAGAATCAAAAGACCATCCGCACATGAAAGCGCGCGGCATCTGGCGCGAACCGGGCGGCATCCTGCAAGCGGGCCCGGCCCCGCGATTTGACGGCGAGATCCCCGCGGCCTCGGTGGCGGCGCGGGAAGACGCTGACGCAATCTTGCGCGACGCGGGCCTTGCGCCCCTCGATTGACCTAGAGCTTCGGGCGTTTGATAGGAAACGCTCGAAGCTCTAGTCTTTTTTGTTGTCGCGCCGGGTTCCGAAAAACCCGTGATTCCACTTTTTCGCCCGGCGCTCTATTGCGCAAAATCCTCGCACGTGAGCCAGAAGACCTCGCCATCGCCGTCATGGCTGGATGGCCACAGGAACGGCAAGTGCGGATACTCCGCCTCAAGAATATCCCGGCCGGTTCCAAATTCGCATAGCAGTCCGCCGCCTGCGTTGAGGCGCGCCGGCGCTTCGGCGAGAATGCGCCTGACAATGTCGAGGCCGTCGGCGCCGCCTGCGAGCGCAAGCCTTGGCTCGGCGTTGAATTCGGGCGGCAACGCCATCATCGCAGCATCGTCAACATAGGGCGGGTTGGTCACAATGAGATCGAAGGTTCGCCGCCCGAGCGGCGCAAAAAGATCGCCCGCATGCAGCATCACTCGGTCTTCAAGACCATGGTCGGCGACGTTGCGGCGGGCAACGTCAAGCGCGTCCGCAGAAATGTCGCATGCGTGCACATCCGCCTCGGGGAAGGCGAGCGCCGCGAGGATCGCAAGGCAGCCTGAGCCGGTGCAGAGGTCGAGAACGCTCGTCACGTCGGCCCGCGCCATAAGGAAAGCGGCGTTGCCGCCAAGGATCTCGCCAATGAATGAGCGGGGCACAATAACCCGCTCGTCGACATAGAACGGCAGTCCTTGAACATAAGCCTTGTTGAGAAGGTAGGCCGCAGGTTTGCGCGTCTTGATGCGGTCGGCGATGAGTGCAGTAAGGCGTTCCTTCTCCGGCGCGGTGAGGCGCGCATCGAGCCAGGGATTGATGTCGTCGATGGGCAGCGCCAGCGCTTCCAGCACGATGTACGCGGCCTCATCGACGGCGCTGGTTGCGCCGTGCCCGAAGGCAAGCCGCGCGGTCGTGAACGCGCTGACCGCATAGCGGAAGAAGTCGCGCACTGTCTCTAGGCCGGACGTCATCGCCGCTTCTTGCCTTTCGGCTTGCCCTTGAAGCCAGTGGCGCTTCGCCGGCTGCGCTCAGCGCGCGGCGCGTGGGGGCGCGCCTTGAAATCGGGATCGGCGGCCGGCTCCGAAAGCATTTCGAACACGAGGCCGCCGCGCAGGGGTGCAGCTTCCACAATGCGCACGCGCACGGCTTCGCCGAGCCGGAAATAGTTGCCGGTGCGCGCGCCCACCAGCGCATGGCGCTGCTCGACAAAATCATAGCGTTCATCGCCAAGCGTGCGCACGGGGAGAAATCCGTCAGCGCCCGTCTCGTCGAGCATGACGAATAATCCAAAGCGCGTCACGCCGCGGATGCGGCCTGAAAACTCCTCGCCGACGTGGTCCTCAAGGTAAGCCGCGAGATAGCGGTCATTCGCCTCGCGCTCGATCGCGACGCCGCGCCTCTCCATGTCGGAGATGAGTTCGGCTGTGCGTTGCAGCTTTGCCGATTCCTCCGCCGTCTGACCGTCGTCGCCGAGCTTGACCGCTGCAACGAGCGCACGGTGGATTGTAAGGTCGGCATAGCGGCGGATCGGCGAGGTGAAGTGCGAATAACGCGGCAGCGCGAGCCCGAAATGGCCGAGATTATCCGTCGAATAAATGGCCTGACGCTGCGAGCGAAGCACGACGTCGGAGATCATCTCCTGCTGGCCGCGTTCTGCGGCGATCTTCAACAACTGGTTGAATTGCGCGGGCCTCACCGAACCCTTCGCGAGCGAATAGCCAAGGTCGCCGAGATACTCGCGCACGCTCTCAAGTTTTGCGGGATCGGGTGTGTCGTGGACCCGGTAGATTTGCGGCGTGCGCTTTTCCTCCAGTGTTTCGGCCGCCGCGACGTTTGCGAGGATCATAAACTCCTCGATCAGGCGGTGCGCATCGAAGCGTTCGCGGCGGATAACGCGCGCGACCGTGCCGTCATCGTTCAGAATGATCTTGCGTTCAGGAAGATCGAGATCGAGCGGCGCGCGTTTTGAGCGCTCCTTCCAGCGGGTCTCGAAGGCGGCGCGCAAAGCATGAACCGTCGCCGCAACTGGCCCCGTCGCGCGCGGGTTGCCGATCAGCGTCTGCGCCTCGCCATAGGAAAGCTTTGCGTGGCTGCGCATCATTGCGCGCATGAAGCGGTGCCGCCGCTTCTGCCCCTGTGCATCGATGATCATTTCGACCGCAATGGCCGGACGATCGACATCGGGCTTCAAGGAGCAGAGGTCGGTCGAAAGCCGCTCGGGCAGCATCGGCACGACGCGGTCGGGCAGATAGATGGAATTGCCGCGCCGCTGCGCTTCCTTGTCGAGACGGGAGCCGGCGCGCACGAACCAGCTGACATCGGCAATCGCGACAAAAACCTTGAACCCGCCCTCATTGTTGGGGTCCTCGTCCGGCGCAGCCCACACAGCGTCGTCATGATCTTTGGCGTCTTCGGGATCGATGGTGATCAGCCCGAGATCGCGCAGGTCGGTGCGATCGCCGAGGGGCGGCGGAATCGCGCGTTCGGCTTCTTCGATCACGTCGCGCGGCATTTCGACCGGTGCGTCATGAGCCGCGAGCGCGATCATCGAATAGGCGGCGCGATCGTCGACATGCCCGGCGATTTCCTTGACGCGCGCGCGGCCGAGGGCGCCATCCCGCTGCGGTGTCGCTTCAATCCAGACAAGATCGCCGTCTTTTGCGTCTTTTGCGTTGCCAGCGTCGATTGAAAACTTGTTGCGGGCGCGGCGCTCGACGGGTTCTGCAACGCCGCCAGATTTCATCTTGCGAAAGACCGCGAGAAAGCGATGTGCGCCGCGCCCGAGCGGGCGGATGATGCGTGCGTCATAGCCATCATCGCCGGCTGGCGTCAGCTTGGCGAGCAGGCGGTCGCCGACGCCGGGCGCGGGCTTTGCTTCGGCGGCGGCCTTTGGCGACAGTCGGATGATCGGCGGTTCGGTTTCACCCTCCCACGAAGACGGAAGGCATAGCATGGCGCCGTCGTCATCGACCGAGAGAATGTCGATCGCCAGGACCGGCGGCAGCGCATCGGCGCTCGCGACTTTTTTGGGTCCTGTGCGGCGAACGGCGCCGTCGGTTTGCATCTCTTTGATCATGGTGCGCAACGCTGCGCGGTCATCTCCCTTGACGTTGAAGGCGCGCGCAATCTCGCGGCGCGAAATCTCGCCTTCGGAGTCGCGCAGGAAAGCCGCAATTTCGTCTTTGGTGGGGAAGCGTTGCTTTTTTGTCGGCGGCGCCAAGGGGGGATGTCTTTAAAATCGGCGCTTCGGCCTTAGCATAAATGGCCGCGATTCCTAATTGCCGGCGGCTAGGGGGTCTATCGGCCGGCGGTCGACAAGCACTTCGTAATGGAGGTGAATAGCGGTTGCATTGCCGGATTTGCCGGTCCGCCCGATCGCAGCCCCGGCCCCGACGCGCGCGCCTTCGCGGACGCCCGGCGCGATGTCAGAGAGGTGCGCATAGAGCGTCGAAACGCCTGCGCCATGGTCGATTTCGACGGTCAGGCCATAGCCGCGCCGCTCGCCGGCGCCCGTGATGCGGCCACTCGCGCCCGCAGATATTTCGCGAGCGCCGCCAGTATACAGATCAAGCCCCTCGTGAAAGGCGCCAGCCCCGCCGATACGCGGGCCAAACGCAGACGAGACGCACCCCTGCGCCGGCGCTCGCGCGATAACGATGCCGCGCACGCGCATGGTAGGCGTATACGCGAGAATGCGGCGATAGCCGTCGGCCGCCGGCGCATTGGCGATAGACGTGCCGGGGCAAAGCGCCAGCGCGGGCTGTGACCAGGGCGTCCCGGTCTGTCGCGCTGGCGATGTCGCGCAGGCTTCAAGCGCAAGCGCGGCAGCGATGGTCAGGCGGATCAGCGAGGAGGTCATGGGGCAAATCTACGCAACGATGCTAACCCCACCTTTAATCGCGCGGGCAGACGTTGGCGATACATGCGCCGGGGACCTCGCCCGTCATCGCTCGAACTTACTTCTTTTCCAAAAGGATCGTTGCTTCCTTTTCAACGCGCCCGGCGATGATTTCGGCAAGCGAAGCGAGAATGCCGGGCAGCGTCGCTTCGATGCGCACATGCTGCGGGAAGACATCGACAGTGCCGGTGATTGTCTGCCCGAGGCCCTTGGCAGTGAATTGCAGCGTCGTGTCGCTCACCCATGTTTCCTCAAACCGGAACATCATGCCGCCCGCGAGATTGCCCCGGAGGTTGTCCCAACCCTCGCGCAGGCGACGGCTCGCCTCGACGACGCCAAGATCGTGCTTCAGCATGATAGTAACGGGGCGCGCCATGAAAACCCTTTCGACGTCTCGTAATTGGGAAGCGGCGGTCCGCTTTGCAACGCCCGGGGGTAGCGGTCTTTGTTGTCCTTCAACGGGCGCGTCGCCTATAAGCGTGACCGTCAACAAGAGGGGCATTCCATGGTCGGCCGCATTATCGGGTTTTTCGGGTTTGCCGCTTTGCTGTGCGCGCTGGCGATTGCGGTCGCAGGGCCGGGGACAAAGCTCGGATTTTGGGATTACAGCGTCGGGCTCCAGATCATTCGGGAAATATCCGCGCCGAAGGCGATCGCTGGCGGCGTGTCGCTGTCGCCGCTGTTCACCGCGGCAGGGCTGTCGCTGATTGGCGGCATTTTCGCGATGGCGACAAAGCGCGCGCGCGCGGGCTTTTTTGCAATAGTCGCCGCGCTGCTCGCGGGCGGCGCAGCAGCTGTGCCGCTGAAGATGAAGGCGGCGTTTGAAGGCAATCCCTTTATCCACGAAGTGACGACAGACTTTGACAATCCGCCGGCAATCATTGCGGCGGCGGACTTGCCGCGCAAGAATCCGGCCGAGTATCGCGGCAACGACGCCGTTCCTCAGTCTACGGATGGGATCACCGTCGCCGAGGCGCAAAAAAAGGCGTTTCCCGATATTCAACCGATAGTCTCGGACGCGAGCCTTGAGGCCGCGCGCGACGCGGCGCGGGCCGTCATCGCCGACATGAAAATGGACATCCTTGCCGAAGGCCCCGATGGCGATCAGTCCGGCGCCGGCTGGCGGATCGAGGCGGTATCGACTTCGCAGTGGTTTGGTTTCAAGGACGACTTCATCGTTCGCCTGACGCCAACGGAGAGCGGCGGCACGCGTATCGATTTGCGGTCAAAGTCGCGCATTGGCGGATCGGATCTCGGCGCCAACGCGGCGCGCGTGCGCGACTTCCGCGAGCGCTTCAGCGCGAAGACGGCGGCCTGAACAGCGCGACCTCGCCCAAGGCAAGGCGGCGCACGCAGTTCGGATAGAGCCGGTGTTCTACTTTCAGGATGCGCGCCGCAAGCGTTTCCGGCGTGTCGCCGCCCAGAACCGGAACTGTCGCCTGTCCGATGATTGGCCCGGCATCCATCTCGGCGCTGACGAAATGAACCGTGCACCCCGCGATCTTGACGCCAGCACGCAGCATTTCAGCATGAACGTTGAGGCCCTTGAACGCCGGCAACAGCGACGGGTGGATGTTGATGAGGCGGCCCTGCCAGCGATCGACGAACGCGGGCGACAGCAGCCGCATGAACCCCGCAAGGCAGACGAGTTCGGCGCCGGCGGCTTCCAACGCGTCGCCGAGCGCTGCTTCGAATGCACGCTTGGCGTCCTTGCCCTTGCCAAAGCTTGCGTGGTCGATGGCGCGCGCGGGAATTCCTTCGGCGGCGGCGATCGCGAGGCCACCGGCAGCCGGGACATTGGCGATGACGGCAACAATTTCTGCCGGATAGCCGGGCGCTTTGGCGGCCTCGATCAGCGCCTGCATGTTAGAGCCGCGCCCGGAGATGAGGATAGCGACCCGCAGGCGCGTCATCGCTTTACGCCCTGACGAGATCGCCGATGAGGCGCGGCAACTCCCCAGCCTCGACGAGCAAGGCCATCAGCCGTTCGGCCGACGCTTTATCCGCGACGATGACGCCGCCAATCCCGCAATTGAACGTGCGGCGCATGTCATCCGTCGACAGGCCTCCTTCGCGCTTCAGCCAATCGAACAGGGGCGGCAAGGCGAGCGCTGAATCGTCAAAGCGCGCAGCAAGCGCTTCATCGAACACACGCGGCACGTTGTCGGTAAGGCCGCCGCCGGTGATATGCGCAAATCCGCGCACGGACGGATCTTTCAACAGCGGCAACAGGGCCTTCACATACAACCGCGTCGGCGCAAGCAACGCGTCGCCGAGCGACAGCGCCGGATGGAATGGCGCAGGACTTTCGTAAGACAAGCCAGCATCGCTGACGATCTTGCGGATCAGCGAATAGCCGTTCGAATGCGCGCCCGACGAGGCAAGTCCGATCAGGACGTCGCCTGCACCGCACACGCGCGGCAGAAGGTTCTCGCGCTCGACGGCGCCGACACAAAAACCGGCGAGGTCGTATTCTCCTTCGGCATACATGCCGGGCATTTCCGCTGTCTCGCCGCCAATCAGCGCGCACCCGCTCTCAATGCAGCCGCGCGCAATTCCCGCAATCACCTCGGCGGCAACGCCCTCGCGCAGCACGC